>NZ_CP127015.1:1372500-1672500 GCF_035199985.1 Nguyenibacter sp. L1
CAGCCCGAAATGCGCGGCCTGCGCCGCGATGCCGGACAGCAGGAACGCGTCGCGCGCATCCGGCCCGATGACCGGCACCATCGCTCCCTGCCGCCGCGACGCCGCGGTGCGCAGCGCATCTCCACCCCCCGCATGGTCCAGATGGCCGTGAGTCAGCAGGATCGCATCCAGCGTCAGATCGCGTGCCTCCAGCTCACGCATCACGCGTGGTACGTCGCCACCGGGATCGACCACGACGGCATGGCGGCTGGCCGGATCCCACAGGACCGCGCAATTCTGCTCGAACGCGGTCACTGGCACGACCAGCAGATCCAACCCGTCCAGATCCGAGGAAAACGACACTGGGGCCTCCTTGCCGACCGTGCGGCCAGGTATGGAATTCGGACATGATGGATGCCCGCTCCGCTCTGTACGCCCCGAGACACGGACGAGCAAGGCCGCCCATCCGCGCCTTATGGCCTGTCTATATTCAAGCTGATAGAGTGCTACCCATGACGCCGCACCCCTTGCCCTTCGACCCACTGGATTTGGCAATTGCCTGGACCGAAGCCGGCGAGCAGGCCGCCCTGGCGATCGTCGTGGCCACCTGGGGCAGTTCGCCGCGCCCGCCCGGCAGCATGATGGCCGTCAGCGCCACCGGACGGATCGAAGGATCCGTTAGCGGCGGTTGTGTCGAGGCCGCCGTGGTGGATGCGGCCGCCACGGCCATGGCGCACGGAGGCACCGAATTACTGACCTATGGCGTGACGTCCGAGCAGGCCTGGGCCGTTGGTCTGGCCTGCGGCGGGGAGCTTGATATCCTGGTCGAGTCGATCGGACCGGCCGGCTCATTGCCGCTCGATCTGGCGCGGCGGGCTGCCGCCCTGCGGCGTGCCCGGCGCGCGGTTATCCTGGCGACCAACCTGCCCGACAGGCAGCATGTGCTGATCGAAAAGACGACCGATCGACTGCACGTTGTCGCGGGCGCGCCGCCGCCCGACATTTTGCGGCCGAGCCTAGAATCCGTTTTTCGCAACGGCCGAAGCCAGCGGCAGCGGGATGCGGAGGGACGACTCTGGTTCCTGCACCTGCTGACCCCTCCCCACCGCCTGCTGATCGTCGGCGCGGTGCATATTGCCCAGGTTCTGGCACCGCTGGCCGCGGCGGCTGGATTCGACGTTACGGTGATCGATCCGCGCGCCCAGCTTGCCACCCCGGAACGCTTCCCCGGGATCACGCTGCAGGTCGATTGGCCCGACGAGGCCCTTGAGCGCATCGACATCGACAGCCACACCGCTATCGTCACCCTGACCCATGACGCAAAGCTCGACGACCCCAGCCTGCGCGTCGCGCTGAACAGCCCGGCCTTCTATATCGGCGCGCTGGGATCGCGCAAAACCCAGGCTTCCCGGCTGATGCGCCTGCGCGAAGACGGTTTCGATACCGATCGGACCGCCCGCATCCGCGGCCCTGTCGGACTGGCGATCGGCGCCACCGGCGCACCGGAGATCGCCCTGTCGATCCTGGCCGAGATCGTGGCCGTGCGGCACGATGCCCCACTTGCCCATCAGCGCGGCTGGACGTGACCACCCGACCCAAATCCGTCGCCGCAATCCTTCTGGCCGCCGGCCGGTCCACGCGCACCGGTGCGCGTCATAAATTGCTGGCGTCCGATCGGGCGAGCGTTCCAATGGTCGTCCGCACGCTACGGGCCCTATGCACCAGTCCGGCCTGGCCGATCATCGTCGTCCTGGGCCATCGCGCGGACGATCTTCGGACGGTCATCGCCGCACACGCCCCGTATGAGCAGGACGTGACGACCTGTCTCGCCGCCGATCACGCCGATGGCCTGTCGGCGAGCCTGCGCGCCGGCGTGAGAGAGGCGGCACGCCACCGGCCATCCGGCGTCCTGATCTGCCTGGGCGACATGCCAGGGCTGAAACCCGACTTGGTCGCCCGCCTGATCGCCTGTCACCACGAAGCCGCCGCCCCGGCCATCGTCCCTGTCCATGGCGGGCAGCATGGCCATCCGGCGCTATGGGATCGCGCCATGATCCCGGAACTGATAGCCCTGCGAGGTGACCAGGGCGCGCGGGGACTGATCCGCGCCCTGGGCACGCGCGTAAGGACACTCGACGCTGATCCGTCGATCCATCAAGATTTCGACACGGCCGAGCAACTGGATGATTTTGCCCGATCCTAATCCCTCCTCGAGTTGACCGACGCCATCCCGGTATCGGACAAGAGGAGCACGCGACCCGCCGCGGTCGCATCACGAGGAACTGGCCCATGAGCAAGATCATCCGCACCGAACCGAACGCGATCCTGTCGAAGGTCGTCGAATATCACGGCTTCCTGTTCACCCAGGGCTTCGTCGCCCGCGACCTGACGGCCGACATCGTCGCCCAGACACATGACGTGCTGGAGCAGATCGACGAGGCCCTGGAGCAGCACGGCACCGACAAGACGCGCCTGCTGCAGGCGCAGATCTGGCTGAAGGACATCAAAGATCGTGACGCGATGAACGGCGTATGGTCGGCCTGGCTGCCCAAGGATGGCGCGCCTGCCCGCGCATGTGTCCAGGCAGTAATGGCCGCCCCCGAGATCCTGGTCGAAATCATGATCGTCTGCACGAAGTAGTAAGAACGGCGGAGGACACGCTTTCATCGCGATTCCATCTGTCGCATTTCGGCAACGGATTGCGATTCCCGGATATTTGAAGGCCGGCCAGGGCTTCCTGGCCGGCTTTTTCGTGGGAACCAAAATTTTTCATTCAAAAACTGGAATCTGGATCAGAGATCAAGGAATATATTCCTGATTATTTCGACTGGCTGGTGAATTTTAATAAAATTTGACCAGTCTCCTCCCAGAAATGCGGCGACGTCTTGTCAGGGTTGCAACCGCCTTGCTACGCCTCGTTGCGCAGTGACTTGGCAGGTGGGATTCTTCGGGATGCGGGCAGGCGGTTTGGGACGTTCTTTCCTTTTATCACTGGCGGCCGCTTCCCTCGGTTTGACCCTCTCTCCCAAGGCGGATGCCCGGGCGCACCATGCGCATCGCAGCATCATGCATCATGTGGTCTATCATCGGCACGACGGCGGCCATGTGATTCAGTGCGTGGCTTTCGCCAAGGCCGATTCCGACGTCGCCTTGCACGGTAATGCGGCCAATTGGTGGTACAACGCCGCCGGGGTCTATGCCCGCGGCTCTGCTCCCGAATCCGGCAGCATCCTGAACTTCCGCGCCAATCGCCGCATGCCGCTGGGACACGTCGCAGTCGTGACCGACATTGTCGACAGCCGAACCATCACCATCGACCAATCCCACTGGGCCCAGCGCGGCATCAGCCGCCATGTGTCGGTCATCGACGTGTCGCCCAACAATGACTGGACGGCCGTGCGTGTGGCGTTAGGCCATAACGGCGCCTATGGCAGCATCTATCCGACCTATGGCTTCATCTATGCGCGTCCGGACACGACCGGTCACGTCATGATGGCCAGCAGCGAACGTGCCGTGCCGCATACGCGCAACGACGCGCCCAGCGATCTTCGCCGCCCGATGGCGTCGACCGAAGTGGCCGAGGCGCCGGAAAGCCTGCCGGTCATGACCTATGGCCACGCCTTCCGCGACGACGCGCCGAATCGCTCCATCCGCTGATATTCATCGCTTGGGGCAAAAAGGCGCCATTTCCAAATCCCCGGCCCGGGACAGAACCGGTCAGGGCCGTCCCGCCCGGTGGTACGGATGACCGGACGCAATCGCCCGCGCGCGATAAAGCTGTTCGGCCAGCAATCCCCGCACCAGCATATGCGGCCAGGTCATCGGCCCCAGGGAGAGCGTGTCATCCGCGCGCGCGAGCACGCTGCCATCCAGTCCCTCTGCCCCGCCGATCACGAAGCAGAGCGGCCGCGCCAAGCCCATCCAACGTTCGACGAGGCGCGCGAAAGCCATGCTGTCATGGGTTCGCCCGCCTTCATCCAGCGCGACCGCGAACGCCCGCTCCGGCAAGGCCGAAAGCAGCCCCTGCGCCTCGCGCCGCTTGATCTCGACCGCCGCCCCCCGGCCCTCGGCAATTTCCACCAGACCCAGCCGCGGCGTCAGCCGCGCGGCATAACGCTGGAACAGATCGTGCTCAACACGATCCTTCATGCGCCCGACAGCAATCAACCGCATTCCGTCCTCGCCTGAAACAGAATGTGCGACCGGGCCTTATCCCTCGGCCGGCGGCACGTCCAGTTCGGCGCCCCACATGCGCTCTAGCCCGTACATGGCCCGAGCCTCGGCCTTGAACAGATGAACGACGATATCGCCGGCGTCGATCAGCACCCAGTCCGACCCGCTGGCGCCTTCGATCAGCACTCGCTTCAAGCCGGCATCGCCGAGCTTGCGTTCGATATGCGCGGCCATGGCCGCGATCTGGCGGTCCGCGAGTCCGGTCGCGATCACCATCCGGTCGGCGAACGCCGCCCGACCGGTCAGGTCCAGCACCACGATGTCCTCGCCCTTGTCGTCAGCGATGCTCTCGGTGATGATGGACAGGTATTTCTCCAGCAGGCTGGTTTCCGCCGGCTCGCGCTTCACCGCCTTGGCCGGCCCGGCGACCGCCGCCTTCTTGCGCGGCGTGCCCGGGGCCTTCACCGCGCCGGCAACCGCATGCGTACCGCCGGAGGCGCTTCTGCCGGCTGTGCCGGACGTCTTCTTGGTTGCCGTGCGACGAGTGGTGCCCGTATCGGCCGGAGGCTTCCTGGCGATGACCGTCTCTCCTGATGCATGAGGCGCAGGCGGTTCGGCCGATGATAACGCACAACCCCGGTCCAATGCCCGCAATTCCGTTGCTGATATACCGATCTGGGGGGCCGGAAGAAAGGCCCAAGCACAAGGCACGCAATCCGCCAGGATCGTCGCCTGCCGCCCCGGTCGGCGCCAGCGGGCCAGGGCCAGCGCCGCCTGCCCCCGCAGCGCCGCGGTGTTGTAGGGCGGCCGCGGCAGCACCGCGAACGGCACCTGCGCGACGATGCCCCGCCACGCGTGCCAGCGCGGCAATTGCGCAAGCCCGTCCGCCCCCATCAGCCATATGAACGCGACATGGGGAAAACGCCGCCGCAACAACGAAACCGTATCGACGGTATAGCGCGTCCCCATCCGCTGCTCGATATCGGTCGCGACGACGCGCCGCCCATCCACCCGTGCCGCCACCTTCGCCAGGCGCTCGGCGAACGGCGCCATCCCTTCGACCGGTTTCAGCGGATTCCCCGGCGAAACCATCAGCCAAACCTGGTCCAGACGCAAATGCCGCAGCGCCCGCCGTGCCAGGCGCAGATGGCCCTCATGCACCGGATTGAACGAGCCGCCCAACAGGCCGATTCGAGCCCGTCGCCCGTCGCCCCACGCGGGAATCGACACCATTGTCAGGGCCGCTGCTGCCCCGTGCCGATGACCTCGTAGCGATAGGTCGTCAACTGCTCCAGGCCGACGGGTCCGCGGGCATGCAGGCGCCCGGTGGCGATACCGATCTCGGCCCCGAACCCGAACTCGCCCCCGTCACAGAACTGGGTCGACGCATTCCACATCACCACGGCACTATCGGTACCGTTCAGGAACCGGGCCGCCGCCTCGGCATCCTCGGTCACGATGGCTTCGGTATGCGCGCTGCCATGGCGGACGATATGCGCCAGGGCGTCGTCCACCCCGTCCACTACCGCGATCGACAGCACGGCATCCAGCCATTCGGTGGCGAAATCGGCGACGCTCGCCGCCGGCAGACCGGGCACGATCGCCCGCGCGCGAGCGTCGGCCCGGAAGGCACAGCCCCGTGCAGCCAGATCGGCGACGATGACGGGCAAGAGCGACGGCGCCACTGCCGCGTCAATCAGCAGCGTCTCCGTCGCCCCGCAGATTCCGGTGCGCCGCATCTTGGCATTCACCACCAATCCCCGTGCCATATCCGGATCGGCCGCCGCGTGGACATAGGTGTGGCAAAGCCCCTCGGCATGCGACAGGACCGGTACCCGCGCCTCGCGCTGCACGCGCTCGACCAGAGACTTGCCGCCACGCGGGATGATCAGGTCGATCTGCCCGGATGCGGCCAGCATGTCGGCCACATGGCGCCGATCGGCATCCGGTGCGATCTGCACCGATGCTTCGGGCAACTCCACCGCCCGCAGGCCGGCCACCATCGCCGCGTGAATCGCCCGCGCGCTGTGCAAACTCTCGGATCCACCGCGCAGGACGACCGCATTGCCCGATTTGATGCACAGGCCCGCCGCGTCCGCGCCGACATTCGGCCGGCTTTCATAGATCATGCCGATCACCCCGACCGGCGTCGCGATACGGCGGAAACGCAACCCGTTGGGCCGCGTCCATTCCGCCAGCACCCGCCCGACCGGATCGGGCAGCACCGCTACGTCCTCCAGCCCGACCGCCATCGCCTCGATTCGTGCCGGCGTCAGGGTCAGCCGGTCGCGAAATGCCGCCGTCGTGGTGGAATGCGCCAGGTCGCGCGCATTCACCGCCAGGATCTCGTCCTGCCGGTCGCGCAAGGCCCGTGCCGCATGGCGCAGTGCGGCGTTGCGCGCATCGGTGGTACTGCGCGCCAGCGCCCGCGCCGCGTCACGTGCCCGCGCGGCCAGGCCCGGCATGGCCGGGACCCACTGGTCCTGCTGGTCCATGACGGGCGTGACTGCGTTCATGATCGGGCTCCCTGCTCCGCGCGGCCGATCCGGCCGCGATCCGACGCGCATTGTCGAACCTTGCACGCCAGGACGCAAGCCGGATCACGACCGACCGGCAGGCTCTCAGACATTGAAGCGGAAGAGGAGGACGTCGCCATCCTGCACGACATAGTCACGCCCTTCGATCCGCAGCTTGCCCGCTTCCTTCGCCCCAGCCTCGCCGTGATATTGAACATAGTCGGCATAGGCTATGGTCTCGCAGGCAATGAAGCCGCGCTCGAAATCATTATGGATCACAGCGGCGGCCTGCGGCGCACGGGTGCCGGCGGTGATCGTCCAGGCACGGGTTTCCTTCGGCCCGACGGTAAAATAGGTCCGCAGCCCCAGCAGACGGTACCCCGCCGCG
This sequence comes from Nguyenibacter sp. L1, assembly GCF_035199985.1. GTDB lineage: Bacteria > Pseudomonadota > Alphaproteobacteria > Acetobacterales > Acetobacteraceae > Gluconacetobacter > Gluconacetobacter vanlangensis. Next base: position 1,379,557 of record NZ_CP127015.1, read on the forward strand.
ATCACCCGATCCAGACCACTATCGGCCAGGCCCAGCCCTTCCAGGAACTCCTTGCGGTCCTCGGGGCCCAACTGGCTGACTTCGGCCTCGATCGCGGCAGAAACCACCACGGCCGCGGCGCCCTCGGCTTCGGCGCGGGCCTGGACGCGCTCGGACCAGGCATTGCCGGTCGCAGCCGAGGCTTCCTCGACGTTGCAGACATACAGAACGGGCTTGGTGGTCATCAACTGCAGCCGGCGCACCGCCTCTTCCTGCCCGGCGGGGATCGCCTGGCGGGCGGGACGCCCCTCGCGCAGCACCGCGATCAGCGGCTCCATCAGCGCCACCTGCGCCGCGGCCTCGCGATCATTGCCCTTGGCCTTCTTTTGCAGGGCGACGATCCGCTTTTCCAGCGAATCCAGGTCGGCCAGCATCAGTTCGGTCTCGATAATCTCAGCGTCGCGAATCGGGTCGATCCCACCCTCGACATGGGTGATGTCGTCATCCTCGAAACAGCGCAGCACGTGGATGATCGCATCGACCTCGCGGATATTCGCCAGGAACTGGTTGCCCAGTCCCTCGCCGCGCGATGCGCCTCGCACCAGACCGGCTATATCAACGAATTCCAGGCTGGTCGGCAGGATCTTCTGCGACTTGCCGATGGCGGCCAGCGCCTCCAGGCGCGGATCGGGGACGGCGACCCGCCCCACGTTCGGCTCGATGGTGCAGAACGGATAATTCGCCGCCTGGGCCGTGGCCGTCGCGGTCAGAGCGTTGAACAGGGTCGACTTGCCGACATTCGGCAGACCCACAATGCCGCAATTGAACCCCATCAGCCATTCTCCCCGGTCAGCAACGCCAGTTTAGTCATGAACAGTTCCGGCTGCCCGTCCGCCAGGATGGGCGCCGCATCGGACATGGCGTCGAGCATCCGCTCCAGCCAGTCCTGATCGCTTTTCGAAAAGTCGCCCAGCACATGCCCTGTCACGCGCTCCTTCGCGCCGGGATGGCCGATACCGATGCGAACCCGCCAGTAGTCCGGACTGCCCAGCATCCGATCCATCGAACGCAGACCGTTATGCCCCGCCGCCCCACCGCCGCGCTTCACCCGCACCCGTCCGGGCGGCAGGTCCAGCTCGTCATGGAAAGCGGTGATGGCTTCGACTGGAATCTTGTAGAACGCGGCGGCCTGCTGAACGCTTTCACCCGAAAGGTTCATGTAGGTCATGGGCTTGAGCAGCAGCATCCTATGCGCGCCCACCCGCCCTTCGGCCACCTCGCCACGGAAACGCTTCCGCCATGGCGCAAAGCCATGGCGGGACGCGATCCGATCGACGGCCATGAAACCGACATTGTGCCGGTGCCGGCTCATTCCCGGCTCAGGATTTCCGAGCCCGGTCCAGAGCAGCATGCCGTATTCCCTGTCTTAAAGCGTGCCGTGGCGGGACCGGCCGATCACGGCACGCTCCACGTTGCTGCTTTACAGAGCATCTTCACGTGATGAGGCGTTTCCACCTTCATCACGATTTGCTCCATGGCCGTCCGGCCGGCGATTATTTCTTCGCCGGGGTCGCCGTCGCGGCGGCCGGTTCCGCCGCCTCGTCGACGCTCGGCGCCGCGATGGTGGCGATCACGAAGTTCGGGATCTGCAGGACCGGCGTGGCGTTCTCGGTACCCTGCAGGTCGTCCCAGCGCACGTTGCCGTGGATGTCCAGTTGCGACAGGTCCACCGTGAAGGACGACGGAATATTCGCCGGATCGACGCTGACATCCACCGTGTGGCGGACGATGTTCAGCACGCCGCCGCGCTTGATGCCGGGGGCCTTGTCTTCGCCGGTGAAGACGATCTGCACTTCGACATGCACGCGCTCGCCGGCCGCCAGGCGCTGGAAATCCACATGGATCGGCTGATCGCTGACCGGATGGAGCTGGATCTCGCGCATCAGCGCATGAGTCGACGTGCCATCGACGGTGACGTCGTATACACGCGAACGCCAGCCGGCCTTGTGCATCTCGCGCATCACCAGGCGGGGGTCGAGCGCGATCAGAACGGCTTCCTGCTTCGCACCATAAATGACGGCCGGGACCTGACCGTCACGCCTCGTCGCACGCGCTGCCCCCTTACCAGCCTTCGCGCGCGAAGAAGCCTCGAGTTTCGTGAATTGGGTCACTTTACGCTCCTGAAAACCAAGCGCGCAGGCCTCCAGGGGTGCCTGCGCGAGCGCGGCGTGTAACGGAAAATGCGCGCCGACGCAAATCTTTCAGGCACGGGCCCAGCCGCAACGCGGGCTCAGCCCAGCTTGTCCAGACCCCACGGAGCCTTGCCGGCTGCATCGGACGGCGTCACCCACAGCGGCGTGGCGTTGGGCAGGCGCACATTGGCCGGCAGGTTCATCGCCGCGCGCAGGGCACGGAACATCGCGCCATGGCAGACGATCAGCACCGGGCCTTCGCCGTCCAACGCACGGTTCACCGCCGCCACGGCCCGGGCGCGCAGCGTGACAAAGGGCTCGGCACCCTTCGGCGTGTACGCGCCGGCGATCCAGCTATCGTACCAGTCGCCCATCGGCTGGCCTTCCTGCTCACCGAAACAGACTTCCTGCAGCCCTTCATCGACCGCAACCGACAGCGGAGCCGCGCGCGACGTGGCCATCGCCTGGGCGACGATCTCAGCCGTACGCAATGCGCGGATCAGTGGCGACGAGACGATGCGCGCCACCTTGGCATAACGTGCCTCCTCGCGCGATAGCAGCGCGCCGGCATCCTCGGCCTGAGCGATCCCGCGCGTGTTCAGCGGAATGTCCGACCGTCCCTGTGAAAGCCCGGCAGCGTTCCAGTCCGTCTCGCCATGGCGCAGGTACCAGTACGGGCGGGCAATCAACTCGGTCATGAGGGGCGGCTCCTCTCGGCTCGCTACTCCCCGATAGGTCCATGTTCGGCCTGGGTCAATCCGCCCGCCTTGGCCGTCCAGCGGAACCGCCACTCAGTCGAACAGCGAGGAGACGGAACTTTCGTCCGCCACGGCGCGCATGGCGCGCGATAGCAGGTTCGCGGTGCTGATCTGACGGATGTTCACGGCCTGCTCCACGACCTCGGTCGCGGCGATGCTATCGGTCAGCGTCAACATGCGGATCGGCGACTGGGCGATGCGCGGCACCGCGCTGCCAGTCAGGACCCCGTGCGTCACATATGCCTCGACCGCAACAGCCCCCTCCTTGACCAGCGCCACTGCGGCGTTGCACAGCGACCCGCCGCTATCGACGATGTCATCGACCAGGATGCAGTACCGCCCCCGCACGTCGCCGATTACGTTCATCACCTCGGAGACGCCGGCGCGCTCGCGCCGTTTGTCGATGATCGCCAGGTCCACGTTCAGGCGCTGGGCCAGCTGCCGCGCCCGCACCACGCCGCCCACGTCGGGCGAGACGATCATCAAGTTCTGGAACCCACCCGGGATCTCCAGCGGTGGCACGGCATAAGGCAGCGATCCGGGATCGATCCGCCCCTTGATGTCGCGCGTGAACAGCGGCGCGGCATACAGATTGTCCACCGGAATGTCGAAGAAGCCCTGGATCTGCATGGCATGCAGGTCCATAGTCAGGATGCGGTTTGCCCCCGCTTCGACCAGCAGATTGGCGACCAACTTCGCGCTGATGGGCGTGCGCGAGCCGGATTTACGATCCTGCCGCGCGTAGCCGAAATAAGGCACCACCGCCGTGACCCGACGGGCCGATGCACGACGCAGGGCGTCAAGCATGATCAGCAGTTCCATCAGGTTGTCGTTGGTCGGTGAGCACGTGCTCTGGATGACGAAGATGTCTTCACCCCGGACATTCTCGTGAATCTCGACGAAGACCTCCATGTCCGCGAAACGCCGAACCGAAACGTTGCACAGGGGCATCCGCAACTCCGCCGCCACCTTCTCGGCAAGGGGCAGGTTGCTGTTACAGGCGACGATCTTCATCTGGCGACGCTCTCCCCCGGGGCGGTCTCATGGGCTGGCGGCGCGGGTATTAGCAACCGCGCCCGCCCCTGTCATCCGTCTGCCGCAACGGTCCTGCACGCCGAACGTTTCCGCCCGCGCGACAGCAGGCTCATTGTTGCAAATTCGCTACAGGCGTGCCCGAGCCGTTCGCGGCTCCACCGGCGGGCATCGGCAGCGGCACGTTGTTCCGCCCCGAATAGCGCGAAACCACCTGCCGCACCCCGCCGGCCGCCTCCTGCGCCGCGACCATGGCCACCTCGCCCCAATGGCCGTCCAGCGCGTGGGCGTCGATATCGTGCAATTGCGTCGCCGCCCCGGCTTCCTTGCCCGCCTGATCCACCACCCGCCAGACCAGTTGCATATGCTGCTGCTTCTGCCCGGATGCGCCCGGCGGCGCGTCGGAAACCGATACGGCGCAGGACACGGTGAAATCGGCATCGCGCGGCGAGGCCTGCACGGCGTTCTGGGCATCGCCCAGAGCGCGTACGAAGGCTTGGCCCAGCGCGATGTCGCCATCGCCCGGCGCGCCATGCACGCCGGCGAAATAGATCCGTGCCGCTCGGTGCTTCAGGCTACGCGGATCCTGGGCCATCTGCGCCGCCTGGATCCCGGTCAGGGCCGCGGCAATCCCGGGCGCTGCCTGCTCTGCCACCCGACGCAGCGTCGCCGGGGCACCGGCCGCCCAGATCGTGGCCGGTATGGGGTCGCCGGCCTCGGCACTGCGCACCCGGCCATCGGGCATCATCACGCTATAGGTCGGCACCACGTCCTGGCCCCGAGCCTCCGCCCCCAGGCGCAGCCACCAGTCCCCCTTGCGCGCGGGCTGCGCCATGGCCGGCACCGTCTGGTCCAGCAGCGCGGCCGCCACGTCGCGGCTCCATGCCTGGGCCGCCGCCTGCGGCAACAGGGCCGAAGGCGGCACAGGCACCGCTAGGCGCGCGGGCGGCGGACTGCCTGCCAGCGACCACCCCTCGCGCCCCGGATCACGAAACGGATGCGGAACGTCTAGGCATCCGGACAGCAGGCCGACACCGGCCATGGCCACCAGCGCGGCCATATGGCGAAGAACGGGGATACGCATCATGCGTCGCTTGTAGCACCGGCCCGGGCGATCGCCGAAATCTGATGCCCAATCGGCCCGCCACCCGCCAAAGTACGCCGCCGATGACTGAAGAAACGCCGCGTATCGTCCAGCGTATCCACACCAAGCGCTATTGCCCGGCCGATCCCGGCGCGCCGCAGCCGTGCCACGCAATAGCCGGCCAGGTCGAACTGGTAATGTTCCGCGCGCCGCCCACCGGCAAAGAAAGCTTCGGCATCCGGGTCCTCCGCCAGCGCCCGGGCGCGCATGTCGGCCCCGACCTCGTAGCTCTGCTGCCCGATGCAGGGTCCCACGACCGCCCGGACCGTCACCGCTGGCGCCCCCAGCCGGGCCATCGCCGCCAGCGTGGCCTCCAGCACGCCCCCCACCGCGCCGCGCCAGCCGGCATGGGCCGCGCCGACCACACCGCCATCCTCGGCCGCGAACAATACCGGTCCGCAATCGGCGGTGATCACCCCCAGCGCCACCCCCGGCCGGTCGGTGACCAGCGCGTCGGCCTGCGGCGCGGCGCCAGCCTCCCATGGACTGGTCACGACCGCCACGCCGTCGCCATGCACCTGGGTCACTCCCAGCAGGCATTCCGGACGCACCCCCATGACGGTTGCGACCCGGCGGCGGTTTTCGGCCAGCGCCTGGGGCGTATCGCCCGAACGGGTGGAACAGTTCAGGCTTTCGTACGGGCCCTGCGATACGCCCCCAAGCCGGGTGAAGAACCCGTGCGGTACATCACCCAGCAAGACGTGACGCAGGACGGCCTCGGGCGGAATCGCGTCCGTCCCCATCGGGCCCGATCTCCCGGCGTGATCCTGCCTGTCCTTATTCATGCGCCTGAAATCCCGGTGGCGCCGGCAGTCCGGGCGATGTCAGGGCCAGCACCTTGAACAGGCGCCCCATCCTGTCCGGCGCGGCCAAGCGCTGCGCGGCGTCGCGAATGGCATGCGCCTCGGCGGCCGCGCGGCCGCGTGCCAATTGCTCGGCCCGCGCGAACAGCCCCAACCCGGCCAGGAAAGCCCCCTGCGTCACACTGCCATGGCAGAGCGCGCCCCCTTGGCGCGCCGCCGCGGCGAATGCCGCGAAATCGACATGGGCGGTCAGGTCCGCCTGCCCCGGATCGGCCAGCGGCCAAGCGGGCTGGCCGTCCCGCAGCGCCTGCAGCGTGTCGCCCCAGATCGCACCGTCATAGCCGTAATCGATGAACAGCCCGGCACCCGGCGCATGCGACAGCCGCGCCGCCACGCTTTCCGCCACCGCCAGCGCTTCGGGGCAAAATTCCAGGATCTCGCCCAGGGGCACGGGCCGGCCGAACAGTTCGCCCGCCGCAGCCCCCCAGGGCACGTCATGGGCGGGTACGGTCACGAATCCGACCCCCTGCACAAAGCGTTCGTCCCATCCGTCCGCGGTCCGGACGAACTGGCGGATCGGCAATGCGTCCAGGAACTCGTTGGCCAGCAGGATCGACGGCCCCTCGGGCACATCCGCAAGGTGCGCGTGCCAGGCGACTGGCCACGCCCCGCGCCCAGCCAGCGCCGCGTGCTGCACCGCGCGCAGGCGGGGCGACTGCTCCAGTAGATGCACGCGCGCCGCCTGATGGCAATCGGGCGCCACCCTTGCCAGCAGGCGCAGCATGTCGGCCATCAGGGTTCCGCGCCCCGGCCCGGCCTCGATCAGACGGAACAGCGCCGGGCGGCCCATCGCCTGCCAGGTGACGGCCACCCAGGCCCCCAAGATCTCGCCGAAGATCTGCGAGATCTCGGGCGCGGTAACGAAATCGGCGAACGGATCGCGCCCGGCATAATAGGTCGCGTTGGCCCGCGCCATGAAACGATCCAGCCGTTCGGGCTTATCCGTGCTCACGGGCGTTCGGAGCCCGTATCGACCGGCATCAGCAGAGTCCGCGGCGGCCGGCGCATCGCCTGCAGCATCAGCCCCGCGCCGGCAATCGCCATAGGAATGCACAGGATCTGCCCCATGGTGGTGCCGAACGGCAGAAACCCGATAAAGGCATCCGGCTCGCGGAAACATTCACAGATGCTGCGCGCCACGGCATAGCCGAACAGGAACAGTCCGGACAGGAAGCCCGGCCGCTCACGGATCGCCTGCCGGCGCGACACCACCCACATCATCGCGAACAGCACCAGCCCTTCCAGCAGCGCCTCGTAGAGTTCGGACGGATGCCGCGGCTGGGGGCCGGCCTGAGGAAAGACCATCGCCCAGGGCAGGCCGGACGGCGCCGGGCGCCCCCACAATTCCCCGTTGATGAAGTTGGCGATGCGCCCCAGCCCCAGCCCGATCGGCACGACGACCGTCACCCGGTCGGAAAACGCCAGAAAACTCAGTTTATTGCGCCAAGAAAACAGCGCCAGCGCCACCACGACGCCAAGCGCCCCGCCATGGAAGGACATTCCCCCACGCCAGACTTCCACCACCGCCATCGGATGCGCGAGATACAGCGATGGCTGGTAGAACAGGATATAGCCCAGCCGCCCCCCCAGCACGACACCCAGCGTCGCCCAGGTCAGGAAATCGTCGACCTGCAGCGCGGTCGCCGCACGGGGCGACAATCCCGCCAGGCGGCGCACCAGCCGCCAGCCGACCAGCAGCGCGGTGATATAGGCCATGGCATACCAGCGAATGGCCAGCGGCCCCACATGCACCATGACCGGATCGAATTGCGGAAATATCAGGACGGGCAGCATGCAGCGTCTTTCTGCTACGAAATGGCGTTACGAAATGGCGTCGGGGCGGCCAGGGACGAGCGGGCCGGACGATGCGTCACAGATATGGGTCGGGCGCGGCCAAGTAATCCCGCACGTACCGGCGGACCCCGTCTTCCAGCGTCGTGAACGGCCGTCCATAGCCCGCCGCCCGCAGGCGCGTCATGTCCGCGCAGGTATAGGATTGGTACTGTCCCCGCAAATTGGCGGGCATGTCGATGAATTCCACTTGCCTTGGCGCACCCGTGGCGTCGCACACCGCATGGGCTAGGTCCAGATAGGTCCGCGCCACCCCGGTCCCGCAATTGAACAGCCCGCTGACCCGCGGGTTGTCCAGCAGCCACAGCATCACGTCCACCACGTCGCCGACCCAGATGAAGTCCCGCGCCTGCGCTCCATCCGCCAATCCCTGCACATCTGACCGGAACAGCCGCGCCGGCAAGCCCTGACTGACCTCGTCATATTTCACCTTCACGACCGAGATCATCTTGCCCTTATGGTATTCGTTCGGGCCGAAGACGTTGAAGAATTTCAGCCCCGCCCATTGCGGCGGCGCGGCCTCGCCCCGGGCCAGTCGCGCCATCACCTGCCGATCAAATACATGCTTTGACCAGCCATACAGGTTCAGCGGCCGCAGGGAGTCCAGCATTGCGGGATCGTCGGAAAATAGTTCCGACCGGTCGGCGGCGCCATAGGTCGCAGCCGATGACGCATAGATGAAGCGCGCACCGTGCCGCACACACCACGCCCATAAGCGCGCCGACAGGTCAATATTGGTGCGCCAGATCAGGTCTCCGTCGCGCGCGGTCGTCTCGCTAATCGCGCCCAAATGGAACACAGCCGTCACGGCCGGCTGGTCGACCAGGAAATCGTCCAGAGCCTCGGGCGCAAGCAGCCGCTCGGGGGCATGGCGCGCGATATTGCGCCATTTCCCTTCCGCACCAAGCCAGTCGACGATGACCGTCTCCTCGCCCCGCGCCCGAAGCGCCGCATGCAGACATGAGCCGATGAACCCGGCTCCACCGGTGATGATGATCATGACCTGCTCTATAGAGCAGTTCGCTGCGCGATCGAAGACCCGCGACGTCCCATGCCACCGGCCCGCCGTTTGCCGGATGGCCATCGTGGGCCGGAATGTCTATATGCTGCCAGATGCACCGCCGGGCGGCTTTGTCCAATCCGGCCACCACCCACCCTGGAACAGGAGGCTCCGCCATGCCCGACAGGCCCCGTATCTTCGACGATCTCGCTGGCGTTGCCGGCGGCGCCTTCTCGGCGCTGGCTGGACTGCGGGAAGAAATCGGCGCCATCGTTCGAGCCCGCGTCGACGAGGTCCTTTCGACGCTGAACCTGGTCCGACGAGAAGATTTCGAGGTGGTGCGCGAATTGGCCGGCCGGGCACGCTCGGCGCAGGAGGAGGCCGATGCCCGCCTCGCGGCGCTCGAGGCCCGAATCGTGGCCCTTGAAGCTCAACCCGGCACGCCCCCCTTTCCGCCCTCCATGCCCGGCGAAACGAACCCGACAGCCAACCCGTTCTGAAGCCGAACGAAACGCAAAAAAATCCGCAGGACGGCACGCCCGCGTCCGCGTGACTCTTGCCAGTCTGCCCGAACCGCCCATAGGGTTGAAATGTGGCCGCGTTCTCACCCGTGGCGGGAACGGCCAGCGGCCCGCTTACGCAGACGTCCGGGGTCCGGTGCGCGACGCCGGCCTCCCTCCACGGCTCAGGGGAGTCCCATATGCCTGCTCTCACGCCCTCCTCTCCCTCCCAGGACTCCAACCCGCTCGATCTCATGGAACAGATCGTCGGCGGCTATGAATGGGCGTTCGAACGCCGCAACGATTCCGAAATGGCCGCCGAGGCCCCCGGAAAATGGTGCGATTATGGTCTATATTTTTCCTGGTCGCGCGAAGTCAGCGCGATGCATTTCACCTGCACATTTGACCTGAAGGTCCCAACGCAGCAACGCCGGGCCTTGTTCGAACTGGTCGCCCTGGCCAATGAGCGACTGTGGATCGGCCATTTCGGCATGGATCTTGAGAGCGGCATGCCGCTGTTCCGCCACGCGGTCCTACTGCGTGGCGCCCCCGGCGCATCGATGGAAAGTCTCGAGGACATGGTCGATATCGCCATTACCGAGTGCGAGCGCTTCTACCCCGCCTTCCAGTTCGTGCTGTGGGGCGGCAAGACCCCTGCGGAGGCGCTGGAGGCCGCGATGCTGGATTGCGCGGGCGAGGCGTGAGCAGCCCGGCCTCGCCGTCCACTCCCATTCCCCCCCTGCTTCTGGTCGGGTGCGGACAGATGGGCGGCGCGATGCTGGCCGGCTGGCTGGCCGACGGACTTGCTCCGTCGGTCGTTCTCGACCGGCACCGCGACGATATCCCTGCGCCGCATCGCGTCGTGCGGGATGCCGCCGACCTTCCGCGGGATTTCGTTCCTTCCCTGATCGTCCTGGCCGCCAAGCCGCAGAAGGCTGCCGAGGTGCTGCCCGCCCTGGCCCCGTTCGCGCACCACGCGCCCATCCTGTCGGTCATGGCCGGCAAGACGGTCGGCGGGCTGACGGCGGCGCTGGCCGATGCGAGCTGCCCGGATGCCGTCGTCATCCGGGCCATGCCCAACACGCCCTCGGCGATCGGGCAGGGCATGACGGTCTGCTATGCCCCGCCCGGGGCCAGCGACGCCCAGCGCGCCTTGTGCGAACGCATACTCTCGGCCATCGGCGACACGGCCTGGGTCACCCGGGAAGAGCAGATGGACGCCGTGACCGCGATCTCGGGCAGCGGCCCGGCCTATGTCTTCCTGCTTGCCGAACTGATGGAACAGACAGGCACAGCGCTGGGCCTGCCGCCGGAACTCGCCCGCCGCATCGCCCGCCGCACCGTTTCGGGGGCCGGCGCGCTGATCGAGCGGACGGGCGTCGACGCCGCGGAACTGCGCCGCCGCGTGACCAGTCCGGGCGGGACGACGCAGCAAGCGCTGTCCGTGCTGATGGCGCCCGATGCATGGCCGGCCACGCTGGACCGTGCCATCCGCGCCGCGTCCCGTCGCGCCCGCGAACTGGCGTCCTGAACGGATTGCATGGCCGGCACCCCGGCCACTCGGCGAACTTGCGCCCGCCCCCGCCGTAATTTAACCGCAATGGCGATTCAACCTGTCCGGATCGGCCGGACGAAGCCGAAAACAGAAGATGTTCCAGAAGACCATGGATAACGACCAGTTCGACGATGCCCTGCTCCGCGCCGCCATGGACCGCACCGCCCTGTCCGGATGGGGGCGCCTTACGATCGTCGACGCGGCGCGCGACGCCGGCATTCCGCTGGACGAAGCCCGCCGGCGCTACCCGGTCAAGGCGGCCCTGCTGCTGAAACTGGGCCGCCTGGCCGACGAATCCGCCCTGGTGGATGACGGCAGCACCGGCACGGTGCGCGAAAAATTGTTCGACCTGCTGATGCGCCGTTTTGATGTACTGCAACAATATCGCGCCGGGGTGCGCGCCGTGCTGCGCACCCTTCCTTTCGACCCGTTGCTGGCAGCCGGGCTGGGAGCAGCGACCTACGAAAGCATGCGTTGGATGGCGAGTGCAGCCGGGCTGGACGTCACGGGCCTGATCGGCACCCTGCGGGTCAAAGGCTTGGTCGGTGTCTGGACCTATACGCTGCGTGCCTGGGATCGCGACGACAGCGAAGACCTGTCCAGCACCATGGCGGCCCTGGATCAGGCCCTGGATCGGGCCGCGCGGCTGGGCAATCTGCTGGAATACGGTCGCCGCCGCTCCGCCACTAGCGCGACTGCCGAAGCGGCGACGACTCACTCCAGCGAGATCGACCCGTCCATCGATCTGCCGCTGGAACCCCATCCAAACTATCCCTGACCGGCATCAGCCTGCGGAGCATCCGAAAAAGGAGGCAAAAGCCCCCTTTACGCCACCCCGCCCGACCCATTAGAAGGACGGAGCCAAGGTGTTCGGGCCATTGGGGCGTAGCCAAGCGGTAAGGCAGCGGATTTTGATTCCGCCATGCGGAGGTTCGAATCCTCCCGCCCCAGCCAATCTATTTCACCTGAATAGCTCCTGGGCGTCCTCCGGAATGTCGCGACGGCCTGCTTGGCCACTTCAGCGAATACAATCACGGTTTTCTGCCTGGCCCAGGATACTCTTCATTCAACCCGTATTTTTGAAGCTTCTCCTTCAAATACTGAGTTCTTTACGTCAGGCCCCGCATCGCACCCCATGCCGCCACGCAAAAATACCGGCTCTGAAACGACTGGAGGTGTTGATTTAAAAATAATTCTTGATCGCTGATTTTTTCGTGACATAAAGAAGGGGACTAGAAGAATTCTGGTCCAATCGTCGACATAGAAAGCCAATACAGAACAGTTGTATATTTTTTGAGATCAGAAACCATTTCTTGCAAACCAATCGGCCAAGCATGATCTGTCGGCCCGTGCGGAAAGGCATGCCGTGAAAATTCTGCTTTCCCTCTCTGGAGACCGGACCGGTGCCGTCATGCTGGAATATGGCCTTGTCGCCATCCTGGTCGTTCTGGTTATTGTCGGCCTTGTCGCGGTTATCGGCCAAGATATCCTTGGTATGTTCTATGCCGCCGTCAACAATTTTCCACCATCGGCCAGCTAATTTCTGGCGTATCGGGCCGGAACAGCTTCACGGAGCGTAGCGACACGGACCAGTCTCGCCACATGAGGCCGCGTCTACAAACAATGGTCCGCGCTACATGGCGCGAGCGCCATCATTTCTACATATGACTGTTAACAGGCCGCTTTCGTACAAATGGAAATATAGAGCGCATAATACCCGCAACCATTCCAATGTTTCGACCGGAACGGCACATCCCAGGTTACCCCGATACGGCCTCACGGGCCCCCGCATATGCGGGGGCCCGGCCGTCTCAGACCGCCTTTTTCAGGTTCGGGCTGGCCTTGAAGCGCACCGTCTTGCCGGCCTTCACCTTTACCGGCTCACCCGTACGGGGATTCAGCGCCTTGCGCGCCTTGGTCTTCTTGACCGTAAAGGTGCCGAATGACGGCAGGGTAAACCCACCTTCCTTCTTCAGTTCCCGGATGATAGCGGCCATCAGGTCCGTGGCCGCCTGGTTGGCAGCGACACCTGTGCAGTCGATCGAATCCTGGATTACTGCGGCGATGAAGGCTTTGCTCATTGACTCTGTACGCTCCTGTCAGGACATAAAAAGGTCGCAGCGTGCTGTCCGCCACGTTCATCATATCTCGGCGGAGGCGGCTTTTAGCGTGCTGTTCGGACTTATGCCAGAGAATTCTGCATTCATGTCACGATTCTTGTTGGCACAGACAGCAAACCTGGCGCCTCTTTCGGAAAAAGTCCGATTTCTTGGAAGACTGGGCAAGTACATAGCCGGTCCGCGCACAAATCATAACGATGTTGGACCGTTCAATGCAAACCCCCTATCATCGGTCGCCTGACACAAGATCGGGACTAGAGATCCGGCAGTACCAGTATCAGCCCGAGGGAACGTTACGTTCCAGCTCATCCAGCCACAACCGCGCATTGCCATCCGACGGCGCGCGCCAGTCGCCGCGCGGCGACAATGCCCCGCCTGCCACCACCTTCGGCCCGTTGGGTACCGCCGAACGCTTGAACTGGCTGAAACCGAAGAACCGGGCCAGAAAGACCGAAAGCCAATGCCTTATCGTCGGCAGATCATAGGCTACGCGCTTATCTTGAGGAAAACCGGGCGGCCAGTTTCCCGCCTGAGGATCCTTCCAGGCAATCTCGGCCATGAAAGCGATACGCGACGGACGAAAACCATAACGCAGCACATAGAACAGCGTGAAATCCTGCAACGCGTAAGGACCAATTCGGGCCTCGGTGCTCTGCAGGGCCTGATCATCGCCTGCCGGAACCAGCTCGGGCGAAATCTCCGTGTCCAGGATCGCCTGCAATACGCCACCCACCGCACCGTCCACCCTCCCCGACGCAATCACCCAGCGGATCAGATGCTGGATAAGCGTTTTGGGCAGCCCCGCATTGACGTTATAATGCGACATCTGGTCACCGACACCATAGGTGCACCATCCCAGTGCCAATTCTGACAGATCGCCGGTACCAATAACGATCCCGCCATGCTGGTTGGCCAGGCGGAACAGGAAATCGGTCCGCAACCCGGCCTGGACGTTCTCGAAGGTCACGTCATAGAGCGGCATGCCACTGGCGAAGGGATGACCCAGCTCCTGCAACATCATGCGGGCAGTCGGACGGATGTCCAGTTCCGTCGCCGTCACCCCCAGGGCGCGCATCAGTTCCAGGGCGTTGGACTGCGTGCCCGGGCTGGTCCCAAAACCCGGCATCGTATAGGCCAGCACCGCCTCACGCCCCAGCCCCAGTTCGTCGGCCGCTCGTGTGGCCACCAGTAGCGCCTGGGTCGAATCCAGGCCGCCGGATACGCCGATCACCATGCGCCGTGTTCCGGTCGCTTGCAGCCGCTGCTTCAACGCCGAAACCTGGATGGTCCAGGCTTCGTAGCAATCCTGCTCCAGCCGCGCCGGGTCGGATGGGACGAACGGAAAACGTTCGATCCGCCGCTTCAGGCCCAGATCACCCGCCGGCGGTGCCAGCGCGAAGCTGATCCGCCGCCAGCCAGCGTCCGGACGCGCCGCGCGATTGTCGGCAAAACTGCCCATCCGGCTGCGCTCCTGACGCAGCAGGTCCAGGTCCACGTCCGCCGTGGCCCGGTGGGGCCCCTGCGGAAAGCGCACCGTCTCGGCCAACAGCACACCGTTCTCATAGATCGACACCTGACCGTCCCAGGCCAGGTCGGTCGTCGACTCCCCCTCTCCGGCCGCCGCATAAACATAGGCGCAGATGGCGCGTGCGGATTGTGACCGGCATAACAGGTCGCGGATGTCGGCCTTGCCGACCGTGATGTCGCTGGCCGACGGGTTGGCGATGACGGTAGCCCCGGCCAGTGCGGCATCGGTGCTGGGCGGCAGCGGCACCCACAGGTCCTCGCAGATCTCGACCGCGATGACCAGACCTGGCACATCCTCGGCCTCGAACAGGAGGTCGGGACCAAAGGGCGCAGTCTGGCCGGCGACATGGATGCTCTGCCCGCGCTGCCCCACGCCGGCGGCGAACTGCCGGGCCTCGTAGAATTCGCGATAGTTCGGCAGGAAACTCTTGGGCACCACCCCCAGGATCGTACCGCGATGCAGGATGACGGCACAATTATACAGCGCGTCGCCATGCCGCAGCGGTGCGCCGGCGATGATGACCGGCGTCATTTCGGCTGTCGCGGCTGCCAGGGTGGCCAGGGCGGTACCCACCCCATCCAGCAACACGTCCTGCTGGCGCAGATCCTCGATCGCGTATCCCGACACGCCCAGTTCCGGAAATACCGCCAGCGCCACGCCCTCGGCGTCGCATGTCTGCACCATCTCGACCATGCGTGCGACGTTGGTGGCCGGATCGGCCAGGGCCACGGGCAGCGTGCACCCGGCGACGCGTGCAAAGCCATGACGGTAGAGAGAACGAAAATCCGGCACGATCTGTCACCCGGTACTGACTGTTTCCATGGCCGCCGCGGCCGCATGCGGCAACTCGCACGAGGCCCACGCATTGGGATCCCTGAGGGACCCCTTAGTCCATTCACATAAATCGGAGGACTTCGCCATGGACTTCCTACGCTGGACGCTGATCTTTCTGGTCCTGGCGCTGGTGTCGGCGGCATTCGGCTTTGGCGGCCTGGCCGCCAATTTCGCCTATATCGGCAAGATCCTGTTCTTCATTTTCCTGATCCTGTTCATCGTCGGTCTGTTCTTCGGCCGCGGACGAGGCAGGACGTGGTGATCCCGAGCAGACCCAGAGCGTACAGGCCGCCCATCGCGGTCATCGACAGCTTCAACCCGCTGATCAGATAGGTTGGGGCGTCGCACGGCTTGGCGGGGCGTAGCGGCATGGCCGCCAGCCGTTCGGCGAAGGTTCCGCCGTGGAAGACGGGGGCCCGGCATTCCGGCAGCGGGCTGGGCCACCATCCCTGTTCCACCCCGACATGCACGACCGACAGGCCGCATGCCGCCATCAGGACCGG
This sequence comes from Nguyenibacter sp. L1, assembly GCF_035199985.1. Taxonomy (GTDB): domain Bacteria; phylum Pseudomonadota; class Alphaproteobacteria; order Acetobacterales; family Acetobacteraceae; genus Gluconacetobacter; species Gluconacetobacter vanlangensis. Next base: position 1,395,416 of record NZ_CP127015.1, read on the forward strand.
GACGCACAGCCAGACGATTCCCCGCCGGCCGCGGCCGCGTGCCAGCGCCGCCAGTATCCCGAGCGCGATCAGCAGCCGGTATGGCCAGCGCTCCCACAGGCATAACCCGCACGGCGCCATGCCGAGCCCGTGTTCGACCCATTCGGCGATTCCCAGCGCGATCGCGCCTGCGGCGGCGAGCGTCAGGGGGAGCCACGGCCGGGTGTCGACGCGCCTGAAAACATGGGATTTCATGGTGTACAGACCGGCGGCGCCTCATCCAGTGCGCGCAGGAAGTCCCGGGCCCAGCTTCCGGCGGTGGTCCGGCGGACTTCCTCGTCCAAGGCCAGCCAGCGGCGGCGGCGTTCGTGCACATCCATTGTCAATGCTTGATGCAGGGCGTCGGCGATCTCGTCGGCATCAAAAGGATTGACAAGCACGGCCTCGCCCATCTCGGGGGCGGCGCCGGCGAAATGGGACAGGACCAGCACGCCGGGTGCCGCCGGGTCCTGGGCGGCGATATATTCCTTGGCGACCAGGTTCATGCCGTCGCGCAGCGGCGTGATCAGTGCCACGTCCGCCATGCGGTAGAAACCCGCCAGGATGTCGCGGCCGATCGGCCTTGTGATGTAGCGGATGGGCGTCCAGTCGAATTCGGCATAGGCGCCGTTGACCCGGCCCGTCAGCTCGTCGAGCTGACGGCGCAGCAGGCGGTATTCCTCGACGTCGCCGCGCGATACCGGCGCCACCTGCAGGAACGTCACCTTGCCGCGATGTTCCGGATAGCGCTCCAGCAGCGCCTCGTAGCCGCGGAAACGCTCGGGCAGGCCCTTGGAGTAGTCCAGCCGGTCGACGCCCAGGATCAGCGCGGCCCCGCGCAGGCTGGCCTGCAGCCGCGCGGCTTCGTCCCGCGCGATGCCGGCTTCGGCCTGGGCGCGGAATTCGTGCGGGTCGATGCCGATCGGGAAGGCCTGCGCCCGTTCCATCAGCCCGTTCAGGCGGAAGGACTGGTTGAGATTGTCGGCGTCCTCGTCGGTCTGCACCCCGAACACGTCATAGGCCTGCATGTCCTCGAGCAGCAGCTCGACGCCGGGGAGGCAGCGGATCAGGCTCCAGGGCGGCACCGGGATATGCAGGAAGAAGCCGATCCGCGTCGTGACCCCCAGGTCGCGCAGTGCCTGGCCCAGCGGGAACAGGTGGTAGTCGTGGATCCAGATCACGTCGTCCGGCTGCAGCAGCGGCAGCAGGGTGCGCGCGAACATGGCATTGACCTCGAGATAGGTCTGCCAGTCGCTGCGCGCGTAGCTCATCAGCCCGATGCGGTAGTGGAAGAGCGGCCAGAGGATGCCGTTGGAAAAATTCTGGTAGAATCCCTCGTGCTGCCGCGCCGTCAGGTCGATGGTCGCGTAGGTGACGCCCGCGACCGTGTCGAAGCCCGGCACGGGGTCGGCGTCGCTGTCGACCAGGTTGCCCGACCAGCCGAACCACAGCGACTCGCCGCCCCGCAGCGCGTCGCGCAGCCCGACCGTCAATCCGCCCGCCGGCTGCGTGCGTTCGCGCGGCGACGGCACGCGGTTCGATACGATGATCAGGCGCCCCATCTGTCGTCCCCCCCCTCGGTCAGGCCGGCCAGCCATGTCCGGAACGCGGTCGGGTCGGGAAAGTCCCGGTGGATCCGGAACCCCACCCCGCCCAGCCGGACGGCCTCGCGGATGCCGTCCTCGTCGGTTACGTCGTCGCCGACGAAGATCGGATGCCGCCCGGCAAAGGGCGGCGACTGCATCAGGGCGGCGACGGCGTGGCCCTTGTCGACGCCATGCGGCCGGATTTCCCATGCCATCTTCGCCGCCTGGATATGAAACGCGCCGTTGCCGGAGGCGATCCAGCCCTCGGCCGCGTCGCGCAGCAGGTCGGCGGCCTCGGGCGCCGCGCGGTAATGCAGCACGAAGCCCGCGATCTTGCGTTCGATCCGCACGCCGGGATGGGCGGCGGCCAGGCTTTCGGCCGCCTGCAGCCAGCCGGGCGGATATTGCGGCAGGTCGGCGCGGACGATGGGGCCGTCCGGGCGGTGCCGCACGGCGATCCCGTGCTCGCCCGCCACGGCATAGGGCACGTCGCCCAGGAAATGGTCGATCTGGTCCACCGCGCGGCCGGAAATCACCGCCAGCGCGTCGCCGCATTTCGCCCGCAGGCGGCGCAGCACCCGCGGCAGCCCGGGCGGGACCACCACCGATTCCGGGGTGGGGGCGATATCCACCAGCGTGCCGTCGAAATCCAGCAGCAGGGCGGCCTGGTGCGGCGGCGGCATGAAGCGGCCGTCGGGGCCGGCATAATCCGTCGGGCTCATGGAAGTCTGCTCTCCTCGCGTCCGATGGCGTCGTTACCCATCCCGCCCTCTTGCCCGAGGGCCGCCCCGGCTAGCGGGGAAGCAGGGATTGGGGCTGTCCCGGCTGCGGCTGATCCGGACCGGGTTGCGGCGCCGCGGGCTGATCCTGCGGCGTGTCGGGTGTCGGCGGGGGCAGCAGGGACAATGGCGCCCCCTTGCCCGAGCCGCCTCCCCCATCCGTGCCCGCCTGATACGGCGTCGGCGGGGGCAGGGCCTGATGCTGGCCCGCAATCGCCGGCGGTGCAACAGGCATCGACGACGGCTGCGATGCAACAGGCATCGACGGCGGCGGCGATGTGTCGCCCTCGTCCGGCGGGACCAGGGAGAGGGGCTGCCCGCCCGATGCCGGCGCGGCGGGGCGCGCGGGGGCGGCCGCGGCCGGAGACGGCACGGCGGCGGGTGGGGTGGTGGGCGGCGTGGCGGACGGCGGGATATTGGGCGGCGCCGCGGCAGTGGGGGCGGCGCTGGGGGGGGCGGCACTGGGGGGAGCGACGCCGGGGGGAGCCGCACTGGAAGGAGCCGCGCCGGGGGCCGTGTTCGGAGTCGCGCCCGGGGCTGCCCCCGCGTCCGGGGCCGGGGTGGCGTCCGCGGTGACGGGCGGGGTCAGGGGCGGCGGCGTGGGGGCCGTCGTCGCGCCGTCGCAGCCCGTGAGCTGGACGGTATAGACCGGGTCCTGGAACACGCCGAGGAACGGTTCCTGCGCCAGCATCCAGCCATCGAAGCCCGGGCCGTCCTGCCGCGCGTCGCGGACCGAGACCCATGCCGCCGCGTCGGGCGCCAGCGTCGCCGGACGGTCGCGGCAGGCGCCGACATGGATGGTGAGCGCCTTGTAGGTCGCATCCTGCCCCACGGGGACGGTCAGGACCTGCACGTGGGAATCCAGCGTGTCGAGGACCCGGATCGTGGCGCTGGACCGCCCCTGCCAGGTATCGGGCGGGTAGATCAGCGGCGGGTTGACGATTTCGGCGGCCCGCGCGGTACCCTGGAGGGACGCGACCCCGTGACAGGAAAGGGCGGCCAGCACCGCCAGGCGAACGATGGCGGCGTGTCTCACGCTTTGGGGCTTTGCAATGCGGACACGATTCCGTGGATGACCTGCTTCATTTCCTGCGCGTCGACGCCGATCAGCACCGCGTCCTCGAAGGCGTCGCGCATGACCTCGCACAATTCCCGATAATTCTCGGCCAGGACGCGCAGCTTGTCCTGGCACGAGACCGGGCTGCCATCGGGCTGGCGCCAGATGGCGGGCGGCGGCGGCAGGGCCCCATTGCTCATTGCGGGGAGTCCCCCCCCGGATGCCCGGCCGGCGGGGCGGTCCCGCCCTGGGTGGCCCGCTGCTGGTTCGCCTTCGTCATGGAATCGGTCACCGAGAAGATGAAGCGGCTGAGCAACTGTTCCAGGCTGATCGACCCCTGGGTCTGCGCGATTTCCGCCCCGGGGCGCAGGATGGCGTCGTTTCCGCCGGGGGACAGCGCGATATATTTGCCGCCCAGCAGGCTGTCGCTGGTGATGATCGCGGCGCTGTCGGTCGGCAGGCGGATGTCGGGGCGCACGGTGAAGGTCACCTGGGCCTTGTAGCTGGCGGGATCGACCCGTTCGGCGACCACCTGGCCCACCGTCACCCCGGCCAGGCGCACGTCCGACCCCACCGACAGCCCGTCGATATGGGCGAAGGAGGCCGCGAGCCGATAGCCGTTTTCGTGCCGGTGGCCCTTGTCGACCACGGCGAAGGCCAGCAGGCCGCCCAGCAGGACGAGGACCCCGCACCCGGCGGCAAGTTCGGCCGGGTTTCGGCCCCCTCTGACTGGAACCGCACTCACCATCTGAATCGCATCCCTTCTGGGCATCCCTGTCTGGGGCATCCCTGCTGGAGGGGCCCGCCGGCGGGGGGTCCTATGGAAGGAAACGCCCCTGCCTTGCTCCGTTCCGCTGCATTCTATCGGCGCCGGCATCCCGTGAACAGGGGCCGGCTGCCGCTATGCTGGAGCATCGAAATCTGGCCGGAATATGGTCGGCGTTATCCTGGCGGGCGCCGGAAGCGGTTACCGGAAGCGGGTGCCGCCGTGGCGGCCGGGCGTCAGGACTCGGGGAACCAGGCCTGATAATCGCTGGTCGAGGGGGCGCGCCGGCCGCCGCGATAATCGCTGCCGGGCGGGCGATAGGCCTCGATCGTGCCGGTGCGGTTGGGCTGATAGGGCAGTTGCCAGGGCTGGCGGGCACCTTCGGGCAGGGGCGCGTCCTCGACATGGTGCAGCCAGCCCCACCATTCCGGCGGCACGGCGGACGCGTCCTCGCCCTTGCGGTAGATCACCCAGCGTTCGTGGCGCTTCAGTCCGCCGCCGGTCCGATTCGCCGTCCGCGCTTCGTAATAGCAGCGGCCGTCGGCGTCCTTGCCGACCAGGCGGCCCTTGAATTTGGTGTAGATCCGGGTGCCGAGATTTGCCATGGCCGGATGGTAGCGCCATCTTTCGCCCATGGTCCATCCCGCCCGGGCGCATCGCGACCTCACATGTCCGGCATTGCGGGAACCGGGGAGTTATCCCCCATATCCACAATATACAGTGGTCTGTATAGCGGTGGCCCTACCATATGCGGCTTTCACCGCGCGGCGCGGCGTGCCTAGACTGCCGCCATGACAGCCCGTAGCCATTGGAACGGCATCCGCATGCGCAGCGTGCAGGCTGCCGCCGACCCGGACGACGCCCCGCGCGCCGTCACCCTGCCCGTCGACTGGGACGACGAGGCGGCGTCGGCGCTGGTCCGGCTGGCCCGGGGCCAGGGGCCGATCCGCCTGGCGACCGAGGCCGCGCGCTGGATCGACGAGCTGGCCCAGGGGCCGCATGTGGCCCAGGCGCGGTCGCTGTCCTGTCTGCTGATGCTGCGCCAGGCGGCGCCGACCGAGTCGCTGTGGACCGGCGAGCATGACCGCCGCCCGGGCTTTGTCGTGAATCTGTGCGGCTTCGTGCAGGCGGGCACGGGCTTCCTGGCCGAGGATTTCGTCGCAGCGCTGCGCCTGCTGTGCCTGATGCTGCGCGACGTGGCGCAGCGGCGCGCGCCGCTGCGCAATGGCGAACTGCCCTTTCCGCCGGTGCCGGCGCCGCAACCGGCCCGCACGCGCAGGGGCCGCGCGCCGGCCGAGGACGACCCGATGCCCGTGCCGGCCGTCGCGGGCGACCTGCTGCTGACCAACCTGGATGCGTGCCTGGCGGCGCTGGGCCTGGATTATGACAGCGACGCGGCGCGCGACGTGGCCTGCAGCCTGGCGTCGCTGGCCACGCTGGTGGCGCATGAAGGCAGCGGGGCGGATGCGCTGCTGCTGCCGCCGGCGCGCTGCGCGGTGCCCGGCCTGGCGGAAACCGCCCGGGCCGTCTGGCGCGAGGCCGCCGTGGAGATCGCAACCCCGCTGCCGCGGATCTGCACCGGCTTTTCCACGCCCGGGCCGATCGACGCGCTGCTGGGCGCGGAATCCTGCGGCCTGGCGCCGATCTTCTCGCCCCTGCGGCCGGATGGGCGGCTGGCCGCCAGCACGCTGGCGCGGCTGGCCTGGCGGGGATTGACGCCCGAAGCCGCCTTTGCCGCCGCGCTGGCCGGCGAGGCGGTGCTGACCCTGCCGGACATCCAGGCCCACCAGGCCATGCATCGGGCGCTGACGGGATTCGTGGACCAGATGCCGGCCCGTCCCGACCCGGCCGCCCTGCCGCTGCGCCGGCGGCTGGCGCTGGAACGCGGCGTGCGGCGCCACCTGCCGGCCCGCCATGGCGGCTTTACCCAGAAGGCCAGCGTCGGCGGGCATCGGCTGTTCCTGCGCACCGGGGAGTACGAGGACGGCACGCTGGGGGAGATCGCGCTGACGCCCGCGCGCGAAAGCGCGGTCGCCCGGGGGTTGATGGATGCGCTGAGCCAGGCCGTCAGCATCGGTTTGCAATATGGCGCGCCGCTGGATGATTATGTCGCGGCGTTCGCCTATACTCGGTTCGGCCCGGCGGGCACCGTCGAGGGCGATCCCGTGGCGGCCTATGCCACGTCGCTGCTGGATTATGCATTCCGGGCCTTGTCGGATGCCTATCTGGGCAACAGACTGCCCGACGCCCCGCACCAGGACCCCGTCGCCGACGCCCCGTCGCCGATGCTGCCGCTGGACCTGCCCGCCGCGCCGGGCGAGACGCCGCCGCGGCGCGCCGGCCGGCTGAGGCTGGTGGGGTGAGGCTGGCGGGATGATGAGCGACGCCTAGTGTCCTGCCCGAGAAATTCTTATGAGAATTTCTCGGGCAGGACACTAACATGTTGATTCCAGTGTCGAATACAGGAGTATCCCATGATGGACAGCACCCCCGAAGCCCGCCTGGACCAGCACGGTATCATCCTACCCATTCCGCCGGCCCCGGTCGCGACCTATGTCGGCACTGCCGTCAGCGGGTCGCTGCTGGTCGTTTCGGGCCAGTTGCCGCTGGTCGACGGCAAGCTGTTCGCCACCGGCAAGCTGGGCGCGGACGTGGCGACCGAAATCGGGGTCGAGGCCGCCCGCTATTGCATGATCAACGTCATCGCCCAGGTCCGCGCGGCGGTCGGCGACCTGTCGCGGGTGCGGCGCGTGGTGCGGCTGGGCGGGTTCATCGCCTGCGTGCCCAGCTTTACCCAGCATGCCGCCGTCATGAACGGGGCGTCGGACCTGGCGGTCGCCATTTTCGGCGAGGCGGGGCGCCATGCGCGCTCGACCATCGGGGTGCCGTCGCTGCCGCTGGACGCGGCGGTCGAGGTCGAAGGCCTGTTCGAGATCGGCTGAGGGGCGCCCGCCGATGGCCGCCCGTTCCATGGCTGACCTGACGCTGAGCCTGCATCGGGCGATCGCCGAGATTCCGGCGGCCGAATGGGATGAGTGCGCCGGCGCGGACAATCCGTTCGTCAGCCATGCCTTTCTCTCGGCGCTGGAAGAAAGCGGGTCGACCGGGTCGCGCACCGGCTGGCTGCCGCAGCATGCGGCGATCCGCGGCAAGGACGGGCGGCTGCTGGCCGCGGCCCCGCTTTATGCCAAGTCCCATTCCTATGGCGAATATGTGTTCGACCAGTCCTGGGCCCAGGCGCTGGAGCGGGCCGGGGAGGCGTACTATCCCAAATTGCAGGTCGCGGTGCCGTTTTCGCCGGTGCCGGGGCCGCGCCTGCTGGTCCGCGCGGGCGCGGCCGATGTTCCGGCGCTGCGCAGTGCGCTGATCGGCGCGCTGCGCCAGGCGTGCGGGGCGCTGGAGCTGTCCTCGGTCCATGCGACGTTCTGCACGGCGGAGGAGCATGAGGCATTCGGCCGGGCCGGCTGGCTGCTGCGCCAGGGCATGCAGTTTCATTGGGACAATCGCGGCTATCGCGATTTCGACGATTTCCTGGCCGCGCTGTCGTCGCGCAAGCGCAAGGTGCTGAAGCGCGAGCGGCGCGACGCCAATGCGTGCGGCCTGACCTTTCGCACGCTGCGCGGCGGGGCGATCACGCCCGAGATTTGGGCCCATTTCTATCGATTCTATACCTCGACCGTCGATCGCAAATGGGGCAGCGCCTATCTGACGCCGGAATTCTTTCCGCTGCTGTCCGAGCGGCTGGGCGAGCGGGTGGTGCTGATGCTGGCCGAACGCGACGGCGCGCCGGTGGCCGGGGCGCTGAACCTGATGGGCGCGGACGCGCTGTATGGCCGCAATTGGGGGTGCGACGGCGAGTACCCGTTCCTGCATTTCGAGCTGTGCTATTACCGCGCGATCGAGTTCGCGATCGCGCACGGGCTGGCGCGGGTCGAGGCCGGGGCGCAGGGCGAGCACAAGATCCAGCGGGGCTATCGCCCCTGCCCGACCTATTCCGCGCACTGGATCGAGCATCCGGGCCTGCGGGCGGCGGTCGGGGATGTCCTGGCCCGCGAGCGCGCGCATGTTCTGGCCGAGATGGCCGAGCTGGATGCGCTGTCGCCGTACCGGGCGGTGGACGACGCGTGACGGGCGGCGCCTGATATCCAGCCGCCTGAAGGCGAGGGCGCTGCCCTCGACCCGCAAGGGGTCGCGGACCCCTTGACCCCGATTCGTCGATACCCGATTCGTCGATAACGAATGGTTTCCAAAGGCGTCGCCTTTGGCGGGGCGCGAGGCGGCGCCCCGAAGGTGCGATCGGGGTCCAATGGCAGACGAAGGCTTGATGACGCTCGCGCTTGCCGCAGATGCCGGTACGGGCGGGGACCGTTCGCCTCGGCGGCGGCATCGCGCCGTGCTTGCCCTGTGCGCGCTCAATTTCTTCATGGCGGACGTGCAGGCGGGGATCGGCCCTTTCCTTGGCGTGTTCCTCCAGCGCCATGGGTGGCAGACCGGCCCCATCGGGTCCGTCATGACCGCCGGGGGGATCGCCGGCATGCTGGCGGCGATCCCGGCCGGAGCGTTCATCGACCACACGCGGCGAAAGCGTCTGGTCGTGATCGTCACGGGCCTGTGCACCGTCCTGGCTTCATTCCTGTTGCTGTTGTCGCAGTCCGCAATCGTCGTGACGCTGAGCCAGCTTGCGACGGCCGTTGCGGGCGCCGCGATCGGACCGGCGATGGCCGGCATGACGCTCGGCATCGTGCGTCAAAAGGGTTTCAACGCCCAGATGGGACGCAACCAGGCCTGGAACCATGCCGGGAACATGGCCGGCGCGGGCCTGTCGGGCTGGTTCGGCTGGCGCTTCGGACTTCCGGCGATCTTTTTTCTCTCCGCTGCTTTCGGCGTGCTTGCCATTGCCTCGGTGCTGGCCGTCCCGGAGACATCCATCGATCATCGGGCGGCGCGTGGACTGGAGGACGGCACGGACCATGATTCCGGAACGCGGGCCGAGGGCCTGAGAGCGTTTCTCCACCACAAGCCCCTGCTGGTCCTGGCGGTGTGCCTGTGCTGCTTTCACCTCGGCAATGCCGCGATGCTGCCGCTCTATGGCATGGCGGTGGTCAGCGCGGGCAAGGGCGATCCCGCCATGTTCACGGCGACGACCGTCGTCGTGGCCCAGGCCGTGATGATTGTCGTCAGCCTGCTGGCCATGCGTCTCGCCGCGCGGCGCGGTTACTGGATCGTGCTGCTCGTCTCCTTTGCGGCGCTTCCGCTGCGCGGCGTACTTGCGGGCAGTTTTATCCAGCATTGGGGCGTATGGCCGGTGCAGATGCTCGACGGGATCGGCGCGGGGCTGCAAAGCGTCGCCGTCCCCGGTCTGGTCGCGCGTCTGCTCCGCGGAACCGGACGCGTCAATGTCGGTCTCGGCATGGTCATGACCGCCCAGGGGGTCGGCGCCGGCCTGTCGCCTGCCCTGGGCGGTTGGCTTGCGGAGGCTTTGGGATATTCGTCCGCGTTCTATACGCTCGGGTGCATTGCCGTTCCGTCACTTCTGCTCTGGATCGGGTTCGGCGCGACCGTGCGCGCGGCGAGCAGGAATGCTGCATGAGGACCACGATCCAGCCGCGCGCCCGCTCCTGATCGGGAGATGGTGCGTGTTCAGCCTTTCTCCCACTGGGTGGCGGCGTCCCTGGCGAAGCCAGTGTAGGCGCGCGGCGCACGGCCGAGCAATCGGGTGAGGCGCGCGACGTCGTCCGGGGTCGCCGCCGCGCCGTCGGCCTGGTAGCGGGCGAACATCAGGCGCAGGTCGAGCACGTGCCAGGCGGGCAGCATGGTTCTGAGGCGCTGTTCCATCATGCCGAGATCGTCGCCGCCGTAGCGGATGGGACGGCCGAGCGCCTTGCGCCAGATCGCGGCGATCTGTTCGCCGGTCAGGCTGTCCGGACCGACCAGTTCATAGGTCTCGCGGCCGAGCGGCGCGGCGGCATGTTCCCGGCGCGCGAGTTCGATCGCCGCGGCCTCGCCGATGTCGCGGATATCGACCATCGAGATGCCCTTCGCGCCGATCGGCGCGCCATAGGCGCCGAATGTCAGCAGCGGATCCTTCTGGCGAAAATCGTTCTGGATGAAATAGGCCGGGCGCAGGATCGTGGCGGGAAGGTCGAGCGCGTCGATCATCCGCTCGACCGTGTATTTGCCGGCGAAATGCGGCACGTCGGCATAGGCCGCGCCCTTGAACACCGACAGATAGACGATGCCCTTGACGCCGGACTCCCGGGCCACTGTCAGCGCCAGCATGGCCTGGGTCAGTTCGTCGGCGACGTTCGGAACCAGCAGGAACAGCGTGCTGATGCCCTGGAGCGCCGCGCGCAGCGACTCCACGTCGCCGAGATCGCCGCGGACCGGGATTGCGCCGGCGGGCAATCGCGCCGTTTCGAGCGAGCGGGTCAGGGCGCGGACATCGACATTGCGGCCCTGCAGATGGGCCAGGACCTGGGACCCGATGGTCCCTGTGCTGCCGGTTACCAAGATAGCCATTTTGAAAACTCCTCGAGAGGTTGCGAGCGGTTGTGCGTCTCGGGGAAACAGATATTCGTTCCATTACCGGAGGGGAGATGGCATTTTTGAGATTGCCTGTCTCATTATCGGAACAGCGTGATGAATCTCGACGCCTTGTCCGCCTTCAACCTGGTCGCTGCCCATGGCGGATTCGGGCGCGCCAGCCGCGTGACCGGCCGGCCGAAGGCGACGCTGTCGCGCCGGGTCGCCGAACTGGAACAGAGCCTGGGAGTCAGGCTGATCGAGCGCGGCGCCCACAGCCTGCGCCTGACCGACGAGGGGCGTGCGCTCCATGCGCGCACGGAAGGGCCGCTGTCGGAGATCGCGGAAGCCGGCGAGGCCGTCATCCTGGGGGCATCGACGCCGCGGGGCAGGTTGCGGGTCAGCGCGCCGGTGGTCTTCGCCCATGTCGCCCTTCCCCGGATCGGCGCCCGTTTTGCGCGTGCCTATCCCGAGGTCCAGCTTGAGATCGTCGCCGAGGACCGCAAGGTCGATCCGGTCGAAGATGGCTATGACCTGGTGATCCGGGTCGATCCCGCGCCGGACGAGCGCCTTGTCGGTCGTCGGTTCCTGAATGACGAACGCCTGATCGTGGCGCCGACCGACATGGCGCGGCCCGCCCCGATGGACGATGGCGGGGCGCGTGCCGTGAAGGCCGTCCTGCTGGGCACGGCGGCGCCCGATATCGTTTGGCGCATGCGCGCCGGAACGGAAACGGAGATCGTCCTGGAGCCGGAGCCGGTCATGCGGCTCTCGTCGCTGCTGATGGTGCGCGATGCCGTGCTGGCGGGCGCAGGCGCGGCGGTGCTGCCGAGGCTTCTGGTCGCGGACGATATCGCTTCGGGCCGGCTTGCCTGTTGGGGGACGCATGCCGGCCCGTCGGTCGAGATCTGGGCGCTTCAGAGCGCGCGCCGCCTTGTCGGCGCCAAGGTCCGTGCTTTTCTTGACGCGGTCGAAAGGGCGTTCCCGGAGAGGATCTTCGTTCCGCCGGCTTGAACTCTGGCGTTCCGGGCGGTTCGGCGAAGCCTGCCGTCCGGTCCGAGCGGTTCGGCGAAGCCTGCCGTCCGGTCCGAGCGGTTCGGGTGCTCTCGGTTTCCGAACTGCGCAAGGTGAGCGACGGCATGGCTGATGCCGATGTCGTTGCCTGGCTGTCCAATATAGATGCCACGATGCTCTGTCTTTCGGCCGTGACCATCGTGAAGAACGCGTTCGGCGTTCTACGGATTGAACGGCGCGGCCTCGATCAAGGGGGCTCTGCCGCTGGATGGATCAGCGCATTCTGCCTGAATTCGCGGATCGAATCCTGCCGGTCGATACGGCCGTAATGCGGTGCTGCACGCCTCTTCCTATGCCCGACCCGGGCCCCCGAACGTGCTGCGTTCATCGCCGCCACAGCCTTGGCCCATGGTATGACGATCGTGACACGAAGCATCACCGATTTCGTTCCTATCTCCAACAAAGTATATTATCCTCCCGATGGACGCACATTGTGCCAACTGGCGCGAGCGAACGCCCTGAGCCGTTTTCACCGCATTGGATAGACATGTTAGGTGAGTGCTTACTGCATCTTTCATTATCGCAAAGAAAGACTGTAACAGAGCACAACTTTGATGCTTGCCAGTCCGATGAGCGCCGTGCAATGTAACATAGTCAACTCTCGCTGGAAGACGCAAATGATTACGATTCCGGAATTATAAATGACGATCTCCATCATCGTATTATTCATAATTTATGTTTTATACCCGGCAATTTTACTTTCATTGGTATCCAAATATGGACCATATCCTATCGTTGGGGCAAGACAGTGGGATTTATTATCATATCACAACATTATTGGATTTGATTTATGGTTGTTTTTTGTCATAGGCCTACCCACAACAATATTTTCCTCAGTCTCTGCATTTATAAAGAATAGATATATATCATTTTTCGTCTGCTTTTTAGGTCCATTTTTGCAGTTTTTGTGGTTATTTTATCAGATACAGCATGGCCAAGGACCTGAAAGTGACATACCAGAGGGCAGTCCTTTCAAAAGCCGACTTGGGGCTTCATTGGTTTACAATTTGCCGATATGCCTATTCTCATGCCTTTGGTGTTTTTCGCTTAGGACATATATTTTCAGAAACCACACAAGAAATCGTCTTTCTCCCAAAAAATCGGTGCGTTGAATGCCCTTTTGGAAATTCGATATGACGGGTTTTCAAGAGGTGCGGGGCGTGATTCAAGCTACGAATGTGGACGTCAGAGCAGCGAGGCCGGATGGCTGGGATCACGCGCAAGACGAAACGCTATCCGTCTGACCTGACCGATGAGGAATGGGAGATCATCCGGCGGTCAGGCACGGCAAAAGGGTTCGAAGTTCTCGCGTGTCGATGGGGGGTTGAACGGACATTTGGCTGGATGATCCGTTGGCGTCGCCTTGTAAAGGGCTACGAACAGCGGATCGACGTCGCAGAAGCCATGATCCACATCACCTTGGGTAGCATTTCCAAAAAGGGCTCTAAGACGGAGAAGCATCATGTTTGATTATGAAAACAACTTCGACGAATTTATGATGAGACTGAATACACAGAACGCCATCGGCATCTGGTGGGCATTGGGATTATCCGATGACGACACAAAATCGATGACTATTCGAGAAAAATTTGCAAAATTCAAAAAATTCTTTGAATACGCTATTTTTCATAATAGAATCATTGAGTACGATCTGAAGAACCAGCGGGCAATTTTCTCTGGCGATGAGCCGGACGTTGTCTTCGACCGGATTTTCGTGGACTTTCCCCTGAATAAATTGCCGGATCATGGCGGGGACCGCGAGCGAGCATTTTTGGAATATATGTACACGAAGTTCGACGGATGGGCGGTTCTGAATGAGAGAACGACCCTTTGTATCCCCGATTAGCCCCCCTACGGGTCTGGCGTCGGAATTGTGATTGGGGGTCATAGACCATGAATGTGAACCACAGGCGCCGATTTCAACAGTAGAAACTGCCGGGAGAATTGGATTATAAAACTACCAAGCAAGCTATCAAATTGAATACGAGAGATAAAATTCGAATTTTAAAAAAGGAATGAACATAATGTCTGAAAAATTTTTAAACGAATTAGAATATGTAAGCGGATCTGACGCGCATTCAATTTGGAAAGACCTAAATCCAGGTATCACAACACACGTGAATAGCATGGATTCCATGGTAGAACTCATTGATTTTTTTGAATTTGCCATATCAAAAAATGTTATTATTGAATACGATATTGAACGCAACATTCCTATTTTTTCTGGAGACGAACCAAAAACAGTAGCGCAACGCATGTTTAGTGACTTTACCGCAAAAGTTCCCAATATTCCAGCCCAAGATCCATTGAGCAACGACGATTTTGTTGCTTATCTCATGTTCAAGAGAGGATGGGCTGTGTTACTTCATGGGACAAGGCTTATTTTCCCAGAGGAATAACAATACGATTTTTCCTGAACGGAACAGGATTTTCCGGAGGATTCGATTTGCGATAACTCAACTCAAAAAGCGGATTAATGCAGATTCTTGGCCAATTTCACGGAACTCTGCAGATGCAAGCGAATAAAATTTGAATTCCAATTGGACAAATCGATATGTCAGGCAAATTTTCCGAGGCATTAGAATATATAAATGGCGGAAATGCCTACTCAATTTGGAGAGATCTAAACCTTGAAGCAACGAAAAACATAGAAACTGAATGTGCCAAAAAAAATCTTATAGAATTTTTCGAATTTGCCATATCGAAAAATGTTATTATTGAATACGATGCCGTAGAAAATGTGCCAATTTTTTCGGGGGATCCACCGAAAATCGTAGCAGAACGAATATTCAGTGACATTCATCTCAAAAATCCTAACCTGCCAGCTATGAACCCCATCAACAATGACGATTTTCTTACATACCTTATGTTCAAGAGAGGATGGGCAGTATTGATTCGTGGAACGCGTCTTATGTTTCCGGAATGAAATTCCCGATAACGACATGGACGAACGATTGAAAGAACTCTCGGCGAAGACGGATGCGCTGGCGCGGCCGAGTTCGATTGTGGATTTCGAATTATTCCAGCCATCTCTGATACAGGCCAGGCGGCGCCCTGGCGGGAGCATGGGCGGCGGCCGCCCTATGACTTCGCTTTGATGTTCAAGGCCGTGATTCTGACGGCGGGTCACTTGCGGTTGGGCGAGTGGACGGGGTTCCTGATCGGATCGACTGTCGTTCATGCACGTCCTGATCATTGGCCTTTCAGATTGACCATCGTTCTTCCTGATAGACCGTCAAATGGGACAAAAGAGTTCAAACTCGAAGTTTAAAATGGAGAATTGTGATGCCTGAAAAATTCTTAAAAGTTATCGAATACATAAACGGTGCTAACGCCTATGTAATCTGGTCTGATCTAAATCCCGGAGTGACAAAAAACGTCAACAGCGCAGCATCCGTAAAGGAGCTTTTGGATTTTTTTGAATTTTCCATATCAAATAATATAATCATCGAATTTGACACGGAAAAGAACACTCCCGTCTTTTCCTGCGACTCCCCAAAAGTAGTGGCCCAACGGATATTTAGAGATTTTTCTTCCAAGGTACCCCATATGCCAGAATTTGATCCACCAAGCGACGATGACTTTGTTGGATATCTCATGTTTAAAAGAGGATGGGCGGTGTTGGTTCATGGAACACGGCTTATGCTTCCCGATTAAATTCAAAAATAATAATAATACATAGCACGAATTCAGGCATTAATGAGGCGGCATCGGCCCAGATCAGGCCGGCGCGGCCAGGGCCTTGCGCAGGTTGGTGTCCAGTGCGGCCAGGAAGTCCTGGGTGGTCAGCCATTTTGTATCGGGTCCGACCAGCAGGGCGAGGTCCTTGGTCATCTGTCCGGCCTCGACCGTTTCGATGCAGACGCGTTCGAGGGTTTCGGCGAAGCGCGTTACCTCGGGCGTGTTGTCGAAGCGGCCGCGATAGGCCAGGCCGCGCGTCCAGGCGAAGATCGAGGCGATCGGGTTGGTGCTGGTCGGCCGTCCCTTCTGGTGTTCGCGGTAATGGCGGGTGACGGTGCCGTGCGCGGCCTCGGCCTCGACCACGTCGCCGGCGGGGTTGAGCAGGACCGAGGTCATCAGCCCCAGGCTGCCGAAGCCCTGGGCCACAATGTCGCTTTCGACGTCGCCGTCGTAATTCTTGCAGGCCCAGACATAGCCGCCGCTCCATTTCAGGGCCGAGGCCACCATGTCGTCGATCAGCCGGTGTTCGTAGGTCAGGCCCAGCCGGTCGAAATCCGCCTTGAACTCGGTGTCGAACACCTGCTGGAACACGTCCTTGAACATCCCGTCATAGGTTTTCAGGATCGTGTTCTTGGTCGACAGATAGACCGGGAGCCCGCGGTCTCGGCCATAGGTCAGCGACGCGCGGGCGAAGCCTTCGACCGATGCCCTTGTGTTATGCATGCCCAGCGCCACGCCGGGCCCCTGGAAATTATGCACCGCCATGTCGACCGGCGCGCCGCCGTCAGCGGGGCGATAGGTCAGCGTGACCGTGCCGGGGCCGGGGATCCGCGTCTCGGCCGCGCGATAGATGTCGCCATAAGCGTGGCGGCCGATCACGATGGGCTGCGTCCAGTGCGGCACCAGGCGGGGCACGTTGGAACAGACGATGGGTTCGCGGAAGATCGTGCCGTCCAGGATGTTGCGGATCGTGCCGTTGGGCGAGCGCCACATCTGCTTCAGCCCGAATTCGGCCATCCGGGCCTCGTCCGGCGTGATCGTCGCGCATTTGACGCCGACCCGGTATCGCCGGATCGCCTCGGCGGCCGCGACCGTCACCCCATCGTCGGTCGCGTCGCGGTTTTCGATCCCCAGATCGTAATATTTCAGCGTGATCTCCAGATAAGGCAGGATCAGCCTGTCCTTGATGAAACGCCAGATGATCCGCGTCATTTCGTCGCCGTCGAGTTCGACGACCGGTTCCTTGACCTTGATCTTGGCCATTTGGAGCACTCTCTTGCGTCTTCTTGTCGTTTGCATGCGCGGGGCACGCGCGCCTGCCGGCCGCGTGCCGAGGCAGTCTTAACGACGCGCATCGCCGCCGCCCGTCACAATCCGGTCATGACCGGCGATTCTGATCCAGATCATGGCAGAGGACGGCGTTGCCGGATGGAATGGGTTGGATGGAATGGTCCGGATGGAACGGACCAGATGGGATGGCCGGGACCGGCCTGCCGAACGGAGTGCCCGCGATGCATGCCATGCGCCTGAATGCCCCCCGGACCGCGCTGGAATGGGTGGACCTGCCCGACCGCCTGCCCGGCCCCGGCGAAATCCGGGTGACGGTCAGTGCCTGCGGCGTCTGCCGGACCGACCTGCATGTCGTCGACGGCGACCTGCCCTTCCCCGGCCATCCGCTGATCCCGGGGCATGAGATCGTCGGCCGGATCGACGCGCTGGGCGCGGGCGTGGAGGACCTGCGGCTGGGCCAACGGGTCGGGATTCCGTGGCTGGGCCATACCTGCGGCACCTGCCCCTATTGCCGCGCGGCGCGGGAAAATCTGTGCGATCGTCCGCTGTTCACCGGCTATACGCGTGACGGCGGCTATGCCACCGCAGCGATCGCCGATGCGCGCTATGCCTTTCCGCTGGGCGAGGCGGGCGACGACGTCGCGCTGGCGCCGCTGCTGTGCGCCGGGCTGATCGGCTGGCGCGCGCTGGCCATGGCGGGGGACGATGCGCGGGCGCTGGGGCTGTACGGGTTCGGCGCGGCCGCGCACATCATCGCGCAGGTCGCCATCGGCCAGGGCCGCACTGTGTACGGCTTTACCCGGCCGGGCGATAGCGCGACCCAGGATTTCGCCCGGGAACTGGGCGCGCGCTGGGCCGGCGGCTCGGACCAGGCGCCGCCCGAGGCCCTGGATGCCGCCATCATCTTCGCCCCCGACGGCGCGCTGGTCCCCGCCGCGCTGGCCGCGGTGCGCAAGGGCGGCCGCGTGGTCTGCGCCGGCATCCATATGAGCGACATCCCCGGCTTTCCCTATGCGCTGCTGTGGGAGGAACGGCAGGTGCTGTCGGTCGCCAACCTGACGCGGCAGGACGGGATCGATTTCCTGTCGCGGGCGCCCGGGATGCAGATCCGGACCCGGACCACCCGCTATGCGCTGCGCGACGCCAACCGGGCGCTGGCCGATTTGCGCGCGGGGCGGTTCGAAGGTGCGGCGGTGCTGGTACCCTGAGAGAGAGCCCATTCGGGAATGCGCGCTGGCGGCGGTGCAACGCGCGGTTTTCGTCGCCGGCGCCCGTTTCCGGGCGGGCCTTGAATTTTTGTGCCGTGGGGTGGGGCTGCTTTATTGCTGGCCTTTTGGGCGGGGGTTCTTTATGCACCGCCTTTCTCCCGCTTTGCGCACCTGCTTGTCCCGCGGCCCGTCGGCCGCGCCCTTTCTGTCCGGATTGACCGACCCATGCCGTTTCCCGAAACCCATCCCGCTCTTCAGCGCGCGCTCGATGCGCGCGGCTATGCCGAGCCGACCCCGGTCCAGAAGGCCGTCCTGGACGTCGCGGCGGACGGGCGGGACCTGCTGGTGTCGGCGCAGACCGGATCGGGCAAGACCGTTGCCTTCGGCCTGGCGATGGCCGACACGCTGCTGGGCGGCGCCGAGCGTTTCGGCCCCGCCGGGGCGCCGCTGGCGGTGATCATCGCGCCGACCCGCGAGCTGGCCATGCAGGTGCAGCGCGAACTGGCCTGGCTGTACGGCCCGGCCGGCGCGCGCATCGTGTCATGCATCGGCGGCATGGATGCGCGGCGCGAGGCCCGGGCGCTGGAGATCGGCGCCCATATCGTGGTGGGCACGCCGGGGCGGCTGTGCGACCACCAGTCGCGCGGCCGGCTGGTCCTGTCCGACCTGCGCGTCGTCGTGCTGGACGAAGCCGACGAGATGCTGGACCTGGGCTTTCGCGAGGAGCTGGAACAGTTGCTGGACGCGATGCCCGATACGCGGCGCACGCTGCTGTTCTCGGCCACCATCGCCAAGGAGATCGCGGCCCTGGCGCGCCGCTATCAGCGCGATGCGCTGCGCATCGACACGCTGTCGGGGGCGCGGCAGCATGCCGACATCACCTATCGCGCCGTGCTGACCGATGCGCGCGAGATCATCCCGGCGGTGGTCAACATCCTGCGCTTTACCGACAGCAAGACCGCGATGGTGTTCTGCGCCACGCGCGAACTGGTCCGCCACATGCAGGGCGCGCTGCTGGAGCGGGGCTTTTCCTCGGTCGCGCTGTCGGGCGAGCTGGGGCAGAACGAGCGCACGCGCGCGATCGAGAGCCTGCGCACCGGGCAGGCCCGCGTGTGCGTGGCCACCGACGTGGCGGCCCGCGGCATCGACATTCCGGCCCTGGGGCTGGTGATCCATGCCAGCCTGCCGACCGACAGCGCCACGCTGCTGCATCGCTCGGGCCGGACCGGCCGCGCCGGGCGCAAGGGCGTGTGCGCCCTGGTGGTGCCGGTGTCGATGCGCCGCCGCGCCGAGCGGCTGCTGGCCACGGCGAAGCTGAGCGCCGAATGGATTGCGGTGCCGACCGCCGACGCGATCCGCGCCCAGGATGCCGAACGGCTGCTGAACGACCCGATCCTGACCGAGAGCACCGCCCCGGGCGACGAGGACCTGGTCGCCCGCCTGGTCGAGGGACGCAGCGCCGAACAACTGGCCAGCGCGCTGCTGCAGGCCTATCGCGCCCACCTGCCCGACCCCGAGGATATCCGCCCGCTGCGCGTCGAGGCCC
This sequence comes from Nguyenibacter sp. L1, assembly GCF_035199985.1. Classification (GTDB taxonomy): domain Bacteria; phylum Pseudomonadota; class Alphaproteobacteria; order Acetobacterales; family Acetobacteraceae; genus Gluconacetobacter; species Gluconacetobacter vanlangensis. Next base: position 1,414,943 of record NZ_CP127015.1, read on the forward strand.
CGCGCGCGCCGCGCGAGGGCGATTACGCCCGGCGCACGGAGCGCCCGGCGCGCGAGGAGCACGCCATGCAGGGTGCCGGGGCCTGGTTTTCGATGAGCGTCGGCCGCCAGGACAAGGCCGATCCGAAATGGCTGGTGCCGCTGATCTGCCGCCTGGGCGGGGTGCGCAAGACCGATATCGGCGCGATCCGCATCGCCGACGACCATACGCTGTTCGAAATCTCGGCGTCTTCGGCCGAGCGGTTCGGCGCCTGCGTGGCCGCCACCGATTCGGACGAGGTGCGGATCACCCCGGCCGGCGCCCCCGCCGGTGGCCCGCGCGGCCGGGCGGCGCCGGGCGAGCGCGGTCGTGGCGCGCCGCGCAAGCCGGGCGGCAAGGGCGGCTTCTCCCAGGGCCCGGGGGGCGCCCGGACCGGCCGGGCCCCGGCCCGCACCAGCCCGTCGTCGCGCAAGCGCGCGCCCGCGCGGGGCTAGACTACTTTCGGGGCTTTGCCCCGAACCCCACCAAAGGCGGTGCCTTTGGAAACCATTTGTTTATCAACAGATTGGGGTCAAGGGGGCCGCGCCCCCTTGCGGGTCGAGGGCAGCGCCCTCGCCTTGCCCTGCGCGGGTTGCTTTCCGGGGGCTGGTCTTACAGCCCGCCGGTCATCATTCCGGCCGCATCGGTGCGGCCTTGCCGGCCCAGCGCGTTCAGCCGGTCCTGTTCGGCGGCGCCTTCATTGCGCAGCCGGTCCGCCTGCCGTTCCGGCAGGGTGCGCGCCGCGTCGATACGGTCGCGGCCGGCCTGGATGCGTTGCCGCGCGTCCTGCCCTATTCCGTCGCGATAGGCCCGGGCGCGGCCGGTCAGGCAGGTCTCGCGCCGGGCCAGCCGGCCGGCCACGTCCCAGCCCGGGACACCGCCGGGCGTGCAGGCGGCGTCGGCACGGCGATCCGCGGGGCGATCCGCGGGATGGTCGTACGCGGGATGACGATCCGGGGTTCGGTAATCGGAGCTTCGATAATCGGAGATCCTAGGAGCGTCGGAGGCGTGGGCGGCCAGCGGGGTCAGGGCCGCGCCGGAGAGGGCCAGGGAGAGGGTCAGCAGGGCGGTGCGCGCGAACATCGGGGCGGGCTTTCTAGCTGTTGTCGATGGTCCACCGGACCATGGCGGGATGGCCGCAATGGGTCGGGGCCGTGGCGGAATCGTGCCCTCTCGACGCGTTGCGCCGGGTCGCGCCATGATGGGCGGCGAAGGAGCGCGCCATGACCCTTGTCCATTCACATACGGTGTCCCACCCGGAGCCGGCCGCATGAGCCTGGAATCCGTCCGTCTCTTCCTGGCCGAACATGCGCCGGACCTGGCGATCATCGAAATGGCCGAATCGACCGCCACCGTCGCCGAGGCCGCCGCCGCGCACGGCACCACGCCCGAGCAGATCGCCAAGACGATCTCGCTGCGGCTGGGCGAGCAGGTGGTGCTGGTGGTGGCGGCCGGCACGGCGCGGCTGGACAACCGCAAGAGCAAGGCGGCCTTCGGCCAGAAGCCCCGCATGCTGGACCGTGCCGAGGTCGAGGAACTGACCGGCCATCCGGTCGGCGGCGTCTGTCCGTTCGGGCTGAAGGAAAGCCTGCCCGTCTATTGCGACCAGTCGCTGCGCGCGTTCGACGAGGTGATCCCCGCCGCGGGCGCGATCAACAGTTCGGTGCGGCTGCCGCCGCTGCGCCTGGCGGAGCTGACCGGCGCCACCTGGGTGGATGTGTGCCAGTTGCCGGAATAGGCCCCCCGCCAACCCGCTTATTTATCAACGAATTGGGGTCAAGGGGGCCGCGCCCTCTTGCGGGTCGAGGGCAGCGCCCTCGCCTGGCCTTGCCTGGCCTTGCGAGGAGTCAGGCCAGGCGGGGCACGGTGCGGCCGAAGATCCGCCGGCCGTCGAGGTTGATGAAGGAAAAATCGAAGCGGTCGCGGTCGAGCGACACGGTCATGAACCCGTGCTGGTCGGGCGCGGTGAAGCCGCCCGGCTGCGGCGCGCCCACCGGATCGACGCGGGAGCCGGCGCCGTTATTGATGAAATGGATGCCGTCCCGTTCAATATATTGCAGGTTATGGATATGGCCGTTGACGTAGATCGTCACGCCGTGGCGCTTGAGCACCGGCAGGATTGCGGCGATCAGGTCGGGTTCGTCGAACCGGCCCTCGGCGGTATGAATCGGATGGTGGCCGATCACGATCTTCCATACCGCGCGTGAGCGGCCCAGTTCGCGGTCCAGCCACGCCACCTGCCGCGCCGTGTCCTGGCCGGCGATATCGACCTTGGTTCCGCGATACGTGCTGATGAAGGGCGAGGTGTCGATGAAGAAGAATTCCGCCGGGCTGCCGTCCGGCAGATGCTCGATGCGCGTGTAATAGCGCGCCGGCAGCGACCAGCGGCTGTCGCGCGCCCGGCCATATTCCAACTGGGCGGCGACATTGCCGCGATAATCGTGATTGCCGAGGATCACCCGCCACGGCGTCCGCAGGCTGGGTGCGCGGTAGATCGATTCGAAGGACAGGTCCCAGTTCGGGTCGTCGACCGAGGTGACGCCGTCATCATAGAAATTGTCGCCCAGCGAGACGGTATAGAGCGAGCCGAAATCCGCCGCGACCTGGCCCATGCGCGCGCCCAGCGCGCGCTGCTGGTAATGGCCCTGCCGCCCCCAATCGCCGATGACGACGAAATTATGCGTCAGCGCCCGCGCCGCCGCCGGACGCGGCCAGAATGCGGGGGGACACAGCGCGGACGCGGACAGGGCGGCGGCGGAGCCGAGAAGGAAGCGGCGGGTCGGATGATCCATGGGGTCTCCTGCGTCGGCCGCCCGGAGCCCCGACGTGCCGGTCGTGCGAAAACGCGGGGACTATCGCAAAGCCCGCGCCGGCTTGCCATCCGGCGCGGGCAAACTTCATCGCGCCGTCATAATGCGCCGGGCGGGGCCGGGGCGTTCAGCGCAGGTGCAGCGCCGGCGGGGGCACCGTGACGGGGGCCGGATCATGCAGTTGCACGGTCAGAGGCGGCGGGGGCGGTACCTGCCGCGCGGTCTTGACCACGGCGACCGGGATGGCGGCGTAGACCGGGCCGTGGGGCCTGGGGTGGCGGGAGAGCGTCACGAACAGCACGACATAGACCACGCCCAGGGCGACCAGCACGCCGATCTTCATGCCGCGCGGATTGGGCAGCTTGGGCAGGCCGGGCGGCGCGGAACGGAGCAGCATGGCGGGGCGTCTTCCTGAACGGGCGTCCGGTATGGACGGGCATAACGTGTGGATACGCGGCCTTGCGACCAGGTGCCAAGCCCATAGGTGCCGGTTTCCGTGGGTGGCTTTCCCCGGGTAGCTTTTCCTTGGGTGGCTTTCCCCGGGTAGCTTTTCCTTGGGTGGCTTTTCCCCGGGTGGCTTTCCCGTTCCGCCGCTTGCTGCCATAGTCCGGCACGATCCCGTGGCGCCGCGGCCCGAGCGGCAGGCGCCCCCCGGGGAGTCGCCGGGATCGTCTCCGCATCGTCCGAAGCGGACCCGGGGGCTTCGCGCCATTGGAATGTCCAGAGAGTGCCGAACATCGTGACGTCTTTCCGCCCGGGCCGCGTTGTCGCCCCGATCCTCGGCTATGTCCTTAGCGGCGCCGTCGCCGCCATCGTCGCCGCCACCCCCGGGGCCGCGCCGGCGCAGGATGACGGCGGCCCGACCACCGCCAACACGCAGTTGCAGAAGATCCTGGCCGTGTTGCAGACCAATCCCAATGCCGCCAGCCAGGATTGCCTGGGTGCGCTGCAGGACCTGCACAAGACCCAGGACACGCTGGCGGCCGAGGAATCGCGCAACAAGGACCAGGATGTCGAGGTTGCGCGCGACGTGCTGGAATCCGATTTCGAGACCGCCGGCCAGTCCTGTGCCCCGGACGCCGCCGCGATCTGCGACAAGGCGGATTCCGCCGCGCCGCCGAAACTGGTCCAGGCCTGCCGGATACTGCATGGCGGCCGCGCCGGACGGAACTGAGGCCGTACTGAAGCCGTCCGGACGCGGGAGGCCGCGATTAGATGCCGCGATTAGATGCCGCGATTACCGGGCGGCGATCCGTTCCAGCCGGTCCAGCCCGTCGGCGCTGGCCAGCACGGCGGCCTTCTCGGCGCGGTTGAGCGCGGCAGCGGCGGCGTCCGGGCCGGCGCTTTCCGTCACCTTGACCAGTCCGACCAGCAGATTGGCGTCGATCGGATCGCCCGGGCGGCGGGGCGGGGGCAGCATGGCTCGGTGCGCGGCCATCAGCGCCGGGTCGGCCAGCAGCCGGTGCACGGCGTCGGTTTCCGGGCTGTCCGCCAGGTCCGCGACCGCGCGGGCGGCGCGGCGCAGGATGTCCGGCGGCGCCGTTTCCTCGGGGATCAGCAGCAGGCCGGCGCGGCGCAGCGCCTGGCCGGCGGCGCGGTCGCCCGTCACCGCCGCCAGCGGAATGGCGAAGGCCAGTCCCAGCAGCACCGGGGTCATCCACAGGAACAGCGGGATCGAGACGCTCCACGCGCAGCCGCCCAGGATCAGCCCGAACAGCATATAGCGCCAGTAGGCCCGCGCGATATCGCCCAGCGGCACGCCGCCATCGTCGCGCCGCTGGGCGTTCCAGCCGGAATCCTGGCCCATCAGGATCGACAGCACGCCCGAGGTCTGGATCAGCATGGCGATCGGCGCCACCAGCCCGCCGATGACCGTCTCGACCAGCACCGACAGGCCGGCGCGCAGCGCGCCGCCGCATCCCTGCCGGGCCGGGCGGTCGAACAGCAGCGCGACATAGGCCATCAGCTTGGGCGCCAGCAGGATGGCCATGGTGCCGATGAACACGTATTTCGCCTGTTCGGGATCGACCTGCGGCCAGTTCGGATACAGGGATTTCGTGTTGCCGAAATATTCGGGCTTCTGGAAGCGGGTCTGCAGGGCGATCAGGATGCCGACCAGCAGGAAGACCAGCCACATCGGCGAGGTGACGTAGGAGCCGATGCCCATCATCATGTGCAGCCGGCTGACCCAGTGCAGGCCGCGCGTGCGCAGCACCTTGGCGTGCTGCAGGTTGCCCTGGCACCAGCGCCGGTCGCGGATGGCGATGTCGGTCAGCGAGGGGGGACTTTCCTCGTACGAGCCGGCCAGGCCCGGGACCATGTGGATCGCCCAGCCGCCGCGGCGCATCAGCGCGGCCTCGACGAAATCGTGGCTGAGGATATGGCCGCCGAAGGGCTTGCGCCCCGGCAGATGCGGCAGGCCGGCCTGCTCGGCGAAGGCCCGGGTGCGGATCACCGCGTTATGGCCCCAGTAATTGCCTTCGGACCCGTGCCACCAGGCGATGCCGTGGGCGATCAGCGGCCCGTAGACCCGGCCGGCGAATTGCTGCATGCGCGCGAACAGGGTGGTGCCGTTGACGATCTCGGGCAGGGTCTGGATCAGCCCCACCTGGGGATGGCGCTCCATCGCCGCAGTGATGCGCACCAGGGTGCCGCCATCCATCAGGCTGTCGGCATCGAGCGTGACCATCTGCGGATAGGCGCCGCCGAAGCGGCGCACCCATTCGGCGATATTGCCCGCCTTGCGTTCGGTGTTGACCGGCCGGCGGCGGTAATAGACGCGCCCAGCCCCGCCCCCGGTTCTGGCCGTCTCGGCGTGGGCCGTCTCGGCGCGGAAGGCGAGGAACGCGGCCTCTTCGGCGACCCAGATATCGGGGTTGGTGGTGTCCGACAGGATGAAGATGTCGAATGCGTCCAGCCGTCCGGTGGCCGCGAGGCTGTCATGCATCGCCCGCAGCCCGGCCATCACCCGGCCCGGCGATTCGTTGTAGGTCGGCATCAGCAGGGCGGTGCGCGTCGATAGCGTCGGCAGGTCGCCGTCGCGCGCGATCCCCAGCCCCAGCCCGCCGCGCCGCAGCAGCGAGACGAACCCGCCGACCGACGAGGTGAAGGCCAGTGCGATCCACTGGAACAGCAGAACGAACAGCGCCAGCAGCACCGCGCCCAGCACCGAGAAGCCCGTCGCGTTCAGCACCAGGTTCATCTCGTACGCGCCGTAGCCCGTCAGCAGGCTGGCCGAGCCGATGACCGCGAGCCGGCGCAGGGCGATGAAGCGCGGCGCGGTCACCGGCATGCGCGGCCGGCCGTGCCGGTCGGGCCAGGCGGACAGCGACTGGACGTCCATCCGCAGGGGGGATTCGTCCGGCAGGGCGGGGAACCCGTCCGGAAGGCCCTTGGGCGCGGCCCCCGGCCCAGGGTTCGGCCCGGGGTGTTGAGCGGTGTCTAGGGCGTCCATCGATAGGTCCATTGTTCGGAGACCGGTCCGGCGTCATTGGCCAGGACGCAACTGAGTTCGGCGATCCTGGCGTCGCCCGGCACGAATTCGAAGGTGGTGCGCCAGCCGTGGATATTCGGGTTCGGTTCGACCACCACGTTGCGGATCGTGCCGGCCGAGCTGCTGGGGACGAGATGGAACTTGGCGTCCGGCGGCAGGTTGGCGAACGGCGCCCCGTCGAAATCGATGTCGAAGAAGCGGGCGGTCTTGTCGTCGGTCACCGCGCCGACCCGGGTCGCGGCCACGCGGGCCAGCCTGGTCGGCCAGGGCGAGTCCCATCCCCAATACATGCGATAGGTGAAGGTGTATTCCCGCCCGGCCGTCAGGCCGCCCTTGGGGCGCCAGAACGAGACGATATTGTCGTTGACCTCGTTCGGCGTGGGGATTTCGACCAGGTCGACCGCGCCGGCGCCCCAGTCGCCCACCGGTTCGATCCACAGCGAGGGCCGTTTTTCGTAATTCAGGGCCAGGTCCTCGAAATCGGCGAAGGCGCGCTTGCGTTGCATCAGCCCGAAGCCGCGCAGCGAATCGTCCGAGAAGGCCGAGAATTGCAGGTCCTGCGGGTTGCGCAGCGGCCGCCATAATTGCTGGCCGCTGCCGGTCCAGATCGACAGGGCCTCGCTGTCATGCGCGGCGGGGCGCCAGTCATCGACATGGTTGCGGTCGTTGGCGTCGAAATAGAACATGCCCGTCAGCGGCGCGATCCCGGGTTCGGCGATCGCCGCGCGGGGATAGAGGGAGGATTGCACGTCGAAGGTCGTCATCTCGCCGGGGCGGATGGTGAAGCTGAACGCCCCGGCCACCGAGGGGCTGTCCAGCAGCGCATGCACCACCACGGCATCGACGCCCGGCTGCGGCCGTTCCAGCCAGAAGGCGCGGAACAGGGCGAATTCCTCGCCCTTCGGGTTGCCGGTGCCGTCGGCGAAGCCGCGCGCCGACAGGCCGTAATTCTGCCCCTTGGCCACCGCGCGGAAATAGGATGCGCCGAGGAAGACGCAGAATTCCTCCATCACGCCCGGCGTGTTGATGGCATAGCGCAGGCGCAGCCCGGCGAAGCCCAGATCGTCGGTCACGCGCAGGGCGGGGTCGCCGTAGCTGAACAGGTCGGGATTATAGGGCACCGGCGCCGCCTTGCCGTCCACGACCTCATAGATCTCGATCCGCGGGCGGTACAGGAAGCCGCGCGGGAAGAATTCGACGTCGAAGGCCAGGTTCTGGCCGTGCCACAGCGCCTGGTCGGGCCGGTAGGCGATCGCGCGGTACTGGTCGAAATTCAGCTTGTCGATCGCCGCCGGCAGGGCCTGGTCGGGCGCGCGGTACGGGCGGCGCGACAGGGACTGGGCGATCTGCCGCACCGTGCCGCCGTCGAACGGGCCGGTCGGCGCGGGTCCGGCCGGGACATCGGCGGCGGCGGCATCCCCGACAGGGGCGACATTGCCCAGCAGGGACAGAAGGGACAGGCCGGCACCTGTCTTAACGAGATCGCGTCTTAACATCCTGGCTCCCCGGGGCGCGCGTCACGCGGGCCCGTTCGTCATGTTTTATTGTCGTTATTGTAGCATCAGCCCTGTTCGCGGCGCCCGAACAATCGGGCCATCGGGCCATCGCGACCGTCTGCCTGCGTCCTATGGCGTTTTTGCGGCATCCGGCGTGCCGAGCCGAGCCGCCAGCGCGTCCAGCGCCGTGGCGGCGGCGGCGTGCGCGGTGCGCTCGATCTCGCGGTACAGGCGCACGACCTCCTGCCCCGCCGGCGACAGGGCGGCCCCGCCGCCGCCGCCGGGGCGGGCGGCGACCACCGGTTCGGCGAATGCGCCGTTGAGCGATTCCACCAGCAGCCAGGCGCGGCGATAGGACATGCCCATGGCCCGGGCGGCCGCCGAGATCGACCCCGTCTCGCCGATCGCCTCGAGCAGGCGGATCTTGCCGTGGCCCAGCAGGGGCCGGTCCCGCGTGTCGATCCGCAGCGTCAGACGCATCCCCGTCATCGCACCTCCGCCTTCGCCACCCCGCGGCCCATAAGTTGCGGCCTGGGCCGGGGGCCGCCATGCTATGCTGGAGTGTTCCGCCGCCTGTCGAGAGCAATTTTGCGCATGACGCCCCCTCTTGTGGCCGTGACGGCCCCATCATCCGTGACGGCGCCCGCCGCCTGGCGCGGCATGCGGGCCGCCGATCTGTCCGCCGTGATCGCGATCGCCGCGCGCGTCCATCCGGATTACCCGGAGGACGCGGCGGTGTTCGGCGAGCGGCTGGCGCTGTGCCCGGCGGGTTGCCTGGTGCTGGAGGGGGCCGGCGGGCCGGACGGCTATGTGCTGAGCCATCCCTGGCGGGACGACGCGCCGCCCGCGCTGAATGTCGCGCTGGGCGCGTTGCCGGCGCGGCCCGATTGCTGGTACCTGCACGATATCGCCCTGCTGCCGCATGCCCGTGGCCGGAACGCGCCGGCCGCCGCGCTGGCGATGCTGGCGGCGCGGGCGCGAAAGGCCGGCCTGTCGCGGATCGTGCTGGTCGCCACCGGGAGCGCCGGCGCCTATTGGCACCGGGCGGGCTTCACCGCCCTGGACAGGCCCCGGGCGGCGGCGATCCTGCGCAGCTATGACCCGGCGGCGCGGCTGATGAGCCGCGCCGTGGGGCCCGAGGGCCCGAGGACTGACTGACGGTCAGCGGGGCAGCGATGCGCGCACCCCCTGCGTGCGGATGGCGTGCCGCGCCGCGACGATCGCCTGGGTCAGCGCCGGGGTCTGCACGTCGCGCCAGCCGTCGAAGGCGGGCAGCGCCAGCCCGGCCGCCAGGTCGTCCGCGCCGGCCAGGGCGATCCGCGCCGGATCCAGCGTCGGCTCGAACGGGGTGTAGGCCGCGCCGGACTCGTCCTTGCCGCGCAGCATTTCCAGATAGGCGGCGATGCCGAAGGCGATCCGCGACAGGTCCCCGCCATCGGCCAGGGTGCGGCGCACGGTCTCGGTCCAGTAGACCTGGACCTTGGACGAGCCGTCGCCGCCCACGCGCAGCAACTGGTCGGCCATCGCGGGGTTGGAGAAGCGGCTGAGCACGCTGCGCCGGTATTCCTGCGGGTCCAGCCCTTCGGGCGCGGTCAGGCGCGGGATCACGTCGCGTTCCAGGTAGGCGTTGACGAAGCGTTCCAGGTCCGGGTCGCGCAGCGCCTCGTCGACATGGCGATAGCCCAGCAGGATGCCCGGGAAGGCCAGCAGGATGTGCGAGGCGTTCAGCATCCGCACCTTGACCTGCTCGTACCCCGTCACGTCGTCGACGAACTGCACCCCCGCCTGTTCCAGGGCGGGGCGGCCGGCGCAGAATGTGTCCTCGACCACCCATTGGGTGAAATCCTCGGCCACCAGCGGCAGCGCGTCGTCCAGGCCGCTCGCGGCGTTCAGCTCGGCGGCGATCGCCGCGTCGACCGACGGGGTGATGCGGTCGACCATGGCGTTGGGGAAGGTGACGTGCCGTTCGATCCACTCCGCCAGCCCGGCGTCGCGCGCCCGGGCATAGCCCAGGAAGGCCGTGCGGGCGACGTCGCCGTTATGGCGCAGATTGTCGCAGGACAGCACGGTGAACGGCCCCGCGCCGGCGGCGCGGCGGCGGGCCAGGGCCTCGACCACGAAGCCGAAGATGGTGGCGGGCGGCGCGTCCCCCGCCAGGTCGGCCTGGACCGCGGGCGTATCCAGGCGGAACCGGCCGGTGGTCTCGTCGATATTGTAGCCGCCTTCGGTGATCGTCATGCTGACGATGCGGATGGCCGGATCGGCCAGCAGGTCCAGCACCGCATGCGGGTCGGACGGCGCCAGCAGATAGGCGCGCAGCGCGCCGATCACCCGCACCGCGCGCGCGCCGTCGGGCGCGGCCTCGGTCAGCGAATAGAGGCAATCCTGCGCGCGGAACGTCTCGGCCTTGCGTTCCGAGCGCGCGCCGCCGGTCAGCCCGACGCCGGCGATGCCCCAGCCCTGCTGGCCGGGCAGGCCCAGGCAGCGATCGACATAGAATGCCTCATGCGCCCGGAAGAAATTGCCGACGCCGAAATGGACGATCCCGGTGCGGATTGCGGACGGGTCATAGCCCGGAGCGGAAATGCCGGCGGGCAGTGACTCCAGAATGGTCCGGTTCATCATGTCGCCTCTTTCTCCTTCTCGGTCTTGGTCGGTACCTCGTGGGGTACGTCGTGCGACGATGCGGCGCATCCGGACCAGAGCGCGCGAACCGCACGGTCCAGGTCGGCATGCAGCATCGCCAGGGTGAACTGCATCACCGGGCTCCAGTCGGGACCCGGTTGATGCAGCACTGTCAGGACCGCCGTCGCCCCGTCCTCGTTCTGCGGGCGATGGCGACGGCGCGTTCTGGCTTCGCGCTCGCAGCGGCGGCCGAGCTGCGCGAGCACGCGGGCGAGCGCCTGTCGTTCGGCATCCAGCGCGCCGCCCGTGGCCAGGGTTTCCCCCATGATCGCGGCACGGGCGGTAAAAACCGCGCTGCCCCGCAGGCGGCGCAGCAGGGCGGGCAGTCCGTCCAGCAGCGGATCGCCGCGGCGGCGCAGGAAGCCCAGCCCCTCGACCTGGGCCTCGGCCACCGCGCCGTAGATTTCCTGCAGATGCGTCCGAAAGGCCTCGTCCGCCGACTCGATCGCATCATGGTCCAGGGTGCCCCGCAGGGCCTGGTCCAGCAGGTCGGCGATGTCGCCGACCAGGCGTGCCGCGCCGCGCAGCACGTCCCGCCTGGCTTCGTCATGCAACACAAGGAACGAGACCGCAAGCGAGGTGATCACCCCGATCATGATCGAGGCGATGCGGTCGAGCGGCCGCAGGAAGGGGCTGCCGTGCGCGGGGAACAGCAGCACGATCATCAAGGTTACCGCCGCGAAGCGCAGCGCGGGGCGTATCGCGGCCAGGACGGCCAGCGGCGTCAGCACCAGCCAGAACACCAGCCAGGGGGGCAGCGGCGTGCCCAGGATCAGCACGATGGCGAAGACCCCCGCCCCGGCCCCCAGCAGCGTGCCCACCACCTGGTCGCGCCCGGTGGTCAGGGTCTGGGTGATGCGGCTCTGGGTCACGATGACCGAGGTGATGACCGACCAGACCGGCTCGTGCAGATGCACCGCCCGGGCCAGCAGGTCGGACAGCAGCACCGAGACCAGCAGCCGCACCGCCTGGCGCAGTTCGGGGCCCCGCGGATGCTGGGCCCGCCGGAACGCCGCCCACCAGCCGGCCGGGGCGGCTGAGGACGACGTCATGACCCTATTTCCCGTCGGCTCCGTCCAGCGGGAACGGGACCCAGCGCATTCCGTCGGCATTCTGCACGAGGAACAGCACCGAGCGCCTGTGCTGCGCCCGCGCCGCGTCCAGCAGGCGCCGCACGTCGGCCGGCGTGGACACGTCGGATTGCTGGACCTCGGTGATCACGTCGCCGGGGCGCAGGCCCCTGTCCGCCGCCGGCCCGTCCTGGGCCACCTGGGTGACGACCACGCCCTTCTGGCCCTCGGTCAGGTTGTATTTCTGGCGCGCCACGTCGTCGATCGCCGCCACGGTGAAGCCCAGCCCGTCCAGCGGGACGCTGCCCTGCGGCCTGGCCGCCGGCTTCTTCGGCGCGGGCGGGGGCGTGTCGTCGGGCAGCGCCCCCACCGTGACGGGCATGGTCAGGCCGTGGCCATGGCGCCAGACGCCCAGCGTGACCACCTTGCCCGGGATTTCGTCGGCCATCAGGCGCGGCAGGGCCCGCCCGTCGATCGGCTTGCCGTCCAGCGACAGGATCACGTCGCCGGTCTGCAGTTTCGCGTTCGCTGCGGGGCCCTTGGGCTCGACGCCGGCGATCAGCGCGCCGTGCGCGTCCTTGAGCCCCAGCCCGTCGGCGATGTCCTGCGTCACGTCCTGGATGCGCACGCCGATCCAGCCGCGCGACACCTTGCCGGTGCGGCGCAACTGCTCGATGATTCCCCGGGCCTCGGCCGAGGGGATGGAGAAGCCGATGCCGATCGACCCGCCCGAGGGCGAGTAGATGGCGGTGTTGATGCCGATCACCTGCCCCTGCATGTCGAAGAGCGGGCCGCCGGAATTGCCCTTGTTGATCGGCGCGTCGGTCTGGATGAAATCGTCGTACGGTCCCTGCTCGATATTGCGGCCGCGCGACGAGATGATGCCCGCCGTCACCGTGCCGGACAGGCCGAACGGGTTGCCGATCGCCAGCACCCAGTCCCCCACCCGGGCGCGGTCGCTGTCGCCGAAGCCGACGGCGGGCAGCGGATGGGGCGAATCGACCTTCAGCACCGCCAGGTCGGTGCGGTCGTCATGTCCGATCTCATGCGCCTTGAGCACCGTGTTGTCCTGCAGCGTGACCGTGATCTGGTCGGCATGGCGGATCACGTGGTTGTTGGTGACCACGATGCCGGACGGGTCGATGATGAAGCCCGAGCCGAGCGCCTGCATCTTGCGCGGCGCGGCCTCGGGGCCGTTCTGGCGGTTCATGAAATCGTGGAAGAATTTCTCGAAGGGCGAGCCTTCGGGGAAGTTCGGGATCTGCGGCGCGTCGCCGCCGCCGTCACCGTCGCCCTCGGCGTCGCCGTCCTCGTCGCCCGGCTTGACCGTCTCGGTGGTCGAGACATTGACCACCGCCGGCAGCAGGCGCGCCGCCAGGTCGGCGAAGCTGTCGGGCATGCCGCGTCCCGGGACGGGCGGCGGCGGGAGCACCGCCCCCGGCGCCGCGGGGACCGCCGGATGCGGCACGATCGCCGGTTCGGCCCGAGCCGCGCCCCCGGGGGACAGGGAAAGGGCCGCCGCAAGCCCGGCGAGGGCGAGCGGACGGAAGAAAACCGGAACAGGCAGGGACATCGGGCGGGCGGTTCCTGAAAAGCGGATCGTCGGTAAACAGGTCGTCGACAAGACGGGCATCCTGGAGGCGGGCATCCTAGAGCATGATCCCGGCGGACGGAAATCGGGGAAACCAGGCAGGGGGACAACCGTGATAACCCCCGTGCGCGGCGGGAAGTTCCCCCTTGGCGGCTTTTGAAAAAAGCCTGCTACAGCGCGGCGCCGCCGGGCGCGCCGGTCAGGTCCACCAGCCAGGCCGCCACGGCCTCGCCCAGCAGGCGGTAGCCGCGATCGCCCATATGCAGCCCGTCGGGCGACAATTCGTCGCGCGCCAGGCCCAGTTCGGCGCACCAGGATTTCATGCGGGCATAGCGGCCGAAGACCGGGATCCCCAGGTCGGCGCCGAGGCGGTGCACCGCGGCGACGAAGGCCGGGAAGGCCGCGCATTCCTCGAGCATCCGGCAATATTGCGGGTCCATCAGCACCAGCTCCGCCCCCGCCGCGCGGGTGGCCAGGAGGTCCTGCCGGGTCAGTGCCTCGTAGGTCTCGACCGGCACGCCCTGCCAGGCATCGTTGCTGCCGGTCTGCCAGAGCACCAGGTCCGAGCCGTCGGCCAGCAGGTCGGCCAGGCGCGCATGCATCTCGGCCGCGCCGTTGCCGCCGACCCCGCGATTGATCACGGCGAGCCCGCCCGGCACCATCGGCGCCAGCGCGCGTTCGAAGACCGGGCCGAACCCGTGCGCGGGCGTGCTGGCGCCCACGCCCTCGATCGTCGAGGAGCCGAACAGCGTCACCCGCACCGGCCGGCCCTGCAGCAGGCGGGCAGTCAGGCGGGGAAGGAAGGGCGCCCCGACATGCGTGCCGGGGGTGTGGGCGACAGGCGCCGCGGGGGCGGGATCGGACATCAATGGGCTCGTTTCAGGCCGGATACGGGGGGTGGCGTCATCTCGCGGCCCGGCTCGGCCGCCGCCTGCATCTTCTGCCGCACCCGGCGCCGGTCGAGAACCGTCGCCAGCCCCCACAGGATCGAAAATCCGATCACATTCACCGCGACCTGCAGCATCCAGCCCGACCCGAACGAGGTGAAGACCAGCCGCGCATACAGGTCGATGACCGTCCCGGCCGCGAAGATTTCGAGCGAATGGCGGCCGAACAGCGCCATCAGTCGCCCGAACCGGCCCTCGGCCACGCCCCGCGCCCCGTGCGAGGACTGCACCAGGTAGAAGATCGCCATCACGTCCACCAGTCGCAGCGGGGCCAGCACGCTCTTGTCCGGTGCGGGGATGGCGAAGGGCCGCAGGTCCGGCAGCCCCCACAGCGACCAGGGAAAGACCTCGAAGGCCGACAGCACCAGATAGGCGCCGCACAGGCCGCGCAGCCAGCCGACCGCCGGCAGGCTGCCGCCCCGCCGGCCGGCCAGGACCGAGGCGCACGCCCCCAGCGTGAACAGGAACTGCCAGGCCAGCGGGTCGAAATACCATCCGTCCGGGTCCAGCCAGTTGGGGAAATTGATCGTCGGATCCAGGTTGATCAGCAGCCACAGCCCGCCGCTGAGCGCGAGCGTCAGCACCAGCGAGCGGCGCATCAGCAGGTAGACCAGCGGAAAGGCCGCCAGCAGCACGATATAGAGCGGCAGGATGTTCAGGTTGCTGGGCAGCGCGTCCAGGAACATCACCCGCCAGAAGGCGCTGAGCCCGTGCGCCAGCTCGGGTTCCAGGAAATCCACCGGCACAGGCCAGAACGACCGCCAGGCCCGGATGGTCGCGGTGGTGACCACCACCATGACGGCCTGGAAGACATAGAGCCGCGCGCAGCGCCGCCACACCCGCCCCAGCCCGGCGCGCAGGCCCACCCGGTCGAAATTCCGGCCATAGGCCAGCCACGAGGCGTAGCCCGCCAGCAGCACGAAGATTTCCGCCGCGTCGGCGAAGCCGACATTGCGCAGGGTGAAGCGGTTCAGGACGTTCTGGGGGATATGGTCGACGAACATCATCAGCAGCGCGACGCCGCGCAGCGCATCGACCCGATGGTCGCGCGCACGGCGCGGGGCGGCGGCGCCCGCCTGCCCGGCCCCGGGCGCCCCGCGAGACCGGGACGGTGGGCGCTGGGACACGGAAGAGGTCATGAAAGCCGGTTCCTCCTGCGGCGATGGACGATCCGTCCCTGACAGATGGAGCAGAATGCCCGGCAACTCCAGCCCCCGTTTCGATTCCTTACATGAGACGGGGAATACGCGGCATAGGGCATGGGGCATGGGGCATGGGCCGATTTGCCGTGGCGGAAATTTCGCCTATGTCCGGTCTCGGATTCATAGCGGCGCCAGCGCCAGGAAGGACGGCCTTATGACGGACGCGACACGGATGCAGATCGAGCAGGCGCTGCGGCAGGTGCGCGCGCCGGACGGCACGACGATCCTGGACCACGCCGCGCTGGACGCGGCCACGCTGCGCGATGGCACGCTGCATGTCGCGCTGGCCACCAGCCGCGCCGCGGCCCCGCTGCTGGAGCCGCTGCTGCCGCAGGCGGAGGCGGCGCTGCGTGCCCTGCCCGGGATCGGCCCTGGGATCAGCGCCGTGAGCGTGATCCTGACCGCCCATCGCGCCGCGCCGCCGGCGGGAGGGGCGCCCCAAGGAGCGGCGGCACAGGGGGGTGGCCACCGGCCGCTGAACCTGGGCGGCGGGGGCGCGCGGCAGGGTCCGTTGCTGCCGGGGGTCGGGGTGGTGATCGCGGTCGCGTCGGGCAAGGGGGGGGTCGGCAAATCCACCACCGCGGTCAACCTGGCCGTGGGGCTGGGGATGGAGGGGCTGCGCGTCGGGCTGCTGGATGCCGACATCCATGGCCCGTCCCTGCCGCGCATGCTGGGGCTGCGCCGGCCGCCCGAACTGCATGAGGGCCGGATGCTGCCGCTGGACGCCTGGGGGATCAAGGCGATGTCGATCGGCCTGCTGGTCGATGAGCGGCAGGCGATGATCTGGCGCGGCCCGATGGTGATGGGCGCGCTGGGCCAGTTGCTGGGCGACGTGGAATGGGGCGCGCTGGACGTGCTGGTGGTGGACATGCCCCCCGGCACCGGCGACGCCCAACTGACGCTGGCGCAGAAGATCGCGCTGGCCGGGGCGATCGTGGTCTCGACGCCGCAGGACATCGCGCTGCTGGATGCGCGGCGGGGGGTGACGATGTTCCGGAAGATGGACGTGCCGGTGCTGGGGATCGTCGAGAACATGTCCTATTTCTGCTGCCCGAACTGCGGCCACCGCACCGACCTGTTCGGCCATGGCGGCGCGCGGGCCGAGGCCGAGGCGATCGGGGTGCCGTTCCTGGGCGAAATTCCGCTGCTGGCCGATATCCGCGCCAGCGCCGATGCCGGCGCCCCCGTCGTGACCGCCGCGCCCGACAGCCCGGCCGGCCAGGCCTATCGCGCGCTGGCCCGCACGGTGGGCGCCACCGTCAGGCGCCTGGCCGGCGCCTGACGGCTGGAGCCGCCTTATATCTTCCGGTCGCGCTTGATGCGGTCCCAGGCGGCGTTGATGCGGGCGATCCGTTCCGCCGCCTCTTCCATCTCGCCGGGGCCGGCGCCGCGCGCGGCCAGGGCGTCGGGATGGTGGGCGCGCACCAGTTGGCGCCAGGTGGCGCGGATTTCCACGTCCGTGGCGTCACGCTTCAGCCCCAGCACCGTATAGGCGTCGATCTCGTTCACCCCCGGCCGGGCGCCGCCCGATTCGGCGCGGTCCCACGCGCCGGGGCTGAGCTTGAAGGCCCGGTGCACGCGGCGCAGAAAGCGGGCTTCCATCGGGTGCAGTTCGCCCTCGGGCGCCAAATCCGCCCGGGCGACGGCGAACAGCGCCGCCAGCGCCTCTTCCAGCATGTCGGTCCGGTCGGCATAGGCCCGGCCCAGCTCGGCGGCGAATCCTTCGAAATCGTCCACCCGCTGGCGTGCCTGGTCGAACAGGCGGCCGACATCCCGGGCGTGCTCGCTGGGCACCTGGAAGCGGCGCTTGAAGGCGTCGATCTCGGCCCGGTTCACCGGCGCGTCGCATTTGGCCAGCTTGGCCGACAGCACCACCATCACCAGGCCGTACAGTTGCTCGCGCTTGCCGGTCACCGCCGCCAGCTTGGCGGCGACGAAGGTTGCCGCCCCGTTGGGGTCGGCGTTCAGGCGCGGGCCCCAGCGATCGGTCCAGCCGCCGACCGGCGTTTCCAGGATCGACCCGTTATCGGCCGCGTGGCCCAGCGCCGCGCCGACCACGGCGCCGAGCGGCCCGCCCATTGCGAACCCCGCCGCGCCGCCGAACAATTTCCCCCAGATCGCCATCAGAAATTCGCCATTATCCTTGCCGGGCCGGCATGCGCCGTCCGGTGCCGATCATGCGCCAAGACGCCACCCCCCTCAACCCGAATCGCCGGCTGCCCCCCTGCCCTGGCCCCGCCCCCGGTCCCGTGCGTCCAGCAAGGCCGCCACCCGCAGGGCGGAGGCCAGGGGGCGCGCCGGGTCGCGCGCGGCGTCGAGCCCGGCGATCAGCGCGGGCAGGCCGATCCCGCGCGCGCGCGCCATCTCGTCCAGCGCCGTCCAGAATTCGGGTTCGAGCGCCACGCTGGTCCGGTGGCCGGACAGCACCAGGCTGCGCTTGACCAGCGGCCGCCCGCCCGGCAGGCGGAAGCTTGCGGCGTTCTGGTCCCGGTCGTTCATGCTTGGTCGTTCATGTCGGCAGGCGTCCGGCCGCCCAGCGCGCGGCCTCGGCCACCACCGGATCGGGATCGTCGCACAGCGCCTGCGCCACCGGGCGCAGCGCGGCCAGTCCCGAATTGCCGACGGCCACCAGCACGTTGCGCACGAAGCGGTTGCGCCCGATCCGCTTGACCGGCGAGCCCGAGAACAGCGCCCGGAAGCCCGCATCGTCCAGCCGCGCCAGGTCCGCGAGGCGCGGCGCGGTGAGGTCGTCGCGGGCCCGCAGCTTCATCTGCCGCGATTCGGTGGCGAAGCGGTTCCAGGGGCAGACCGCCAGGCAATCGTCGCAGCCATAGATGCGGTTGCCCATCGCGGCCCGGAATTCCAGCGGGATCGGGCCCGGATTCTCGATCGTCAGGTAGGAAATGCAGCGCCGGGCGTCCATCCGGTACGGTTCGGGAAAGGCGTCGGTCGGGCAGGCATCCAGGCAGCGCCGGCAGGAGCCGCATTGCCCGCCCGAGGGCGCCGAGCGCGGCAGGTCCAGGGTCGTGTAGATCTCGCCCAGGAACAGCCAGCTTCCGTGCCGGCGGGACACCAGGTTGGTATGCTTGCCCTGCCAGCCCAGCCCCGCGCGTTCGGCCAGCGGCTTTTCCATGACCGGCGCGGTGTCGACGAAGACCTTGACGCCCGGCGCGGCCCCTGCCCCCGCGCCCTGGGCGGCGCTCCTCCGCGCGCCTTCGGCGGCAATCATCCGCGCGCCTTCGGCGGCACTCATCCGCGCGCCTTCGGCGACGACGAACTGCGCCAGGTGCTTGAGCATGCCCTTGACCACGTCGTGATAGTCGCGGTGCCGCGCATAGACCGACAGGTTGCCCCGGTCGGGCAGGCGCGTCGTCGCCAGCGGGTCGCCGCCGGGCGCGTAGGACAGGCCCAGCGCGATCACGCTTCGGGCCTCGGGCCACAAGGCGCGGGGATCGCCGCGCTGTTCGGTGCGTTCGGCCAGCCAGCCCATCGCCCCGTGATGGCCGGCGGCCAGGAAATCGGCCAGCCGCGCCCGGGCATCGTCGCCCAGCGCCGCGTCGCAGAACCCCACCGCGTCGAAGCCCAGCGCCAGCGCCTTGTCGCGGATCGCGTCGCGCAAGGCCGAATTGCACGGGGCCGGGCGGGGCATCACGGGACCGGTGGGATGTCGGCAGGGGGCATTTCGTCGGGCGT
Source organism: Nguyenibacter sp. L1 (assembly GCF_035199985.1). Classification (GTDB taxonomy): domain Bacteria; phylum Pseudomonadota; class Alphaproteobacteria; order Acetobacterales; family Acetobacteraceae; genus Gluconacetobacter; species Gluconacetobacter vanlangensis. The sequence goes on from NZ_CP127015.1 coordinate 1,433,948, forward strand.
CCAGTCCTCCATCGCCCATTGGGCGCGCAGCCACGCGGCATGGACGTCCAGCGACCCGTCGATGATCGCGGCGCGCAGCCCGCGCATCAGCCGCTGGTAATAGGCCAGATTATGCCACGTCAGCAGCATCGGGCCCAGGATTTCATTGGCCCGGAACAGGTGGTGCAGATAGGCGCGGCTGTGCCGCGCGCAGGCCAGGCAGTCACAGTGCGGCGAGATCGGCCGCGTATCGCCGGCATGGCGCGCATTGCGCAGGTTCAGGGTGCCGCGTTCGGTATAGGCGCGGGCGGTGCGGCCCGCCCGGGTCGGCATGACGCAGTCGAACATGTCCACCCCGCGTTCGACGGCGCCCAGCAGATCGTCGGGGGTGCCCACCCCCATCAGGTAGCGCGGACTGTCGTCGGGGATCAGGGGCACGGTCGCGTCCAGGGTCGCGAACATCAGGTCCTGCCCCTCGCCCACCGCCAGGCCGCCGATCGCGTAGCCCTCGAAGCCGATATCGGTCAGGGCGCGCACGCTCTCGGCGCGCAGTTCGGGTTCGGTGCCGCCCTGGATGATGCCGTACTGGGCATAGCCCTGCCGGGGGACGAATGCCGCGCGGCAGCGCGCGGCCCAGCGCATGGACAAGCGCATGGACTGCGCGATCGTCTCGGGCGGGGCCGGCAGGGCCGGGCATTCGTCGAAGCACATGGTGATGGTGGCGTCCAGCGCGTGCTGGATGTGGGTCGACCGTTCGGGCGTCAGCCGGTGCTTCGAGCCGTCGATATGCGAACTGAACGTCACCCCGTCCTGGTCGAGCTTGCGCAGCGCGCCCAGCGACATGACCTGGAACCCGCCGGAATCGGTCAGGATCGGCCCCGGCCAGTCCATGAAGCGATGCAGGCCGCCCAGCGCGCGCACCCGTTCGGCCCCCGGGCGCAGCATCAGGTGGTAGGTGTTGCCCAGCACGATGCCCGCGCCGGTCGCGCGCACGGCGTCCATCGTCATGGCCTTTACCGTGCCGGCCGTGCCCACGGGCATGAAGGTGGGGGTGGGCACCATGCCGTGCGCGGTATGCAGGTGGCCCGCCCGCGCGCGGCCGAATCGCGCCTGACCGGTCCAGCGGAATGCGGTGCTCATGCGCCCGTCCCCCCTATGGCCGCGTCCCGCCGGTGGAGCAGGCAGGCATCGCCGTAGGAATAGAAGCGGTATCCCGTCTCGATCGCGTGGGCATAGGCCTGGCGCATCCTGTCATATCCGGCGAAGGCGCAGACCAGCATGAACAGGGTCGAGCGCGGCAGGTGGAAATTGGTCATCAGCAGGTCCACCGCCCGGAACCGGTAGCCCGGGCGGATGAAGATGGCGGTGTCGCCGTCGAAGGGCCGGATCGTGCCGTCCGGATCGGCCGCGCTTTCCAGCAGCCGCAGCGAGGTCGTGCCCACCGCCACGATCCGCCCCCCGGCGGCGCGGGCCGCGTTGATGGCCTGCGCGGTTTCCGGGGTGATGATGCCGCGTTCGGCATGCATGCGGTGGGAGGCGATGCTCTCGCCCCGCACGGGCAGGAAGGTCCCGGCCCCCACATGCAGGGTCAGCGTGCGGCGCCCGACGCCGGCCGCATCCAGGGCGGCCAGCAATCCGGGCGTGAAATGCAGCCCCGCCGTGGGGGCGGCCACCGCCCCGCGATGGGTCGAGAAGATGGTGGCGTAATCCGTGCGGTCCTGTTCGGTCGGTCCCTGGGGCCGCGCGATATAGGGCGGCAGCGCCAGCGCCCCCGCCACCTGCAGGAAGGCGTCGAACGCCGCGCCCTCGGTATCGAAGCGCAGGATCACGCCGCCCTCGGCGTCGCGGTCGCGGATCTCGGCCCGGTTGGGGGTGCCGGGGAAGGTCAGGACGTCGCCCGCGCGCAGGCGCCGCGCGTTGCGCGCCAGCGCGTGCCAGGTGCCGTCGGGCAGGATCCGGTCCAGCGTGATGCCGATCTTCGCCTCGCCCCGCCGCGCCTCGAGCTGTGCCGGGATCACCGCGGTGTCGTTGGCCACCAGCAGGTCGCCCGGCCGCAGCAGGCCGGGCAGGTCGCGCACCGCCAGGTCCTGGAAGGGGCCGGCCTGGGGGACGTGCAGCAGGCGCGCGGAATCGCGCGGCCGCGCCGGCTGGTCGGCGATCAGCGCGCCGGGCAGGACGAAATCGAAATCGGAGGCAAGGTCATGCATCGGATGCCCGGTTTACGGAATCCCGCGCCGGTTGGACAGTCCCGCCGCCACCCGGCAGAATGGCGCGGAACCCGATCGGGGGCCCGCCCCCATATCAGCAGACAGGAAGAGACCATGTCCTATGCCGCACTCGACGCCGCGCGCGTCGCCCGGGCCTGCAAGGTGGCGCTGAGCGTCCTTGAGGCCAATCCCGAAAGCTCGGAGGCCCATGTCCGCAAGACGCTGATGATCGAGCGCATGGCCGCCCTGGCCGCGGCGGCGGCCGAGTCCGCCGAAGCCACCGGCGGCGGCGGGGTGGTTACCCTGACGTCCGAGGAATTCTGGCTGGTCAGCAAGAACTGGTAGGGTCGTGCCATCGGGCCCCGAACACCCATATAGGGGCCGATGGAGCCGAAAGCACGAGGAGGCGTCCATGACATTCACCCTGACCAGCCGGGCCTTCGCCGAGGGCGACCGGCTGCCCGAGGCCCAGGTCTTCGACGGCATGGGCTATCGCGGCGGCAATATCTCGCCGCCCCTGGCCTGGAGCGGCGCGCCCGAGGGCACGCGCAGCTTCGCCGTGACGATGTACGACCCCGACGCCCCCACCGGATCGGGCTGGTGGCACTGGGTGATGGTCAATATCCCCGCCTCGACCGCCGGCCTGCCGGCCGGCGCCGGATCGGGCGATGCCGACCTGCCGCCCGGCGCGTTCATGACCCGCACCGATTTCGGCGGCAATGCCTATGGCGGAGCCGCCCCGCCGCCGGGACCGGCGCACCGCTACATCTTCACGGTCCACGCGCTGGACACGGCGGTGCTGAGCGTGCCGGCGGACGCGTCGGGGGCGATGGTGGGATACATGATCAACAGCCACAGCCTGGGTTCGGCCAGCCTGACCGCCTTGTTCGGCAGGAGCTGATCCCGACTCTTCCGGCGCCCGATCGGCTGCCGCTATGACCTGCGGCGCCGCCAGGGCAACAGGATGGGGGGCAGCAGGAAGGGCACCCGGCCGTGATGGCCGAAATGCGCCAGCCGGGCCTCGTGCACATGCATGGCGCCGAAGGTTCCCAGCCGCACCATCAGCACCGTCGACACCACGCCGCAGAACGGTGCGGCGCCATAGATCCAGAAATCCTGCCACTGGCCGGAAAACACCGCCGGCCCCAGGCTGCGCGCCAGATTGGTGCTGTCGCCCGACAGCCAGGCCTCGAACGGGTTCAGCGCGAAGAACAGCGGGCCGGCCAGCAGCGGCGTCGCCCAGCGCAGCGCGGCATGGCCGCCGGTATAGAGCAGCGCGGTGATGAGCAGCGCCGTGGTGCAGACCTCGCCCATGAACACCCAGGAGAGCGGCACCAGGTCGAAGGGGATGGTCGCCGCGAAACGGGTGGCGTGCGCCCACGCCCCCAGGCGCGGCCACGCCCGCCCGGCCAGCGCGACCAGTCCGGTCCCGAGCACCGCGCCCGCGAGCTGCGCGGCCCAGTAGCCCAGCAGATCCCGCCAGGCCAGCCGCCCCAGCAGCGCGAAGGCCAGCGAGACGGACGGGCTGACATGCCCGCCGCTGACCCGGCCGAAGGGCGACAGCGCGGCCAGCGAGCCGCCCATGCCGAAGAACAGGCCCTGCAGCGCGACCTGCAGCGCCGGATGGTTCGCCAGGCCCCGGCCGACGGGCGAGTCGCCGGCCCCCAGCAGCACGTTGGTGGTCACGCCGAACAGCATCAGCAGCATCGTGCCCGCGCATTCGCAGGCATAGAGGCGCGGATGGAGCAGCCGGCCGGGGTGCGGCGCCCCGGCCAGCGGCCGGTCCTGCGGGTGGGGGTACAGGGCCGCGTCGCCGGCGGGCGGCGCGGCGTCCGGGTCCGGGTTTGGGCCCGGGTTTGGGTCCGGGTTCAGGTTTGGGCGCGCGTCCATGACGCCGCTATCCCTGATAGGACGCGATCTCGATCAGGTTGCGATCCGGGTCCTCGCAATAGACCGAGGTTACGGGCCCCAGCGCGCCGAGCCGCGCCACCGGCCCCTGGATCACCCGCACCCCGCAGCCTTCCAGATGCTCGATCACCTCGGTGCTGGACACCGCGGTGATGAAGCAGAGATCGTTGGTGCCGGGCAGCGCGTCCTCGGCGCTGGCCCAGCCCTCGGCCCCCTGGGGGCGGAGATTGATCTTCTGGCCGCCGAATTTCAGCGCGGTGCGGTTGTTGCGGCCATATTCCTCGCGCTCCATGCCCAGGACGCGCTGGTACCAGGATGCCGAGACCTCCTGGTCCCGGACGGTGATGACGACATGGTCCAGCCGATCGACGGTAAAGCGCATGGAACGCGTATCTCCGTAATGTCCTGATGTGACGAGTGTCCGTGTCCGCCAGGCCGGTTCAGCCTGTCAGGCCATCGTAGAAATCATTGCCCTTGTCGTCGATGACGATGAAGGCCGGGAAGTTCTCCACCTCGATCTTCCAGACCGCCTCCATCCCCAGTTCGGGATATTCCAGCACCTCGACCTTGCGGATGCAGTCGCGGGCCAGCCGGGCCGCCGGGCCGCCGACCGAGCCCAGATAGAACCCGCCATAGGCGCGGCAGGCGTCGCGCACCGCCTTCGACCGGTTGCCCTTGGCCAGCATGACGAACGAGCCGCCGGCCTGCTGCAACATCGCCACATAGCTGTCCATGCGTCCCGCCGTGGTGGGGCCGAACGCGCCGGTGGGCATGCCCTCGGGCGTCTTGGCCGGTCCGGCGTAATAGACCGGGTGGTCCTTCAGGTAGTCCGGCAGGCCCTCGCCGCGTTCGAGCCGTTCGCGGAACCTGGCGTGGGCGATGTCGCGCGCCACCACCATGGTGCCGGTCAGCGACAGGCGGGTGCGCACCGGGTGGCGCGACAGCAGGGCGCGGATCGCGTCCATCGGCTGGTTGAGGTCCACCCGCACCTCGGTGCCGCCCAGATGGTCGTCCGTCGTCTCGGGCAGGAAGCGTGCCGGGTCGGTCTCCAGCCGTTCCAGGAAGATCCCTTCGGCGGTGATGCGCGCCTTGACCTGCCGGTCGGCCGAGCACGACACGCCGATCCCCACCGGCAGGGACGCGCCATGCCGCGGCAGGCGCACCACCCGCACGTCATGGCAGAAATACTTGCCGCCGAACTGCGCGCCGATCCCCAGCCCCTGGGTCAGCTTCAGGATCTCCTGCTCCATCTCCAGGTCGCGGAAGGCGTGGCCCAGCGCGCTGCCTTCGGTCGGCAGCCCGTCCAGCCAGCGGGTCGAGGCCAGCTTGACCGTCTCGAGCGTCTGTTCGGCCGACAGGCCGCCGATCACCACCGCCAGGTGGTAGGGCGGGCAGGCCGAGGTGCCCAGCGTGCGCACCTTGCCGTCCAGCCAGGCCAGCAGGTTTTCCTTGCTGGACAGCAGGGCGCGGGTTTCCTGGAAGAGGAAGGTCTTGTTGGCGGAGCCGCCGCCCTTGGCGACGAACATCAGGTCCATCTGCGCGGCATGGTCCTCGCCGGGGGTCGCCGCGATATGGAACTGCACCGGCAGGTTGGTGCCGGTATTCACCTCGTCGAACATCGACAGCGGCGCCATCTGCGAATAGCGCAGGCTGGTGCGGGTGTAGGTTTCGTACACCCCGCGGGAGAACGCTTCCTCCTCGTTCCCGTCCACCCAGACGCGCTGGCCCTTCTTGCCGTAGATGATCGCCGTGCCGGTGTCCTGGCACATCGGCAGCACGCCGCCGGCGGCGATGCAGGCATTCTTCAGCAGGTCCAGCGCCACGAACCGGTCATTGTCCGACGCATCGGGGTCCTGCAGGATCGCCGCAAGCTGCGCCAGGTGGCCCGGCCGCAGCAGGTGGGCGATGTCGTGGAATGCCTGGGCCGCCAGTTCGGCCAGGGCCTCGGGGCTGACATGGAGCACGGTCCGCCCGTCGCAGGTGCCGGTGCGCACGCCCGCGATATCCAGCCTTCGCCAGGGCGTCCCGGTGTCCTGCAGCGGAAAGAGCGGCCCGTAGGCGAAGGGCCGCAGAGGGGGGCCGAGCGGGGGCCGGAGAGAGGGCTTGGAGGGTATGGAGGACGCGTTCACTCGGACAATCTCCTGCCTTATCCCCCGGATTGCTTTCCGGGTGGCGGTTCACGGAGCGCCCGGCCGCATCCGGGCGTCCCGGATGGCGTGCGGATCAACTGGGGTTCGGGCCCTTTTTCCGGAAGGCCGCCAGGCTGACCACCTGGGACGAGGCCGGCGCCTGCCCGTCTGTCGTCTCGCCGGGCGTCTCGTCGGGCGCCTCGCCGGAGGCGGTATCGGAGGACGCATCGGAGGACGCGGCCGATTCGAGGGCAGCGGGCTCCTCGTCCTGTGCCGGGGCCGGTCCGGGCGGGGTGAAGCGCAGGGCCAGCCGGATATGCGGGTCGGCGAAGGCGGTGATCGCCGCGACCGGGATCACCAGTGTCGAGCCGACGCCGCCGAAGGACAGGCCGACCGACACGGTGCGCGCAGTGCGGTCCACCCGCAGGTCCCAGAACTGGTGCTGCAGCACGATGGTGATGTCGTGCGGATATTGCGCCCGCAGGCGCGCCGGGATTTCGACCCCGGGCCAGCCGGTCAGGAAGGTGACGTAGAAATGGTGCCCGTCGGGCAGTCCCTCGCGCCCCACATGGTCCAGCGCGCGCAGCATCACGTCGCGATACGCGTCCTCGATCCACGAATCGTAGGGGAGCAGACTGTCGGGGATGGCGGCGTCGAAGCCGTTTTCCCCGTCGTGATCGTCGGACATGCGGAAATCTCCGTTCCGTTGGCCTGGGTGCGTTGCGCCACGCCGTGCCACAGGTTTCAGCCATGCGTCAAACCGGATCGGCGCGCAAGCCGGATGCGCGGGGGGCCGCTTCACGAAGCGGACACGCCGTCGCAATGAAAAGCGGCGTGCCGGGAGGCCGCCCGGGAATTGGTATCCGGAATTGGGCGCCCGGGATCGGGCATTGGCGGGGACCGGGTGCCGGCGAGTGGGAGGCTTCTGTTGCCCGGTGCCTCCCGAACCGCGCTTGTCACTTATGCAGCGACAGCGAGCGCCTCGAAGTTATCGTTGGCACTTGTGATTCAGCCCGATGACGGTGGTACAATGCCGGGCAAAAGGCAGGTCTTTACCATGCGTGTCGAGCCTGTTTCGTCCCCATAGCCCCCGGCCCCGCGCGGAGCCGAACCGGAAGGATCTGGTGGAGACGCCGGGTACTGCCCCCGGGTCCACAACACTTATTCCACGTGCCGTTTATCGCCATAGCCAAGGGGCGAACCCCTCCGGCACCCGGGGATATAGGGGGGCGGCGGCGGTTTGGCAATGGCCGCCGATGCGTTCCGGTCGGGCGCGTTTCATGGTATGCGCCGCCTTTGCAGACACGGAATCGGCGGGGGGCCGCGATGTTTTCAACGGACCAGAAATCGGAAATCGACGCCGCCCGCGCCGCCTGGAGCCAGACGCGCCGCGATACCGTCCCGGCGGTGGAGGAGGCGCTGTACCAGCCCGAGCCGGTGCTGGGGAGCGGGTTCGTCCGGCTGATCGACTATATGGGCGGCGACGCGGCCATCGTGCAGGGCGCGCGCGTGTCGTACGGCAAGGGAACGCGCAGCATTTCCGACGATCGCGGCCTGATCCGCTATCTGATGCGCAACCGCCATACCAGCCCGTTCGAACTGGCGGTGGCCAAGTTCCACGTGCGCGCGCCGATCTTCGTCACCCGGCAATGGTTCCGCCACCGCACGGCCAGCATCAACGAATATTCCGCCCGCTATTCGGTGCTGGAGAAGGAGTTCTACTTCCCCCGCGCCGAGGACATCGCCCGCCAGTCCGCCAGCAACAAGCAGGGACGCGGCGAAAGCCTGCCGCCCGACGCCGCCGAGCACGTGCTGGCGCTGCTGCGCGAGGATGCGAGCCGCTGCTACGACCATTACCTGGAGATGCTGAACCAGGACGAGGCCGGCAACGCGATCGACCCCGACCGGCCCGTGGTGGCGCGCGAACTGGCGCGCATGACCCTGCCGGTCAACGTGATGACGCAGTTCTACTGGCAGATCAATCTGTGGAACCTGCTGCATTTCCTGCGGCTGCGGGCCGACGCGCACGCGCAGTACGAAATCCGCGCCTATGCGGATGCCATCCTCGGCCTGGTGGAACGCTGGGTGCCCCAAACATTCGAAGCCTTCCGCGACTATATGCAGGAAGCCGCGCTGCTGTCCGGCCCCGCCCTGCGCGCCCTGCGCGGCGTTCTGGCCGGCGAGCAGGTCGATCTGCAGGCGGCGGGCCTGTCGAAGCGCGAGGCCGCAGAACTGCTGGCGCTGCTGCCGGAAATCGGTCCGCGCCTTCGCTGAACTTGCGCCCCCTTGGGTTGGTTTTCGGGGCTTTGCCCCGAACCCCACCAAACGCGGTGCCTTTGGAAACCGTTTTTTTAATGAGTTGGTGACGAGGGGCGTTCTGTAGCCGGGGGGTGTTACGCGGGCAGAAGGTTGGATGGGCCTTGTTCCAGCACCGTCACCGGGTCACCCGCGGCGATGCGCCCCGGCCGCACCACCACCGCGTTCTGGCCGAACATCACCCCGCCCTTGGCCCGGCGGGTCCGCGCCAGGGTGCGCAGCGGTTCCTGCGGGTGGGGAATGTCCGCGCTGTGCTGGTCGATCGTCGTCATGACGCAGCGCGAACAGGGCTTGACGATCAGGATCCTGGCCTGCCCCACCGCCAGCAGCCGCCATTCGTCCTCGGCCCAGGCGGGGGCGCCCGTCAGCACGATATTGGGACGGAAGCGATTCATCGGCAAAGGCGGCACCGGGGGCGGCAGGTCCCGGTTCAGCGCGGCCAGCGACTCGGTGGTCGTCACCAGGACGGCGAACCCGTCGGCGAAGCCGACCACCGATCCGGGCGGGGCGTGGTCGGGATCGGCCGGCCGTGCCGCGACGTCATGCAGATAGGCCAGCCGGCACGGGCGCCCCAGCACGGCGGTCAGCCAGCCGGCCGCCGCCTGGCCGGCATCGACCGTCGGAACCGTGTCGCGCCACACCCGCACCGGATGCCGCGCCGCGCCGGCCGGCGGAACGGGAACGGCCAGCGCGCCGTGGCCGGGGCGGGACAGGACCAGCCCGCCCGCCCCGTCCGGCGCCGGACGGGGGGACCACGCCACCGACACCAGCGCCATGGACGGGATCTGGCGCTGGGTCAGGAACGTCCCGTCCGGGTCGGTCACCACCCAGCGCCGGTCGTCCTGCAGCCCGCAGGGGCCCAGCCACCCGTCCGCCACGGCGATGCCCCCCAGCGACTTGACCGGGTAGACATGCAGGGACGCGACCGAGAGCCCCGCATCCGTCCCCGCGCCCGTCATTTTCCGTGCGGCGCTGCCGGCTGCACGCCGAAGCGGAAGATCGTCGTGTAGTCGAACGTCTCGCCGGGGTTCAGCGTCGTGGTCGGGAAGGAGGGGTGGTTGGGCGAATCGGGATAATGCTCGGCCTCGAACGCGATCGCGTCGGTCTGGCGATAGGCGCGGTGCGACACGCCGGCATAGGCGCCGGTCAGCGAGTTCGAGGTGTAGACCTGCAGCCCCGGCTGGCTGGTCAGCACCTCCATCGTGCGGCCGGTCCGGGGATCCACGATCCGCGCCGCCGGGCGGGGAGCCGCGCCCGCCTGGCCGTCGACGACCCAGTTGTGGTCGTAGCCGCGCGCGAACATCAACTGCGGATAATCGTCGCGCAGATGCTCGCCGATGCGCATCGGCTTGCGGAAATCCAGCGGCGTGCCGGCCACCGGCGCCAGTTCGCCGGTCGGGATCGCGGTCGGATCGGTCGGCGTGTAGCGCGCGGCGTTGATCTGCAGCACCTCGTTCTCGATCGAGCCCGATCCCTCGCCGCCCAGATTGAAATAGCTGTGGTTGGTCAGGTTGAGCACCGTCGGCTGGTCGGTCGTCGCCTTGTAGTGCAGGGTGAGCTGGTCATGGTCGTCCAGCGTGTAGGTCACGCTGACCTTCAGCGTGCCGGGAAAGCCCTGGTCGCCGTCCGGGCTGGTCATCGACAGGGTGGCGCTGGCCGCATGCGCGCCCGCCGCGGTGCCGTCCACCGTCCAGACATATTTGTCGAAGCCCCTGGTGCCGCCATGCAGCGCGTTCGGCGGCGCGGTCACGGGAACGTGATACGTCTTGCCGCCCAGCGTGAAGGTCCCCTTGGCGATCCGGTTGGCGTACCGGCCGATCATGGCACCGAAGAACAGGCCGCCCTGCGCGCTGTCGACCGTGTAGCCTTGCAGGTCCGGGAAGCCGAGGACGATGTCGTCGACATGGCCGGTCCGGTCGGGCGTGTCGATCGCGGTGATGATGCCGCCATAGGTGATGAAGCGCACCGACACGTTATGCGCGTTGCGCAGGGTCAGGATTTCGATCGGCGTGCCGTCGGCCATCGTGCCGAATTTCGCCCGGTCCAGCGTGACGGCGGCGGCGGCCGGCCGGGCGGCGAGCGTGCCGCCCAAGGTGGAGGCTGCCAGCAGCAGCGCGGAAACCGAACGTGCCTTGGTGAGCTTGAACATCGTATCCCATTCATCTGTTGTGGATTTTGTGTCACACTGGACCAGTCTTCGACGATCCGGCAAGCCCGAAATCCGGCCCGGCAGCGTTGTCCGGTCCGCCATGCGCGGCAGGATGACGCCCATGACGGATTGCGCAACCGCCGGGCCATGCTAGAGAGTTTCCTCGCGGAAGGACATGGTCCGGTCCGCTTCATTCCATGATGCCCGGGACGCGCCGTGTTCCGGGAACGCGGACCGACAACAGGCCCCGGCCGTCCCGCGAGTCGACGCGGACCGGGGAACAGGCCTGGAAACAGGCCAGGAACAGGAACGAGTATGCGTGCAATGACAGGATCGAAGCCTCTACCGTCCCGGTCATCCACCCGTATGCTCCACCCGCGCATCGCCTCCGTTGCCGCCGGTGCGGGCATGCTGGCGCTGGCGCTGGCGGGATGCGCCGCCCCGCCGCCCAAGGACCCCGAGGCCCTGGCCGAGTATCGCGAGGCGAACGACCCCTATGAGCCGCTGAACCGCAAGATGTACGGGATCAGCATGACGCTGGACAAATACACGCTGCGCCCGGTCGCCAAGGCGTGGGTCTGGGCCCTGCCCTATCGCGTCCGGCAATCGCTGGGCGGGCTGGTCCAGACGATGGGCGAGCCGGTGGTATTCTTCAACGATGTCGGCGCCGGCAAGCCCCGCCGCGCCGGCGACGCCTTCGTGCGCTGGTGCATCAACATGGTCGCCGGCGTCGGCGGCCTGTTCGACGTGGCGAAATATGCGGGCTATCCGCATCACGACAACGACGCGGGGCTGACGCTGGCGACCTGGGGCGTGCCGTCCGGCCCGTACCTGTTCCTGCCCATGATGGGCCCGTCCTCGTTCCGCGACGCCGCGGGCTCTGGAATCGATATCGGGCTGCAGCCGCTGAACTACGTGCCGCGCGGCTATGGGCTGCTGACTTTCAACTGGGCCTACAACATCGTCGGCACGATCAACGGACGCGCCGACCACCTGGACGAGCTGGACCAGTTGCAGCGGGATGCGCTGGACCCGTACGCCACGATCCGCAGCGCCTATCAGCAGCAGCGCAAGGCGCAGGCCGAGTCGATCCGCAACGATCACCGGGCGACCGTGCCCGATTGGTATAACTGAGCAAGGGGCACAGAGATGAAGACAGTCCTTTCCCGTCGTCATGCGCTGGGTCTCGCCCTCGGGACGGCGGTGCTGCCGGTTCTGCGCCCGGCCCGGGCCGACGCCGCCGCCGCCGCGGCCGCCCGCGCCTTCGTCAACGATTTCGGCCAGCAACTGATCGCCATCGTCAATTCCAACCGCACGCTGGCGGACAAGAAGGCGGCGATGCTGCCGCTGCTGCAGGCCCATGTGGACATGGATGCGATCGCGCGGTACTGCCTGGGCCGCTACTGGCGCGTGGCCACTCCCCAGCAGCAGGCCCAGTACCTGGACCTGTTCCACCATGTCCTGGTCAATGCCATCACCGACAAGATCGGCGATTATCGCGGCGTGACGTTCACCATCGGCGGTACGTCGCAGGTCGGCACGGATCAGGCGGTGGATACGGTGATCAACCGCCCCGAACAGCCGGCGGCCAATACCCAGTGGATCATCAGCAACAGCAGCGGCCAGCCCAAGGTGGTCGACGTGGTGGGCGAAGGCACGAGCCTGCGCCTGACCCAGCGGCAGGATTACGCGTCGTTCATCGCGCGCCATAACGGCAGCGTCAACGCGCTGCTTCAGGCGCTGGACCACCAGGTGGCGGCGCACAACATCCATTGACGCGGCGTCCGGCGCGCGGAGGGAGCCCCGGCGCCGGCGGAGCCCTGGGAGGGCTTTTGCTGCGGCCTCGTTACTCCGGCAGGCGGATCGGCCGGCGTGGCGGCAGGGGCGGCAGCGGGTCGGGGCGCTGTTCGCGCACGCTTTCATAGACCAGCATCTGGTGCCCGTCGCGCATGAAGCTGTCGCACAGGGTCATGCCGATTCCGCCCAGGATGGTGCGCGAGGCGATATTGGTTTCGCGCGCCACCGCGATGATCCGGCGTATGCCGTTATCATGCGCGAAATTCAGCACCGCCCATGCGGCCTCGCGCGCCAGGCCGCGCCCGGCCGCCCAGGGCCATAGGGCGAAGCGCAGCCCCAGCCCGCGCCCGTCCGGGCGTTCGTGCAGTCCCGTCATGCCGATGAAGCGGCCGTCCTCGCGAATCGCGAAGATGCCCACGCCGTTCCGCGCCCAGCAGGCCAAGTCGTCGGCCATTTCCATTTCGGCCTGCTGGCGGCCGCGCACGCCGCCCAGCATCATGCCGAACGCCCCGGCATCGGCCTTGAGCCGCGCCATGTCGTCCATGTCGCGCCAGGCGATCGGCTCCAGCACCAGCCGGCCGGTGCGGATATGGCCACCGGGAACGGGCGAGCGCGCCGCCCAGCCGATCGGGGCGGCGGGCTGGCCCCAGGGGCCGCGCCGCGGGTGACGGGCGGCGGGCGCGGCCTCGGCGCCGTCCCCACGCCCCGGCCCGGCATCGCGCCCCTGCCCGGCATCGTACACAGGCGGCGCGCCCGCCCCCTGCGGCGGCCGCGCCCCGTCGCTCATGCCCGCCTCCGGGCCGCCGGGCGGACGCGCCGGGGCCGCCCGGCCCGCTTCTCCTGCGGGGTCAGCGCGCCAGCGGGCGGTACTTGATCCGCCCGGGCTCGGTCGCGTCAGGCCCGAGTCGACGTCGCTTGTCCTCTTCATAGGCCTGGAAATTACCCTCGAACCATTCGACGTGGCTGTCGCCCTCGAAGGCCAGGATATGGGTGGCCAGGCGGTCCAGGAACCAGCGGTCATGGCTGATGATCACGGCGCAGCCGGCGAATTCCGCCAGGGCGTCTTCCAGCGCGCGCAGCGTGTCGACATCGAGGTCGTTGGTCGGTTCGTCCAGCAGGATGACGTTGCTTTCCTGGCGCAGCATCTTCGCCAGGTGCACGCGATTGCGCTCGCCGCCCGACAGGATGCCGACCTTCTTCTGCTGGTCCGGGCCCTTGAAGTTGAAGGCGCCGACATAGGCGCGCGACGGCACCGCGCGCTTGCCCAGATAGATGACGTCGGTGCCGCCCGAGATTTCCTCCCAGACGGTCTTGTCGTCGTCCAGGCTGTCGCGCGACTGATCGACATAGCCGAGCTTGACCGTGTCGCCGACCTTCAGCGTTCCGGCATCGGGCTGCTCCTGCCCCACGATCATGCGGAACAGGGTGGACTTGCCCGCGCCGTTCGGCCCGATCACGCCGACGATGCCGCCGGGCGGCAGCTTGAAGCTGAGATCGTCGATCAGCAGCCGGTTGCCGAACGCCTTGCGCAGATCCTCGGCCTCGATGACCGTGCCGCCCAGGCGGGGGCCCGGCGGGATGACGATGTCGGCGGTGCCGCCCGCGCGCTCGGCGTTCTGGGCCAGCATTTCCTCGTACCGGGCGATACGCGACTTGCTCTTGGCCTGGCGCGCCTTGGGGCTGGAGCCGATCCATTCCTGCTCGGCGGCCAGGGCGCGCTGGCGGGCGCTCTCTTCCTTTTCCTCCTGGGCCAGGCGCTTGCGCTTCTGCTCGAGCCAGGAGGAGTAGTTGCCCTGGAACGGGAAGCCCCGGCCACGCTCCAGCTCGAGGATCCAGTTGGTGACGTTGTCGAGGAAGTAGCGGTCATGGGTGATGACCATCACCGTGCCCTGGTAGTCGCGCAGCGTGCGTTCCAGCCAGGCGACGCTTTCGGCGTCGAGATGGTTGGTCGGCTCGTCCAGCAGCAGCAGGTCGGGCTTTTCCAGCAGCAGGCGGCACAGCGCCACGCGCCGGCGCTCGCCACCCGACAGGCGGGTCACCGCGCTGTCGGCCGGGGGGCAGCGCAGCGCGTCCAGCGCGATGTCGATCTTGCGGTCCAGTTCCCAGCCGTCGCCGGCATCGATTTTTTCCTGCAGCTCGGCCTGTTCGGCCAGGAGGGCGGTCATCTCGTCGTCCGACATCGGCTCGGCGAACGCCATCGAGATCTCGTTGAAGCGGTCGACCGCGCGCTTCAGTTCGCCGAAGCCCAGGGCCACGTTCTCGCCGACGGTCAGCGATTCGTCCAGCTTCGGCTCCTGCTCCAGATAGCCGATCTTCATGCCCTCGGCGGCCCAGGCCTCGCCGCCGAACTCCTTCTCGATTCCCGCCATGATCTTCAGCAGGGTGGATTTGCCGGCGCCGTTGACGCCCAGCACGCCGATCTTCACCCCCGGCAGGAAGGACAGGGTGATGCCCTTGAAGACCTCGCGCCCGCCCGGATACGCCTTGGTCAGGTCCTTCATCACATAGACATATTGCGTGGCGGCCATGACGAAGGCTCCCGATATCCGAACAAGGTGAAGAGGGTCGTGCGGACCGCGCCCCCGAACCGGGGGGCGGGCCGTGCGACGGCCTGCGCCCGGCAGGACTTGAACCCGCAACCAAGCCGTTATGAGCGGCCCGCTCTGACCAATTGAGCTACGGGCGCGCAGGCCGGTCCTGACTTCGCGCATGTGCGGCGGTTTGGCAAGGTCCGGCGTGCCGGGCGGCCGCGAATTCGTCCCGCGCCGGCGCAATTCGGCCCGTGCTTGGCAAGGCCCGCGCGCCCCGATAGGGTCGGCGACGTCTTCCCATGCCGTGAAAAGGAACACCGCCATGGACGTATCGAAACTGTCGCCCGGCAAGGACGTGCCGTTCGACATCAACGTCGTCATCGAGATCCCCCAGGGCTCGTCGGTCAAATACGAGATCGACAAGGAGAGCGGCGCCATCGTGGTCGACCGCGTTCTCTTCACGCCCATGGCCTATCCGGCGGCATATGGCTTCATCCCCGGCACGCTGGCCGCCGACGGCGACCCGGCCGACGCGCTGGTGCTGATCCCGGCCCCGGTGGTGCCCGGCGCGGTGATCCGCGCGCGGCCGATCGGCATGCTGCGCATGGAGGACGAAAGCGGCCAGGACGAGAAGATCGTCTGCGTGCCGCATGACAAGGTGCACCCGCACTATGCCACGGTCGAGAAGATCGCCGACCTGCCCGAGATCACCATCCAGGCGATCGAGCATTTCTTCACCCGCTACAAGGACCTGGAGAAGGGCAAGTGGGTCAAGGTGGCTGGCTGGGCCGGGCGCGAGGAAGCCGGCGAGGTGATCACCGCCGCGATCGCCGCGGCCCAGAAGTAGGGCGCGGGGACAGCGCGCCGAAAGAGCCTTTCAGGCAGTTTCCCGGATCCGGCGGCCATTGGATTTCGGATTCGGGGAACGCGGCCCCGCCAGAGGCTCCGGCCCTTGGAACCCGTATTTTAGGTCTTGGGGTGCAGGGCATCATGCCCTGCCTGGTCCGGGCGGCGCCCGGCTGTTGACGCAGGCGATCACGTCCCACTCGAAGGCGCAGCGGAAGCGCGCGTCGATCGATCAAGCGCATTGAGTTGCGCGATCAGCGTGGGCAGAGCTTGCCCCACAGTATCCCACACGACGACGAAATTGATCTCGAAATAGCCATGCGCGATCCGGTTGCGCATTCCGCGCATGGCCCGCCACGGCAAGTCCGGATGCGCCTCCACGAACGCAGGATAGCGTGTCATGATCTTGGTCGCGGCTTCGCCTAGAATGATCAGGCTCATGACAACTGCCTGCTGAGTCCGGCGGTCCGCCAGAAAATCGTCCTGCGCCAAGCCTTCGACGAAGCTGCAGGCGTCGACGGCCGCGATGCGCATGTGATCGAGATAATCCGCGAGGCGTGCGTCGTTCATACCGGGTGGGCTTCCGCCAGCACGCGGTCACGAAAGCGGGCGGGCAGGTCGCCGGCCGTCAGCACGTCGATCCGGATCCCCAGCAGGTCCTCGAGATCGCTTTGCAATGCCCCCAGGTCGAACAGCGTCGTGCCGGCCGGCGCATCGACCAGAAGATCGAGATCACTGCCCTCGCGATCCTCTCCGCGCAGCACGGAGCCAAAAATGCGGGGATTGCTCAGACGGTGCGCCGCGGTCAGCGCCAGGATATGCGCGCGATGCGTCGTCAGGGCGACTGAAGGTTTCATCTGCCGTTTCTCCGCCTGCCGTTGCCATTTGCCATCATAGCAGCCCGACTTCATTTCATCCGGCTTCAATTCGTTTTCTATCGCTGTTTCGTCCTTATCGCCCCGCCGCGCGGCCGGCGGACAGGATGAGGGCGGCGCCGGCCAGGCACAAAGCCGCCCCGGCCAGGTCGCGCGCCGTGACGGGTCGTCCCTCGGCCAGGCGCAGCCAGGCCAGCGCGGCCACGATATAGATCCCGCCATAGGCGGCGAAGGCCCGTCCCGCCGCGTCGCTGTCCGCCAGGGTCAGCAGCCAGCCGAACAGCGCCAGGCAGGCCATGCCCGGCAGCAGCACCCAGGCCCCCGCCCCTTCGCGCCGCCAGCACCACCAGGCATAGCATCCGCCGATCTCGCACAGCGCGGCCGCGCCGAAGAGGGCGAGCGAGACCGCGACTGCCCGCGTGCCGGATTCCTGCATGTCAGACCCAGCCCATCAGATCCAATCCATCAGATCCATCCATCAGACCCAATCGGGGCGAAAGCGCGCGGCGACGATCCGGTTTTCCGTGAGTTCCTGCCGCATTCCCTCACGCAAGGCTGCCGGCACCACCGCCACCACCCGGTCGAACCACCGGCTCTGCCCCGTCACCCGCGCGCGGAACAGGTCCGCCAGCGCGGCCGACAGCCCCCCGCCCGGCAGGCAGCAGGCGCAGCCCGCGCCGTGCGCGCCGGATGCGAAGGGGCCCGGCGCCGGCAGGGGCACGATATCCAGCCAGCCGTCTTCCCAGCCTTCTTCCTGGCCGCCGGCTTTCTCGGCCGGCGTGCCGCAGGCCAGCACGATGGCAGCCGGGTCCGGCGCCATCGCGGCGAATTCGGCCTCGTCCAGCAGGTCCAGCCTGATGCGTCCCGTATCCGCGCCCCTGTCCGCGCCCCTGTCCGCGTCCCTATCCGCGCCCATTTCCCGCTCCTTCATCCGTCCTGTGCCGCCCTGTGCCGCGTGGCCCGGCACCCCATATCGGTATGGAATGCTGGACATGCATCGTGCCTGCATGAATAACAGCCCCCCACCCGCCCAATACAAGCCGGACGCCAGAACCGCCATGACCAGCCGCCCCCATCTTCTCGACGCGCTTCGCGACCAGGTCTTGCTGTGTGACGGCGGCATGGGGTCGCGCGTGCAGGTGCTGGACCTGGATGTCGAGCGCGACTATTGGGGCCAGGAGAACTGCACCGAGATCCTGAACCTGTCGCGCCCCGAACTGGTGCGCGAGATCCATCGCGGCTATTTCGAGGCCGGGGCGGACATGGTCGAGACCAATTCGTTCGGTGGCTCGCCCATCACGCTGGGCGAGTTCGGCCTGTCGGACCGGGCGCGCGAGATCAACCGCATTGCCGCCCATCTGGCGCGCGAGGCGGCCGAGAGCTTCGCCGACGGGCGCCATCGCTATGTCGTGGGCTCGGTGGGGCCGGGGACCAAGCTGCCGTCGCTGGGCAATATCGATTACGACACGCTGGAAGCCGGGCTGGCCGAGCAGTGCCGCGGCCTGATCGAGGGCGGGGTCGACGCGCTGCTGATCGAGACCTGCCAGGACACGCTGCAGATCAAGGCCGCGGTGAACGGC
This sequence comes from Nguyenibacter sp. L1, assembly GCF_035199985.1. Classification (GTDB taxonomy): domain Bacteria; phylum Pseudomonadota; class Alphaproteobacteria; order Acetobacterales; family Acetobacteraceae; genus Gluconacetobacter; species Gluconacetobacter vanlangensis. The sequence continues at coordinate 1,452,265 of NZ_CP127015.1, forward strand.
GCGAAGATTGCCCGGGCCGAGCTGGGGACCGACACGCCGGTCTTCGTGCAGGTCACGGTGGAGACCACCGGCACCCTGCTGGTCGGCCCAGACATCGCCGCCGCCGCCACCGCGATCCATGCGCTGGACGTGCCGCTGATGGGGCTGAACTGCGCCACCGGCCCGCAGGAGATGGCCGAGCATGTGCGCTGGCTGGCCGGCAACTGGCCGGGCCTGGTCTCGATCCAGCCCAATGCCGGCCTGCCCGAACTGGTGGACGGGCAGACCCATTATCCGCTGTCGCCGGCCGACATGGCCGTCTGGGTCGAGCGCTTCATCGCCGAGGACGGGCTGAACCTGGTGGGCGGCTGCTGCGGCACCTCGACCCCGCATATCGCGGCGCTGGACGCGATGCTGCGCCGCCGCGCCGGGGGCACGGGCCGCCGCCGCCCGGCCCCCGTCGCGCGCCGCCCGGTGTGGGTTCCGTCGGTCGCCAGCCTCTACACCCAGGTGCCGCTGCGCCAGGAAAACAGCTATTTCTCGATCGGCGAGCGCTGCAATGCCAACGGTTCGAAGAAATGGCGCAGCCTGCAGGAAGAGGCGGACTGGGACGGCTGCGTCGCCGTGGGCCGCGAGCAGGTGGCCGAGGGTTCGAACGCGCTGGATGTCTGCACCGCCTTCGTCGGCCGCGACGAGATGGCCGAGATGAACGCGGTGGTCACTCGCTTCACCGGTTCGGTCAACGCGCCGCTGGTGATCGATTCCACCGAGACCCCGGTGATCGAGGCGGCGCTGAAGCTGTATGGCGGCAAGGCGATCATCAATTCGATCAATTTCGAGGATGGCGAGCAGCACGCCCATGACCGCATGGTGCTGGCGCGCAAGTTCGGCGCCGCCGTGGTGGCGCTGACGATCGACGAAGTCGGCATGGCCAAGACCGCCGAGGACAAGCTGCGCATCGCCACCCGGCTGGTCGCATTCGCCTGCGACCGCCATGGGCTGCCGCAATCCGACCTGATGATCGACCCGCTGACCTTTACCATCGGCACGGGGGTCGAGGACGATCGCAAGCTGGGGTTGTGGACGCTGGAGGGCATCCGCCTGATCCGCGAGCGTTTCCCGGACATCCAGATCGTGCTGGGGCTGTCGAACATCTCGTTCGGCCTGAACCCGGCGGCGCGGGCGGTGCTGAACTCGGTCTTCCTGGACCATGCGGTGCGTGCCGGCATGACGGCGGCGATCGTCCATGTGTCCAAGATCCGTCCGCTGCACCTGATCCCCGAGGAAGAGGTGCGGGTGGCCGAGGACCTGATCTTCGACCGCCGCAGCGAGGGCTATGACCCGCTGCAGCGCCTGCTGGAACTGTTCGCCGACCGCAAGGCCAGCGATGCCGCGCGGAAGACCCGCGCCGAGACGGTCGAGGGGCGGCTGAAGGACCGCATCGTCGACGGCGACCGCAAGGGGCTGGAAGCCGACCTGGACGAGGCGATGCGGAGCATTCCGCCGCTGGACATCATCAACACCATCCTGCTGGACGGGATGAAGGTGGTGGGCGAGCTGTTCGGCGCCGGCAAGATGCAACTGCCCTTCGTGCTGCAATCGGCCGAGACCATGAAGGCCGCCGTCGCGCATCTGGAACCGCACATGGAGCGCGTCGACGGCCAGGCCCGCGGCACCATCGTGCTGGCGACCGTCAAGGGCGACGTGCATGACATCGGCAAGAACCTGGTCGACATCATCCTGACCAACAACGGCTATCGCGTCGTCAATCTGGGCATCAAGGTGCCGGTGGCCGAGATGATCGCCGCCGCCCGCGACCATCGGGCGGATGTGGTGGGCATGTCCGGCCTGCTGGTGAAATCCACCGTCATCATGCGCGAGAACCTGGAAGAGATGGCCCGCCAGGGGCTGGACGTGCCGGTCCTGCTGGGCGGCGCGGCCCTGACCCGCAATTACGTCGAGGAAGACTGCGCCGCCGCGTACGGCGCCGACGGCCGCGTGGCCTATGCCCGCGACGCGTTCGACGGGCTGTCGCTGATGGACCAGGTGACGCAGGGCGAATTCGACAATTACCTGGCCGCGGTGCGCGCCCGCCGCGCCGGCAAGGCCACCCGGTCGCGCCCGCGCGACATGGAACAAGCGGAGACGCGCGGATTCGCCCCGGTCGATCCGGCCGCCGCGCGCGCGCGGCGCCGGCGCCTGACCCAGGACGAGCCGGCTGTCGTGCCGCCCTTCTGGGGGGCCAGGGTCATCGAAGCCACGCCGGATGCGGTGCTGCCCTTTCTGAATGAGCGCTCGCTGTACCAGTTCCAGTGGGGCTTCAGGAAACAGGGCCGCTCGCTGGACGATTTCATGGTCTGGGCCCGGCAGGAACTGCGCCCCGTGCTGCGCCGCATGCTGGCGCTGGCGGCCGAGCAGGATATCCTGCGGCCGCAGGCCTGCTATGGCTACTGGAAGGCCGCCGGCGAGGGCAATGACCTGATCCTGTTCGAAGAGGACGGCGCCACCGAGGCCGCGCGCTTCACCCTGCCGCGCCAGCCGCGCGAGGACGGCGCGTGCATCGCCGATTTCGTCCGCGACGTCGATGACGCGCGGCGCGACGTGATCGGGCTGCAGGTCGTGACCGTCGGCCAGACCGCGTCGGACATGGCGCGCGAATGGTTCGAGGCCAACCGCTATAAGGATTACCTGTACCTGCACGGGCTGTCGGTCGAAATGGCCGAGGCGATGGCCGAATATACCCACAAGCGCATCCGCGCCGAGCTGGGCTTCGCCGCCGAGGACGACCGCGACATGGCGAAATTGCTGCAGCAGGGCTATCGCGGCTCGCGCTATTCGTTCGGCTATCCGGCCTGCCCGCGCCTGGAGGACCAGGAGCCGATCCTGACGCTGCTGGATGCCGGGCGAATCGGCGTGTCGCTGACCGACGGCTACCAACTGCATCCGGAACAATCGACCTCGGCGCTGGTGGTGCTGAACCGGCAGGCGAAATATTTCTCGATCTGAAACGAAATCGCCGGAAATGCCCGGCGGGCCGGGAACGGGAGATTGACCGGCGGTGGCCGCCGCCGCCATCATGCCGCCATGCCCCGCCTGCCGCCTGCCCCGCCCGATCCGCATGACGCGTCCCGCCGGAACGCGGCCGCCGGGGATGCCCCTGGGGATGACCATGGGGATGTGCAAGGCGATGCCCGGGCGGCGCTGGATGTGCTGTGGCGCAGGCTGGCCGGGTCGGATCCGGCGTCCCCCGACGGGCCGTCCGCCGCGGCATCCGGCGACGCGGGGGGCGTTTCGTCCCCCGACCCGCTGGCCGAACTGCGCCTGCGCCGCCTGCTGCGCAGTTTCGGCCTGCATGCCGAGCATTGCGTGGCGGCGCTGGTGGCCGACGACCGTGCCGCGCTGATCCGCGAAAGCGCCGACACGCTGAAACGGCTGATGGAAATCTGGGTCGCCTGCGACATCCCTGCCGCCTCGGTCTGGACCGAACTGGACCGCCGCACCCAGGTCGGCGAATTGCTGGCCAGCCTGAACCGCACGCCCGGCGGCCGGACCGGGCGGGCCGGCCGGGCCATCCCCCACCCCTGGCGCATCCGCACGACCAAGCTGCCCTAGGGTCTGTGGGGATTTGGGATTCCCATTTTAGCGGAGATGTGATTCACCCTCTGGATGGATCGCTTAGTACTGACCGATGCCCAATGGGCGAAGATAGAACCGCATTGCCTGGGTAAGCTGTCTGATCCCGGACGCAGTGGCCGCGACAACCGGCTATTCATTGAGGCGGTTCTTTGGATTGTCCGAACAGGCAGCCCATGGCGGGACCTTCCTGCCACATTCGGCAACTGGAATACGGCATTCCGTCGGTTTCGTGATTGGCGCGAAGCCGATGTTTTCAAGCGGATTTTTGATGCCTTGTCGGGAGACCCCGACATGGAATACGCCATGGTTGATGCCACTATCGTCAAGGTCCACCGGCACGGCCAAGGCGCAAAAGGGGGACTCAGAGCCAGGCCATTGGTCGTTCCAAAGGCGGGATAACGACCAAGATCCTGGCCCTGACCGATGCCTTGGGCAACCTTGTTCGCTTCAAACTGCTACCGGGGAACCGCTACGACACGATCGGCGTCGCCCCTTTGATCGATGGCATCAACTTCGAAGCCCTGCTGGGCGACAAGGCCTTTGATGCCAACTGGATCATCGAAGAACTCGACCAGCGAGGAGCGAAAGTCGTCATCTCACAACGGTCACAGCGCAAGAACCCGCGCGCCATTGACGAAGAGATATACAAATGGCGTCACCTGATCGAGAACTTCTTCTGCAAACTCAAGGAGTTCAAGCGCATCGCCATGCGAGCCTGCAAAACCGACCGGAGCTTCGAGGCGATGATATATCTCGCCGCAGGTGTCATCAACTCACGTTAAATCCCCACAGACCCTAGTGTCCTGATTCCGAAATTCGCAAACGAATTTTGAAATCGAAAGGACACCAGAATCAATATTTTAGTGGCCTGCTGGTCCGTCTGAACGGATCTGCCCTGATGTCGTCGCGGCCCGTTATGCTGCCGCCTTGACGTATTCCGCGTTCGAATTGACGAAAAACAAGAACGTTTCGCGGGGTGGAAATCACAATCACGACAAGTCTCATTATGTGTCGGAATGTTAAAAATTTAGTAATACCATATTGTTTTTAATACTGACATAGCCATTCCGGTACCGGGTTCGGACGATGTCAATTCACAAAAAACAATATTACAGATTTATCGAGCCAATGCGATTTATATGCTCGATATTTATAATGACGCATCATTGCTTTATTTATCTGACGAATTATAATTTTCTTAATCATACACATGTATTGGTCGATTTTTTCTTTCTGTTGAGCGGGTTTGTCGCAGGCAATGCGGATGAACAGAAAATAGTTTCGGGAACGGCAACATTCGGGGGCTATGCCCGGCATCGGCTTCTGCGCCTGGCGCCGCTGATGATACTCGGCGTGGCCGTCGGCTCTGTCGTTCTGATCATGAGACATCCTCATGCGGGGGCGGCATTTACTGCCCAGGTCGTGCTGTTCGGCGTTCTGAACCTTCTTCTTCTGCCGAAATTCTGGTCGGCGTCGGGTTTTCCGGACTATGCCGTCGTCTCGGATCCGCCCCTCTATACCGTGTTGTATCAGACCGCGGTCACCTTGTTCTGGGCCCGGTTCCTGGCAGGGGCTTCGACCCGGTGGCTCGTCTGCCTGGCCATCGTCCTGGGGATTGCGCTGGGGGGCGTCGCGCATCGCGTCGGCGGCTTCAATATCGGCTGGGGGAGTTCGGGCGCCGGCTGGGGGTATCTGAGAACGGGCTATGATTTCGTCGCCGGGCTGGTGATCTTCAGGTTCAGCCGCGCGATTCTTGGGCGCATGCCCTGGCATCCCGCCTTTGCGGTGCTGGCCGTCGGGACGATCCTGCTGATCGTCTTTCCGCCCTTCTCCTCGCTTCCCTGGCGGCTGGCCACTTTCTACGCCCTGCCGCCGGCCGCGCTGATCCTGGGCCTCTCGGCGGGGGATCGCCGGCTGGTACCGGGCGATGTGTGGCTGGGCCGGCTGTCCTATGCCAATTACGTCGTCCACACGCCCATCCTGTTCTTTGTCGCGCTGCTCATCGGGAGTACGTCGAACCTTGTCGTGATCGCCCTGGTGGCATGCCTCTGCGTGGCCGTCGCGGCCCTGGCGATGACCTGTTACGACCAGCCGGTCTCCGGCTGGCTGCGAAAGCGGGCAAGCCTGTCGCTTGTCGCGCGTCCGGTATCGGGCGAGGTGAAAGAGACCGGGGCCGCCTGACGCCCCTGCATGGTCCGACACGTTACCCCTTGCCCTCCGGTACGGCCGACATGCCGGCCGGGCTCTTTTCCCCGTCCTCGTGCGCTGGCATAAGCGGCCACATCCGCGCCACATGTCGGGCCGATCCTTTCCGGCCCCCAGCCCGAGGAGCGTTCCTGCCTGATGCCGCACGGCAACCCGACGAGCGATCGCCGATGAACTGGCCACCGACGGGCCCGGAATGGGTCGATCTGTCGGCCGGGCTGGTGGTGATCGTCTCGGCCCTGTTCGGCTATGGCCGGGGGCTGGTGCGCGAGGTGCTGGGCCTGGGCACCTGGGCCGGGGCACTGCTGCTGGCCGCGCGCTGGACGGCGCCGGTCGAACGGGTGCTGGCCCCGCATCTCGGCAATCCGCTGCTGGCCAATACGCTGGGCTTCGCGCTGCCGTTCATCGGCTTGCTGATCGTCTTCACCCTGGTCGCGCAGGCCTGCGGCCGGATCGTCCGTGACTCCCTGCTGGGCGGGCTGAACAGCATGCTGGGGCTGCTGTTCGGCGGGCTGCGCGGCTATGGGCTGCTGGTCGTGGCCTATCTGCTGGCCAGCCTGGTGAGCGCGCCGTCCGACTGGCCCGCGCCGGTGCACATGGCGCGCGTCACCCCCCTGGTCGAGCAGGGGGCCTTCCTTCTACGGCGCTGCCTGCCCATCTTCCTGCAGCCGAAGCTTGCGTAAGATGCTTGCGTCGGACGGGCGGACGCGTCATGACGCCCCGGACCGGACCCGTTTGGGATCTCGCCCGCGCCCATATGCCGACCACGCGCCCCGCCCCCGATGCCACCCCGGGCGCCCGTCGAGGAAAGAGAGTGCCGACCATGCCGACCCGTTACCCGCCCCAGGAAGACGCCGCGCACGACGCCACGCACGACGCCGGCGATGCCGCATACGAATCCTGGCATGATGACGACAAGCCGCATGAGGAATGCGGCGTCTTCGGCGTCTGGAACGTCAACGACGCCTCGGCCCTGACCGCGCTGGGCCTGCATGCCCTGCAGCATCGCGGGCAGGAGGCGACGGGCATCGTGTCCTATGACGGCGCGCGCTTCCATACGCACAAGGGGCTGGGCCTGGTCGGCGACGTGTTCGGCGACGCGCGGGTGATGACCACGCTGCCCGGCCATCGCGCGGTGGGGCACAACCGCTATGCCACCACCGGCGCCACCTTGATCCGCAACGTGCAGCCGCTTTTCGCCGATTTCGAGTTCGGCGGCCTGGCCGTCGCCCATAACGGGAACCTGACCAATGCCGAGGCGCTGCGCCGGGCGCTGGTGCGCCGGGGCTGCATCTTCCAGTCCACCACCGACAGCGAGGTCTTCATCCACCTGATCGCGATCTCGCTTTATTCCAACGTGGTGGACCGGCTGATCGACGCGCTGAAGCAGGTGCTGGGCGCCTATTCGCTGGTGGCGCTGTCGCGCGACGCGCTGATCGGCGTGCGCGATCCGCTGGGTGTCCGCCCGCTGATCCTGGGCCGCATCGCCGGCGACAACGGTGCCGCGCCGTCATGGGTGCTGGCCAGCGAGACCTGCGCGCTGGACATCGTGGGCGCCGAATTCGTCCGCGACGTCGAACCGGGCGAGATCGTCATCATCGACAATGACGGCGTGCGCTCGGTCAAGCCGTTCGGCGCGCAGGAGCCGCGTTTCTGCGTGTTCGAATATATCTATTTCGCCCGTCCGGACTCGGTGCTGGACGGCAAGCCGGTCTATGAGGCCCGCAAGCGCATCGGCATGGAACTGGCCCGCGAGAGCGCGGTCGAGGCCGACGTCATCGTCCCGGTGCCGGATTCCGGCGTGCCCTCGGCCATGGGCTATGCGGCGGCCAGCGGCATTCCCTTCGAGCTTGGCATCATCCGCAACCATTATGTCGGCCGCACCTTCATCGAGCCGACCGACCAGATCCGCCATCTGGGCGTCAAGCTGAAACACTCGACCAACCGGCCGGTTCTGGACGGCAAGCGCGTGGTGCTGGTCGACGATTCGATCGTGCGCGGCACGACCTCGCGCAAGATCGTCGACATGGTCCGCGCCGCCGGCGCGCGCGAGGTGCATATGCGCATTTCCTCGCCTCCCACCACGCATTCCTGCTTCTACGGCATCGATACGCCCGAGCGCAGCAAGCTGCTGGCCGCGCAGCACGACCTGAAGGAAATGGCCGAACTGATCGGCGTCGACAGCCTGGCCTTCATCTCGTTCGACGGGCTGTATCGCGCGCTGGGCCATGCCGACCGCAAGGCCGCCGAAGGCCGTTACTGCGACGCGTGCTTTACCGGCGATTATCCGATCCGGCTGGTGGACCAGGAGGAGGCCGAAGCGGGGGCTGGGACTGGGACTGGGGCCACGCTGCCCGGCGCCGCGTGACGGCACGCCTGCCGCCATGCCTGCCCGAGGGCAGCGTGGCGCTGGTCACCGGGGCCAGCCGCGGCATCGGCCGCGCCACGGCCCTGGCCCTGGCCGAGGACGGCGCGCACTGCGTCCTGACCGCCCGCAGCCAGGGCGGGCTTGAGGAAACCGACGACCTGATCGCCCGCCGCACCGGGCGGAGCGCCACCCTGCTGCCGCTGGACCTGCGCGAGGGGGCGGCGATCGACGCGCTGGGTCCGTCGATCGCCGCCCGCTTCGGCCGGCTGGACATCCTGGTGCATTGCGCCGCGACGCTGGGGGTGCTGACCCCCGTCACCCACATGCGCGCCGAGGATTGGGAGGCGGCCCTGGCGATCAACGCCACCGCCGCCTGGCGGCTGATCCGCACGGCGGCGCCGCTGCTGGACCGCGCCCCGGCCGGACGGGCGGTCTTCCTGACCGACGGCCATGCCGTCCGCCCTGCCAGCTTCTGGGGCATGATGGCGGCGTCGAAGGCGGCGATGGAGGCCGCGGTCCTGAGCTGGGCCGACGAAATCGCGCCGGGCAGCGCGCTGCGCGTCAATCTCTACGATCCGGGTCCGGTTGCCACCCGGCTGAGGGTCCAGGCCATGCCGGCCGCCGACCTTGCCCCGCTGCCCCGCCCGGACGCGGTCGCTCCGGCGATCGCCGCGCTGTGCCGGCCCGGCGAAACCCGGCATGGCCAGCGCATCGCCGGCCAGCACATCGCCGGGTAGCGCCGCGGGATGCCCCCCGGGACGTCGGGGCGGGAATGTTATCCCTGCTGGCCCGGGTCGCTCATCTGGACCGGCGCGGTCGGGAACTTGCCCGATTTGGCCACCACTTCCGGGTCCTCGTTCGCCGCCGGCAGGTAGACATGCGGCAGGATCGTGTTCAACTGCGCGATCACCTGGTCGGTGATGTCCACCTGCGGCCCGTGCAGCACCGCCCCGCCCGACTGCATCACCAGGGTCAGGCCGCGCGATTTCGACACCGAGGCGACGACCTGCCCGACCTCGCGCTGTACCTGGTTCATCGCGATCTGGATGTCTTCCTGCAGGATCCGGTTGCGGTTGCCGAATTTCCGCTGGTCGGCCGCCACGCGCTGCTGCAGCGCGCGCTGCTGGGCCTCGGCCTTGTCGCGCGGCGCGGACATCATGCGCTGGCGCAGGGTCTGGACCTCGGTCTCCTCGGCGCGGACGTCGTGGATCAGCGCGTCGCGCCGGCCGGCCATCTCCTGCTCGACCTGCTGCACGGCGACCGATTGGCGCATGATCTCGGCCGGGTCGAACAGGCCGATCACCGGCGCCGGCGGCCGCGGGCCGGCGGGCAGCGGACCGAAGACCGGCACGGCCGGCGCCGGCAGGACGGGCGCCGCCCCGGCCGGGGCCTCGCCGTCCGAAGCGGCGGGGGCGGCAGCGGCGGCCGGGCGGGTCGGCGCGGCATGGGCGGCCCCGGCGCACAGCACGGCGCACAGGCCGAACAGGGTCGGCCGGAAGGTCGGAACGACGCCACGGGCAGCGGCACGGATAAGATCGGTCATACTCGCGGTCCGGGTCCTATGCGCGGGCCGGGCCCAGGCGCGGTGCGGAAAAAACATGCCTCGTTGCCTAGCCGATCAGGCGGGGCATGACCAGCCCCCGCCCGGAGGGAAAACCGTCCACGACCGGTGAACGCCGCAGCTTCCCATGCGATACTGGGTCAGCCACAACAGGCGAGGGTTTTCCCATGACCGACCATGTTCCATCCTCTCGGCATGCCGGCCTGGCGATCGCATGCGTGGTGCTGGCGATGTCCGCCCTGGTGATGTCCACGCGGGTGATGCCCGCCTTGGCCGCGCCGCCGCGCGGTGCGCAGGTGGCCATTCCGCATTCGGCCTATCCGGACGGCACGGGGGATTCGCTGATCGACCGGCTGAACGCCGCGCAACTGGCACCGAACTATCGCGGCCCGGTCTATTATCCCGGTCAGCCGGCCCCGCCGGCACAGCCCCTGAATCCGCAGGACCTGCCCCCCAATGTGCCGCAGGTCGTCCCGCCGCCGTCACCGGGCATGGGGGCGCCGCAACCATCGATGCAGCCGCTGATGCGAGCGCCGATGGGGGCACCGATGAGGGCGCCGATGGGGCCGTCGGCCCCGCCCTGCGCGGCGGGTAAGCTGTGCTGAGTGGAGCGCCTGTCATGGCGTCCGTCATAATTTCGCTATAATTCGGATCGAGACAGGTCTGTGTGGCGTCGGTGCGTGATGCAAAATGTTCCCGGCGCCACACTTTCTTTTCTTCCGCCCGCGTTACAGCCGCCACAGCAGCGGGGTATGCGACAGGAAGATCACCCCCAGACCGGCGACGAACAGCGTCTTGAGCGCCAGCGGGCCGCCTGCCTCGACCAGAGCGTCCAGGGTCGCGATCCGCATGAACGGATCGACCGGCGGCACGGGCCGGCCGCGCGCGTCGAGCGGCATGGGGCCGGCGGCACGCACCTGCCATTCCTGGCGCTGGCGGGCCTGCTCGGCGGACGAGATCCGGGCCCGGGCATAGAGCGCATCGACATAGCGATCCAGATCGTCGATCGGGTACAGCGGCGTTCGCCCCAGCCGTCGCGTCGGGCGCGGCCCGGCTTTCAGCATGCCCAGGGCGCGCAGGCGGCGCGCCGGAATCCCCAGATGGGATGCGGCGTCGCGCAGCGGCAGCAGCCGCCGCATGGGAAAGAGGTGGACGGTCGCCGTGCCGTCGTCGGCGTCATCCAGAGGGGTGCGGCCGGTCATGCCCCAACGATGTTGCGGCGAGGCGCGCAAAGTCAATCACAACCTGCCGGGCCGTGCGATGCGCCGTGCATAAGCCTTATGCTTTAGCGGCAGATGTGCCGGTTGCCGTCCGCCCCGATATAGGTGCCGGTCAGCGGCTCGAAACAGGCGCTCATCACGCAGCTATTGCCGGAGGCCAGCGGTGCGGGATTGATCCGTGCCGCCACTGCCATGTCCTCGCGCGCCGCGGCGCCGCATAAGGGCGTATCGGCCGGCGCAGACGGGTCGTTGACCAGTTGCGCCGCGTTCGCCGGGGGCGGTTCCTCGCCGGTGACGCCGGGCGCGAATTGCAGCGGTGGCCGGCGCGTCGCTGTGGGCGCGGAGCGGGCCACGGGCTGAGGCTGCGCCGCGCAGCCGGCCAGCGCCAGCATCGCGGCTCCGCCGAACAGCCGCGCCCAGAAGCGCAAGGGGAAGCGCAGGGGGGAGCGCACGGGAATGGGCCGGGGCGCTGCGTTCATGACTGCATCCTTTGTGTCCTCTTGTGTCCTCTGCCGATCTGGCGTCGCGCGATCAGATATCCAATGTCCCCTGGCCGTCCCTGGCCGGCCGTTCGGCCCGGACCGGCACCTCGGCATCCGCGAAGGTCAGGACCAGGCGGCCGCCCGGCCGTACCTCGCCCGCGCGCGTTACGGGCGTGCCGGTCGGGTCGCGCACCAGCACATAGCCGCGTTGCAGCACCGCCATCGGCGACAGCGATTCGAGCCGTCCCTCCAGGCCCGTCAGGTGGGCCCGCCGCTCGCGCAGCATGGCGGCCAGCGGCGCCGGCGACAGCCGGGCCCGGTCGGCCCGCGACCGTCCGTCGCGCAGCGCGTGGCGCAGGCCCGATTCCAGCCGGCTGGCCAGCAGGTCCAGCCGCGCCCGTGCCGGGCCGGTCAGCAACGCCGGCGCGGGCAGCGCCCGCCCGGCCGCCAGCAGCGCCGCCCGTCGTCGCTCGACCAGGGCCGGCAGCGCCAGGCCCAGCCGGTGTCCGCGATCGTCCAGCCGCATCCGCGCGGTGCCCAGCAGCGACGGCAGGTCCGGCAGCCGGCCCGCCGTGCGGTCCAGGCGCAGGCGCAGCATCTGCGTCAGTCGCGCCAGCCCGCTGGTCAGCCGCGCGCCCCGGTGCGCCAGGTCGGCGACAAGTTCCGCCCGGGCCGGCGCCGCCAACTCGGCCGCCGCCGTGGGCGTCGGCGCCCGCCGGTCGGACACGAAATCGATCAGGGTGGTATCGGTTTCGTGCCCCACGGCGGAGATCAGCGGAATCCGGCACGCGGCCGCCGCGCGCAGCACGTCTTCGTCGTTGAAGGCCATCAGGTCCTCGAGCGACCCGCCGCCCCGCGCGACGATCAGCACGTCGGGCCGCGGGATCCGTCCCTGTCCGTCGATCGCGTCGAACCCGGCGATCGCCGCGGCGATCCGGGCCGCCGCGCCCTCGCCCTGTACCGGCACGGGCCAGACCAGCAGCGGCAGCGGGAAGCGCCGGGCGATGGTGGTGCGGATGTCGTGCAGCACCGCCCCCTGCGCCGAGGTCACGACCCCGATCACCGACGGCAGGAACGGCAGGGGCCGCTTGCGCTCGGCGTCGAACAGCCCCTCGGCCGCCAGTTTCTGGCGCAGCCGCTCGATGCGCGCCAGCAGCGCGCCCTCGCCCGCGTAATCCAGCCGGTCGATGATCAGTTGATAGGACGAGCGTTCGCCGTAGGACGAGATCTTGCCGGTGGCCACGACCTCGACGCCGTTCTCGGGCTTCAGCCCCAGGCGCGCGACCGAGCCGCGCCAGACCACGGCGGCGATCTTGCCGCCCTCGTCCTTCAGCGAGAAATAGAGATGGCCTGACGGGTAGCGCTTGAATTCGGTGATCTCGCCGCGCACCCGCACCCGGCCGAACGTGCCCTCGAGCGTGCGGCGGATCGCCCCCGAGATTTCGGAGACCGTGTATTCCGGCACGTTGCCCGGTCCTGCATGACCAGATCCCGCGTTACCGGGTGTGGGGCCCTGCCCTGGGTCGCGAAGCGTTTCGTCCATCGGGCCAAGGTATGATAGAGACGGCCCGGCCGAAAGGGCGTGGATCGAAACTGGGAGCGAATGAATGCGGGTTCTGCTGGTCGGATCGGGCGGACGGGAACATGCCATGGCGGCGGCGATCGCGCGCTCGCCCAGGCTGGACGCCCTGTTCATCGCCCCCGGCAACCCGGGCACCGCCGCCCTGGGCACCAACGTGGCGATCGCCGCCGACGACGTGCCGGCCCTGGTCGCCCTGGCCCGGGCCGAGCGGATCGACCTGGTCGTACCAGGCCCCGAGGCGCCGCTGGTCGCGGGCCTGGCCGATGCCTGCGCCGCCGCCGGCATCCCCTGCGCCGGGCCCAGCCTGGCCGCCGCGGCGCTGGAGGGCAGCAAGAGCTTCACCAAGGAAATCTGCGACGCCGCGCGCATTCCGACCGCGAAATGGGAACGGTTCGACGCCATCGCGCCGGCGCTGGAGTTCGTCCGCCGCCGGGGCGCGCCGATCGTGATCAAGGCCGACGGCCTGGCGGCCGGCAAGGGCGTGGTGGTGGCGCAGAGCGTGGCCGAGGCCGAGGACGCCGTCCGCGCGATGATGGAGGACGAGACCCTGGGCGCGGCCGGCCGGTCGGTGGTGATCGAGGAATGCCTGACCGGCGACGAGGTGTCGCTGTTCGCCTTCTGCGCCGGGGAAACCGCCGTGCTGATCGGCGCGGCGCAGGACCACAAGCGTATCGGCGAGGGCGATACCGGCCCCAATACCGGCGGCATGGGCGCGGTCTCGCCGCCCGCCGGATTCGACCGCGCGACGCAGGACGCGGCGCTGGACCTGCTGGTCCGCCCCATGCTGGCGGAGATGGTCCGCCGCGGCACGCCCTTTCGCGGCGTGATCTTCGCCGGGCTGATGCTGACCGAGGACGGGCCGAAACTGATCGAATACAATGTGCGCTTCGGCGACCCCGAGGCCCAGGCGCTGCTGATCCGGCTGCAATCCGATCTGCTGCCGGCCCTGGCGTCGGTCGCTGACGGCACGCTGGATGCCGCCGACATCCGCTTCTCGGACGAGCATTCCATCAGCATCGTGCTGGCCGCGCGCGGCTATCCCGGCCGGCCGGCCGCCGGCGGGGTGATCGAGGATATCGAAGCCGCCGCGGCGCTGCCCGGCGTCGCCGTCTTCCATGCCGGCACCCGGCGGGACGATGCGGGCCGGCTGGTCGCGGCCGGCGGCCGTGTCCTGACCGTGTGCGCCACGGGGGCGACGTTGCAAGAGGCCCGCGCGCGTGCCTATGGCGGCGTGGCGCGGATCCGCTGGCCGGATGCGGTCTGGCGCCGCGACATCGGCGCGCGCGCGCTGCGCGCGGGCGGCTGACGCCGGCCCGGCTGCGCCGCGATGGCCGGGATCGGGGAACAGGTGTGATTCGATCCGGCCAGCCGGTCCGCGCGGGCGATCGGTTCGGGCCGGGCGTGCATGGAAGGCGCAATCGCCGGGTCATGTCCCGTCGCCGGCACCGGCCCAGCGCTGGCGCGACGAAAACGTCCCGATCAGTGCCGCAGCAAGCTGGCTGCTCTCGCGAGCAGGGTGACTTTCACCCTCCAAAGTGGTCACGGTAATCGCCCGGTGTTGTCGACAGACAACGAAGAAAACCACGCCGAAGGGTTTCCTCTGAACCGAATCCGCACCGTTCGGCGATACGTTTGATGGGGAGGGCGGTTTCGGCCAGCAGGCGACAGGCAGCCTCCACGCGCAATTCCTCGACAGCCCGCAATGGTGTCCGGCCCGTGGCCCGGACATAGTGTCGGCTGAAACTGCGTTCGCTCATGCCTGCCTGTTCAGCCAGGCGTGATAATGTCAGGTCGCTGGCGAGATTCGTCGCCATCCAGCTATGCAGAGTATCGAACCTGCCTCCGCCCATCTGCAGGGCGAGCAGCGTGCTGAACTGGGCCTGACCGCCAGGACGTTTGAGAAACACGACCAGATCTCGTGCCACCGCCAGCGCGACATCGCGTCCAAGGTCGGATTCCACCTGAGCCAGGGCTAGATCGATCCCGGCCGTAACGCCGGCCGACGTCCATATCGTGCCGTCCCGAATGAAAATCGGATCGGGCTCGACGCTTATGGCGGGAAAGCGCTGGGCCAGTTCGGCGCAGCGCGACCAATGCGTGACGGCACGCCTGTTGTCGAGCAATCCTGCCTCCGCCAATAGAAAGGCGCCCGTGCAGATCGAGGCCACGCGCCGGGCCGCTTGTGCGCGATTGCGCAGCCAGTTCACCAGAATGGGGTTGGCGGCGGCCTCATTCACACCGATCCCGCCTGCGACCAGGAGCGTGTCGACGGGCAGGGTCATGGGCGGCAACGGTTGCGCCACCAACCCCAGTCCGGAGGAACTGGTCACGACCGATTGCGCCGCGATCATGACCGGGGCGTAAAAAGCGGCCGCACGGCCGGAATGTCTGACGGCGATATTCGCGGATCCAAAGACCTGAAGCGGACCGGTGACGTCGAGCAGTTGCACGTTCGGAAAGGCCAGGATCTCGACACGGCGAGGGAAGTTTGGCGGAAAATGAGGATCATCTGGCATGGCCGCCAGATCCTGCACCGGTAGAGTGATTTCATTCAACCATAGAAAGACATGATCACCATGGCGCTGCGTATTGGATTGATGCTGTTTCCACGGGTACAGCAACTGGATCTGACCGGACCCTATGAAGTTTTTGCCATGCTTCCGGATTGCCAAGTCGATCTGGTGGCACGAACCATGCAGCCGGTGGCGACCGCAACCGGGCTGACCCTGATGCCGACGACAACATTTGAGACGTGTGGTGCCTATGACGTCCTGTGCGTGCCGGGCGGGGTGGGAATTACACCGCTGCTGAAAGACGGGGATGCCTTGGATTTCGTGCGACGACAGGCTGGGACGGCACGCTATGTCACGTCCGTCTGCACCGGTGCGCTATTGCTGGGTGCTGCGGGATTACTGCGCGGGCGGCGCGCCACGACGCATTGGAATGCGCTGGATCTGCTGCCGCTCTATGGAGCCGAGGCCGTTCGTGAACGGGTCGTGCGGGACGGGAACCTGATTACGGGAGGCGGGGTAACTGCGGGGATCGATTTCGCGCTGACGCTGGCGGGAGAAATTTTCGGACATGAGGCCGCGCAGGCCGTTCAGTTGCAGTTGGAATATGCCCCGGCTCCCCCATACAATGCCGGGACGCCGGACGGTGCGCCCCCGACGGTGGTGGCGAAGGTTCGTGCGCGACTGGAGGGGGTACGGGCGGAACGAGAAGATATCGTGCGACGGAGCGCGTCTGACAGATATCATTGAATAGATATTGTTCATTACGTCTTTGCATATGAGGCGTTTACCGCTCTCGCCAACATCAAGAACGCCAGAAGGTCCGCAACGGCCAGACAAGCCACCCCGATTGTCGACGCAGCAAGTTGCGTCACCGGAAAGCAGGAGGTCGAGAGCGAACCCGACAATTGGATGACCAGATATGCGCTCTCACCCGTTGGGCGGGATGAATGCCCAAGCGGCCGGGCGGCCGGACCAAAAAAAATTGGTCTCGCAACAGAAACGGTCACACTCGACCTCCGGAACGAACACCGACCGGCCTCGACATCTGAAAGCCGGACGGCGTTCGAACTGGGCCATGGGCAAAGGGTCAGAACGCCAGGGACAGCGTCCCGGTTACGTTGAAGCGCGGATAGAGGTAATAGGTCGGCGAACCACTGGCGGCAATCATGCTGCCACGAACGCCGCGGGTAGCGATGGCATTATTGTTCAGCCCGTTGACGCCCGTGCGAACGAATCCGCCGCCCAGATTGTTGAAGTTCAGCCGGAACGTCGGCGCCTTGACGAACCCGAAGGACGGGAAGTGATAACCGATCGCCAGCGAGTCCGTGACGAAACCCGGCATCTTCTCGTCATTCATGAATGTCGCGTACTGAGAGGACGTGTAATGAACGCCGACATTCCCGAAGAATTTTCCATCGTCATAGGTCAGCCCGAAATTCGCCAGTACGTGCGGCGCCTGGACCGCCGTCTTGCCCTTGGTGGGCAGGTAGTCGGCAATCGTCTGGCCGTTCGCGAGCACCCCTGTCGCCGGCAAATTGGAATCCATGGTCGCGTCGAGATATTCGACCGACGCATAGGGGCTCCAGTGATGGAACGGATGCCCCGCTATCATCGCATCGAAGCCGCGCGCCGTCTGGTTGCCAGCGTTGATCGTGGAGCCGATGGACTGGTTGTTCACATAGACGTTTGTCGAAACCAGGCGATCGGTGATCGCATAGTTGAAGAATTCCAGGTCGGTCATGAAATAACGGTTGTCGTAGCGCCAGCCTAGCTCTTCCTTGATGGAATATTGCGGCTTCGCATTATAGGGATTCCCGATATATTTACCGGTTTGCGCATCGAAGACCTGTGATAGCGATCCTGGATCCGGCATGCGATAATCGCCTTCGGCGTTCACATAGATCTGGTTATGCGTGTCGATCTGATAGCCGAGGGAAAGCTGCGGCAGCGGCACGACGAAATTGCTCTGGACCATCGGCGCCGTGGACGCGAAATTCTGGCTCCAGCGGTTGATCATCGAGACCTTGAAGCCCGCAGTCACCACAAGCTTCTTGTTGAAGAATTTGGACGTATCCTGAAGGAACAGGGAATGATTCTTCCATCCGGAATCACCCTGGTAAGGCATATACCGGGAGCCGTCCTGAAAGAGCCCGGTGGACGCCGCATACGGGAACGGCTGCTGCCCGGTCGCGGACAGGACCGAATAGCGATTGACGACCTGGTTGTCCTGATAGTCGAACCAGTATCCGAGTTCGATGTGATGCTGCTTGCCGATATCGTAGTTGAGCTTGGCGACGGCCCCCGCATGCGGACGGAAGACGCTGTAATAGGACGCAGCCGGCACATGGCCGCTCAAGGCATTCCCATCCGCCCCCAGCGTCACGGGCGTGACGTCGGCGTTAAACAACGTGCCGTTGTAGGTGTAGCCGCCGTTATAGACGTAATAGGGCTTGAAATCGAACGAGAAATTATATGGCAGATGCAGGTGGACCGGCGTCGTGATGAAGACCTGGTCCCACATATTTCCATCAAGGCCGCCGTACGTCGAAGGATTCGACGGATCGTAGGTCGCCTGGTAGTTGTAGGTTCCAAGCCCGTGCTTCTTGTTGAAGAACTGGCTGGCCGTCGGGTAGAGAGGCGCCGCGGTGAACTGATGATTCCAGGAGACGAAAACGTTGACGGAGGACCCGTCATCGAAATCCTTCACCGCGCCGAAATCGAGATGACGCCGCTCGTTCGTCCAGGGACCGGTCCAGTTCCGGGCATGCTCATGCGAGAACGAGAAATAGCCACGAATACCGCTATTGCCGATGTCACCGCTTTCGACGCGCATGAATTCACGCGACAGATTGTTCGTACCGTACGAAAAATCCATCAGGCCACCGAACTTATGTCCGGGCGTATAGGTCTGCGCATCCATGACGCCGACCGCGGCAGACGTTACGGGCAGTTCGATCGCGGCCGACCCCGGGGTCACCGTAACATGATCCAGATCTTCGGAATCGACATTCTGGTTCAGATAATAAGCGGTTGCGACGGGAACACCGTTGAGCAGGATGCCCATGTCGGAATCGGTCAGGCTGCGGCTGTTGATCTGTCCACCCAGAATACCCGAGGAATCAACGGTCGAGACACTGATGCTCGGCAGATTCTTGACAAGGTCCAGTGCCGTATTCGTCGGACTCTGCATTTCGATATACTGCTTGGTCACGGTCTGCACCGAATGCGGCGCGGTTTCGTGACGCATCATGCCGCCGCCGCCGGAATGGAAGGCGGAAACACTGATTTCTTCCCCGGGCTTGGGCGCCGGCGCCGAGGGTGCGTTCTTATGCGCACTTATGGCAGCAGATCGCCGCGCCTGAGGCGCGTCCGCCTGCGACGCCACAGGCAACATAACGGCACAACCTCCCAGCATTGTTGCCGCGAGCAAGCACACACGAAATCTCTGATCCACCACTCTATCCCCCGTATTTCAAGATTTCAGAGCGCAGCCCAGTGATGCGCCCCGCATGCAAGAAGCTGCCCCGACCACCCCCCGGTCGATCGGTAGCAGTGCCCCTGGGGGGTTATCGCATCCGACGCGATTGCGATTTTTCCCAGTGCTTGCACCATTGGATCACCAGCGCGACAAAGAATCGTCACACGGTGCGGCATCGAAATATGCTGACATGGAGATGAATTTAGAAGCAGAAAAAACTCAGCGAACCGTTGCGTTAAATGCTACGCCCCTTGCGTTTCCGCTGCGCCCGGATTCGCCCAAGACGTCGCGACAGAGTGTTGCAACGATCTGTCGCAAAGGACGCCCGGAAGGGATTATCCCCCGAGCGATGATCGACGCGGGATGACTCGAATGGATCAAGTCGAACAGCATTCCACTACCAACGCCTAGTTGAACCGGACCTTTCGTTTGCCGGCACGCCGCACGGCGGCAATTTTCCCGAACCCATCCCCACGGCATTCATTTCGCGATCCGCGCCCTCATCGCGCGCATCGGTACGAAGAGGCGGCCTGGCTGCCCCCTTGCATCAGGCCTTGCATTCGGGTCACTGTCGGGTCGTTCGACCCGGATGGTTGATCGGCGTTCGGTGCGGGCGGATATCAAACAAAACGAGGTCAAGGGGCCGACGGGACATGATCGCGATAGCGCTCCCAATGATCGAGGATTTCCGCGACCACCGGCGCGCCGGCCCGTTCATTGTTGTCGAACGCGACCGCCTGGCCCGGTCCCTCGTCCCCCATGGATTGGGTTACGTCGGTCCCCGGCGGCGGCATGGAGAAATTGGAGCCCGATCGCAGCACCATGATCCGGTTCGCATCCACGAAGCCCAGTGAGGCCAGGGTGCGCATTTCACCCTGACGGGTCTGGCTTTCCTCGTTCGTCATCACGAACTGGCCCTGCCCCTTCGTCCAGAGCTTCACCCAGCTCTCGGCCCAGCGATTGCGCGGCGCGCCGTGCCAGTAGCGTTTCGCCCCCAGCGTTTCGCCCATCAGGACGGATGGCGGCTTCTGCGCCGCCGGGAAGCCCACCCAAGCCTTGCGACGTACCGCGACCTCCGGATCGTCGCTCAGCACGACGGTACGGCTGATCCGATAGGCCCAGCGTGCCAGCCCCTGATTCAGCGGATAGGCCTTGCTCAGTTCCGCGACATCGGTCACCGACCCGTAATGATTGGGATTCGCGGGCAACGTATCGGGGCGCGAGGCGCCTATCGCATACAGCCCATAGGGCCAGTCCTTCGGGATCGTGCGGTCGTCGATCTCGCGCAGCGCGTCGCCGTCGACCACCCAGCGCGCCCAGGCGACACTGCCGACTGAGGCGACATTCGGATCGACGCCCGAAATCCCGGTGAACAGCCAATAGGTGTGATGAAAGTCGAAGCGTGGATCGAGAACGAATGCCACAAGGTCCATCACCCCATGGCGCAGGACGACTCCATACAGCCCCGCCTTGTTGCGTAGAACGACATCCGGCACACCCCGAACCGATACCCTCTCGTCAAGGTGTTCCCGCTCCACCCAATTCTGATACTCGCCCGGCGCGTCGCCGCGATCCGCGCCATTCTCCCAATTGGCAACGACAACGAACTTCACCTCCTCCGCCGCGTGCGCCGGGGCCGGGGCCGGGGCCGGGGCCGGGGCCGGGGCCGGGGCCGGGGCCGGGGCCGGGGCCGGGGCCGGGGCCGGGGCCGCGCAGGCTGACAAACCCGCCGCTCCTGCAAGAAGGACGGAGGCGACTCGCGCCACGTACCACCCGCTCCGATCTTGTTTGCCCATACGATATTCCGCTTCGTTTTTCCAGATTTTTCATCGCGATGGCGCACTGATGACGCATCAACTGGCGACGAAAAAAGCGTGATGCCCCCGCGACCACGGCAGATCCGCAGAGCAGTGCTAGTGACTGTATGACAACATAAAATCGCCGATATCGAACCGCTCGTCCAACACAAAGAAAGTGACAGGTCGTTGCATTTTTATCGACGCCGGCGCAACCGCCAGTTCGCCTTGACGTTTCTTGATAAAATCCGTCAAGCTGGAATTCGAAACGCGCCGCGTTAAGCCACATACCGTGAACAAGGGTCTCATTAACCAGTCCGATGCCCACCATAAAAACCAGACCACCCGGCAGTCGTAACGCGGGCCGAATTTTTACGTTGTCCCGCTTTTCGATTTATTTCGAGATGGTGGCACAAACGGGTTCCATTCGACAGGCCGCGAGTGCGCTGAACGTCTCGGCATCGGCGGTCAATCGACAGATTCTGGCTGTGGAACAGGAGATGAGGCTCCTGCTGTTTCACCGGCATAGTGCGGGCCTGACCCTGACGGCAGCCGGGGAGTTGCTGCTGGCGGCGATCATGTCGGGAAAACGCGATTTCGAATCGTTCCGCACACGCCTCGAAGATTTATCCGGTCTTCGCCGCGGCCTGGTGGAAATGGCTGTGGTCGAAGCCGTCAGCGATCGTTTCATTCCGGAAATTCTTCTGGAGGTCCACAAACTCTATCCCCGTGTCGAATTCAACATCCGGACACTGGATATCGCGGAAATCTGGGAAGCGGTCACCAGTAACGAAGTGGATTTCGGCATCTCAATCCGCAAAGGCGCATCGAAGAAGGTCCATACAGTCGCCACCCTCAATTCACCCGTCGGTCTGGTCGTGCGATCCGACCATCCGCTCGCCGACTTGCGGGAAACCAGACTAAGCCATGCGGTGGGATTGAAACTCATTCTTCCCAGCGGCACCTTGGCAATCGGCGCCAATATTCGCGAAACCCTGGCGCGGCATAGCGTCAACCTGCACGCTGCGATTACCAGCAACCGTATCGTCAGCATCAAGTCGCTCGTCAGAAGCGGCCTGGGAGCAGGCCTCCTGACGCTTGCCGACGTCATGAACGAAGTGAAGGCCGGAGAATTCAGCTTCGTCCGGTTGATCGATACCGGCATCACACCCCTGAATTTCTCTCTCTTCTACCATGTCCAACGTAGCATTTCTCCTGCCGCGCAGACGGTGATCGACTTGATCTCGGATAAATTCAACTCAATCCTCGACGATACGGATCAGACGTAACTGCCTCGATCATGTGCATCGGCACCAAGAGAGGTCGCTCAGGGAAATGCGCAATCGCCTGGCGCAGGATTGGAAACGCCCGCCACGTGAATGGGCCGAGGCCAAAACGTAGTTCGCCATCATCTTCGGCGAATGCTTCACCCTCTGAGTGAAACAGGCCCTGCGCAAAATCCCCGATAGGCTCGAACGTGTTTGGAAAAACAGGGAGAGGCGATTTTTCGGGCGAGAAAAATGTCTCATTCACAGCCTCGATCACCGACCGGCCGCGCCGAAACCCTCGATCTCGGACTTATACCGGTCTCTTATCCGGGCGTGATTGCGCATAGCGCATGAGATCCCCCGTTATCTGGTCCCAGTCAAGCGCCTCGCCCGTCCAGACATGGAAGGTTGGACGGATCGTGTTCGGGTTATCCAAGCTCACCGTCATGACGTCGAGTTCGCCAGGAGTATCGTCCCGGCGATAGGTCAAAGGGGACGCGCACCGGTCGCAGAAGCTGCGGGTGGCGCCGGGTTGAGAGAGGACGACTCGTCACCTGAATCTGCGAACGAAGAGTCAATTCTGTTGGTACGACGCACGCAATTCGGTGGCAAGGCTTTCAACCGCCAGATCGCGGTCTCCGCCAGAGCCAAACACCAGCCCGATCGGTAATGATGGAAGGATCGGCACTCCTGCGTCATCATCGAGAACCCGTATATCCTTGGGAATGGAGCAAAGAGGCAATGGAGAAATTGCCAGGCCAGCCCTGACGACCGCAATGAGGCTGGAAATACTCGGGCTGGAATAGGCAATGCGATAGGGACGGCCAGTATGTCCCCAAGCATCCAGTGCCATAGCCCTGCCGATGCAACCTGGCTGGAACAGAGCCAAAGGCACCGTCGGCTGTTCATGAAGAGCATGTTTGGTTGCGCATATCCACCGCATGGGCTCCTTGCGGAGCACTTCCACGCCATGATCGGATCCCGTCGTCGTAACGATGCCGATATCGATCTTTCGGTCGCGTGCCAGTCGGGACAAAGTCCCGCTCGGCTCGCACACGACATCGACCTGCGTATGGGGGAATCTATTCGAGAATGATTCAAGAGCAGAGCCGAGCCGATCGCCAACATAATCCTCCGGCGCGCCCAATTTTATTTTCGCGGTGCAGGACTTTATCCTCATTTGCATCGCAGCTTCTTCCTGCAAGGTCAGAATCCTGCGCGCATAGGACAGCAGGATTTCACCTCGTTCCGTCAGGATCATACGGCGTCCTGTTTTCTGGAAGAGCGGTGGTTGGCCCACCATCTCCTCCAGTTTTCTCACCTGCATGCTTACGGCGGACAACGTTCGACCGACGCGGTCGGCGGCGGCCGAAAACGAACCGGTTTCCGCAATGGCGACCAGCGTCGCCAGAAGCTGACTTTCAAAGGCGTCCTTCATCAAGGTTCCTTCCCCGAATGCTCCAATTCTATTGAACGAAACGGTTCAAGCCAATTCGATTGTTTATCTACCATCCGGTATCGAAACATAGGGAAGTCATGCGACACCCCTGGCCGGCCTGTCTTCAATACGTAAAAACCCCATAGAGAGGAACTTACCATGTCGAATATGCACCATTTTCGGGATACAGACGACAGGACGTTCAAGGCGTTTCCGGGTGGCAATTTCTTCAAGGCGAACGCCTCGAACGTTCAAACGAAATCGTTTGAACGGATGAAGGTGCTCGCTTAAATAATAATTTAGAGTATTTCCGCTGAAACAATATTTGGTGGAAATACTATCGTGATCTAGAGGGTAACCATGACGGGAACACGCGACGGAAAAGACCTGACATTGAGAGGTGGCTGCACTCTGGCTCTTGTATCATTCATCTGGGGCCTGAACTTCGTCGTCATTCATCTTGGCTTGGGGCATTTTCCACCGCTGTTGTTTTCCGCGCTTCGTTTTTTGTTTTGCGCGCTGCCATGGATTTTTATTGTTCCGAAGCCAAAGATATCGCTGCGATCTCTAATTTCCCTCGGAATTGTTCTCGGAATACTTGTATTCGCGGGGCTTTTCGTGGGAATGCATGAAGGCGTCCCAGCAGGAATTGCGTCATTAACGATGCAGGCTCAGGTCTTTTTCACTGTGCTTCTCGGGAAATTCTTTCTATCTGAAAAACCGGGACCGGTACAGATCCTGTCAGTGGTTATCGGCATGTTCGCCATCTTCGCGATGATCGTTATCCAGGGGACTGTCGGGACCTATGACGGGATCGTTCTGGTACTCGGTGGCGCTTTGTCATGGGGCGTGGCCAACATCATGATGAAGAAACTTCCCCGGGTGAATATGCTCGGTCTGATGGTATGGATCAGCCTGATCCCGCCCGTTCCCTTGTTTCTGATGTCGATCGCCGTCGACGGATGGCCGACGGTTGCGGCCTCACTGAGAGCATTTGACGCATCCGGCTTCATGGCGGTCGCCTATACCGGCCTGCTATCCACGATATTTGCATATGGAATGTGGGGAAGCATGCTGCAGCGTTTTCCGACCACATCTGTTGCTCCCTTCGCGCTCCTCGTGCCTGTTTTTGGACTTCTGACAGCCTATCTGTTCCTGGGTGAACATTATACGGCAGTACAACTCTGCGCATCTGCCGTGATCATCGGTGCGCTTGCAGCGAACATCTGGCACAAGAAAATTGAGAAAGCTATTTTAAATAAAAAATTGCCAAAAAATATCATAGACACTGAGACGGCTGGTCATGTAAAATAGATAAAAATCATACATGCGGAATTGTGTTTCAGTCGTCGCTATATCGAGTTTCTTCGTTTGTGGATTTTTTAATCCTGCGCATGGAGGTTCTTGGGATCAATGGTATACAGGATCGTTATTGTCGCCGTCCGGTGCCTTGTTTCATAAAGGTGACATAGCGATAGAGCCGTATTTTTCTATCCAATTGTCAAGCGTATATTTTGACAATACAGGCGGAAGACAAAATGCTGGCAGCCATTCCCAACGTATCTTAAACAATACGCTCTACAAATACGCCATTACCGACAACCTGAGTATACAGACCATACCAGAAATCGCGCTCCGGCAGTCAGACGGAACGCACCGTCATACTGGTTTGTCCCTGGGGGATATGCCTGTCGACGCAGTTTTGAGGTTTCTCGATATCAGGCATGGGATTCTGCATCCGGCTTTCAATCTTTTTATGGGAGTCGGTTTTCCAACGGGACAATATGACAGATTGCGCTCCGCGAGCTTCGCGACCGGGAGCGGAACCTATGTTGCGCGTTTCGCCTTGACGGAACAATCGGCTTATCGCCTGACCGCCAGGCACGAATTACGCATCAGAATGTGGTTGAACCTGCGCCAGCCGCTTGATCGCGTACGGACCAATGATCTGTCCTCTTATGGATCACAGTCCAGTCATGTTATTGTCGGCATGACGGCCGAAGCCGGCGTGTCAGGAGAATTGGCCTTGACGCGACAGTTCGTTCTTGCGTTCGATATCGCTCGTGATTTCTCGGCATCGTCGGTCGTTTGCGCCGACACAACCGATTTTCAGAATCCTGCGCGGCGTCTTCCCCCATCGGTATCGTGGAATATCGCGCCCGCCATTGAATATAACTGGTCATCCCGCTTTGGGATCATCATGGGGTTTTCCGCCACCGTGGCTGGCCGTAATGCCGCCGCGACGATGGTTCCTCAGTTCGCCTTCAACGCTTTCTTTTGACGCTACGGCCTTTTGCCGGGTTCGGCATTCCTCGACCAGAAGCGGGAGGCGGTCCCTCCTGTCTATACCGGACTCTCATTCGGTGCATGATCGCACATAGCTTATAAGCTCCCCCGTTATCTGGTCCCAGTCAAGCGCCTCGCCCGTCCAGACATGGAAGGTTGGACGGATCGTGTTCGGGTTATCCAAGCTCACCGTCATGACGTCGAGTTCGCCAGGAGTATCGTCCCGGCGATAGGTCAAAGGGGACCCGCACCGGCCGCAGAAGCTGCGGGTAACGCCGGGTGACGATATATAGTCGATTGGTGCGCCGCTTGTGTAGCGAAAGCCGGCGGACGGGACGCTGACGAAGGGAAGCCGGGGTGCCGACGCGGCACGCCGGCAGGTCTCGCAATGGCAGATGCCGCTGCTGAGCGGTTCACCCTCAGCGATATAGCGCACGGCTCCGCAAAGACATCCACCCTTCATCTGTCCCTCCTGCGCTGACCAGTTCGCCCATTTCGTGCGATCGACCTTTGTCATCGATGAGCATGAATCGTTACAGCCGAAACCGCCACCTCAATTTCCAAACGGACTTTCCGGCGGCCTATGGGCTCGAGCCGAGCGCCCCGTTCGCGCGTGGCTATCCGGCCGAGATCAACCTTGAAAATCGCTTGGCCGGCGGTCCGTGGCCTGTCTTTCGGGACAGTATTCAAGTCGGATAGTCCGGTGTGAGGCTGCGAACCTCATCGCGCTTTTGAAGATCGGCAGCATCGAGGCCCAATTCCACCGCCGCGAGATGCGGGTCATCCGGTCGTGGCCGGCGCGCGGCATCGGCGATGCGCGTCCTGCGTGCGGCGGCTGACGCCGACCCGGACGCCTATTGCGCGTCCAGGGCCTGGGTCAGGTATTGCTCGACCTGGCGCCCGCCTGCTCGCCCCGGTTATCGGCGGCCGGGGCCGGCCTGGGGTGGCCTGTTGTTTCTTACTGTCCGGTTCCGGACAGCGCGATGAGTAATTTCCATAAAATTCTTTCCATAACAACGCGTTAGAAAATTTCTGTCCGGATGTTACACTCGTCGCAAGGTCATCCGGAAAGGATCTGCGATGTTCGCGAACATGCTGCTGACGTTCGGACGCCAGTTGCAGCGTCACCGGCTCTATACGGTGCTCAATGTGCTGGGACTGGCCTGCGGCATCGCGACGTTCCTGACGCTGGCCCTGATCGTCCGGTACGAAACATCCTTCGATACCGCGCTTCCCGATGCGCGGCATCTCTACCGGCTGGACATGTCCTGGCACCCCGCCGGTCGTGCGCCGTCCGAAAATCCGGGCAGCAGCTTCGTGCCCTATCCATTTCTGCAGCAGGATTTTCCCGCCATCGCGCACGCGGTCCGCGTGCTTTCCGCGTCCATGCCCGTCCGGGTCGGGCAGCAACTGGCGGCCGAAACCGTCACCATGACCGATCCGGATTTCTTCTCGGTCTTCGCGCTGCCGATCGTTGCCGGGCCGGCCCGCGGCCGGCATCTGGACGGCCCGAGCATGATCGTCATTCCGGCGCGGATCGCGCGCCGATATTTCGGCACCGTCCAGGCCGTCGGCCGGCAGATGCAGATCGACAACGACCATACGCCCTCGACCGTCACCGCGGTCTATGCCGACCCGCCCCCGAACAGCAGCGTCGATTTCGGCATCCTGACCGTCTTTCCGTCGCAGCAGTACGCAACGCTGCCCTTTACCAACTGGGGCAGCCAGTGGGGCGCGATCTGGATCAGGGTCGACGATCCCGCCGCCGTCGCCGCCATCGGCGCGGGCCTGCATGACTATGTCGCCCGCCACCCGGCCCATCTGCCCGCGACGGCCCTGGCGCAGGATTTCGCGGGGGCGGGCCTGACGCTGGTCGGCCTGCCGGACGTCCATTTTCATGACGCCGCGATCACCGGCAGCGGGACCAGCCGCCAGCTTGTCACCATTCTCGAACTGGTGGGCATCGCGGCGCTTGCGACCGCCATCGTGAATTACGTCAACCTGGCGACCGCCCGCGCCGGCATGCGGGCGCGCGAGGTCGCGATCCGCAAGGTCATGGGCGCGTCACGCGGCGCCCTGGTCCTGCAATTCATGGGCGAGGCCCTGGCCCTGGTCGCGTGTTCCGCCCTCGTCGGGCTGGCCATGGTCGAGGTCGGCCTTGCCTGGATCGACACGCTCAGCGGCTGGACGGTGGCGTTGGACATGTCCTTCGTGCTGCCGCTGGTCGTCCTGATCGTTCTGGCGGTGGGGCTGGTGGCCGGTCTCTATCCCGCGCTGGTCCTGGCCGCGTTCCGCCCTGCCCCGGTCCTGGCCGCCAGCCGCACGCCGGCCGGCGGCCGGCGTGCGGCCCTTGTCCGGAACATGCTGGTGGTGCTGCAATTCAGTTTCGCGATCGTCCTGGCGATCTGCACCCTGGTCATGACCCGCCAGGCCGCCTTCGTGCGCGATGCCCAGCGCGGCCTGCGCCAGGAGGGCGTCATCGTCATTCCAGCCCTGGACGACGACAGCCTGCGCCAGCGGCAGGCCGACATCGTCGACCGGCTGCGCCAGGTGCCCGGCGTGGTCTCGGCCACGCGGTCGGACATGTTTCCGCACCATCTGTCCGATTCCGACAATTGGTACCGCGATGGATCGGCCAGCCGCTTTTCGGCGAACTGGGGGTATGCCACGCCCGATTATTTCGCGACCTATCATATGCGCCTGCTGGCCGGCCGTCTGTTCGACGCGGCCCATGGCGACGATTACCCGGACACGGGCAAGAGCGGCGATGCGATCCGCAATATCGTCATCAGCCGCCTGGCCGCGCATGATTTCGGCTTCGCCACGCCGGATCAGGCCATCGGCCGGCTGGTGCGCGAGGAAGGGATGGACCATCCGTACCGGGTCATCGGCGTGATCGACGACGTACGCTTCAAAGACATGCACAGCCCGGTCGCGGCGCTGATCTTCATTGGTACGCGCCGGCCGATCGATTATGTGGCGGCCAGCATCCGCTATGCCGGCATGCCCCAGCCCGTCGCGATGCGGCGGCTGCGCGCCGCCTGGCGGGCGATCGCGCCCGATGTCCCGTTCGACGGCACCGGCGTCCCGGATATTTTCGCCGCCGATTACCGGGCGGACCTGAATCACGGCAGGCTGTTCGCGATCGGCGCCGCCATCGCGATCCTGATCGCCTGTCTGGGACTTTACGGATTGTCGGCGTTCACCCTGTCGCGCCGGAGGCATGAAATCGCCATCCGCAAGGTCATGGGCGCCCGCGCGCGCGACATCCTGCTGCTGCTGAGCGGGCAATTCATCCGGCCGGTCCTGCTGGCCAACCTGATCGCATGGCCCATCGCCTGGGTGCTGATGCGCGTCTGGCTGGCCGGGTTCGATCAGCGGATCGCGCTGGCACCCGGATTCTTCATAGCCGTCGGCCTGGCCGCCGCGGCAATGGCCCTCATCACCGTGATCGGCCAAACCTTGCGCGTGGCCGGCGCCGAGCCCGCGCGGGCCCTTCGGCAGAATTAGAGCATCTTTATCCCTCTCGCGCACGTCTTTCGCGCGATCTGTCGCGATGCGTCGCCCGTTCGATCCGACGGGACGGGAATACGCCGTTTGCACAGGCATCAATCGGCAGCGGCCGCATCAGGCGCGGATGATACCGCGCCTTGCCGCCCGTGCGCCGGCAGTCACGATTTCAGATCCGGCGGCAGACGATACGGCTGCGATCGGTCGAACGGGATGAAGCTGCCCTTCCATCGTGATTGGCGAACATTATCGTGCAAGCCTTACTCCCGCGACGATCATTTTAATGGACATTTCACAGGAATATTCCTATTATCGAAACAATCGTTTGGGTAAGGCGGATGAGATGAAATCCCTATCGGCACGATCACTGATCTTCCTGTTCGCGATAGCCTACGTGCTCTCGTTCGTGGACCGGCAAATCCTCTCCTTGCTCATCACACCGGTAAAACATGACCTTTTCCTCACGGATTTTCAATTCTCCATATTGAACGGCCTCGCCTTCGCCTCTCTCTACGCCATACTCGGTCTACCGATCTCGGCCCTGAGCGATCGCATCAGGCGGCCGCCGATCATCGCGGCCGGGATCGCCGTCTGGAGCCTCGCCACATTGGGCTGCGGCCTGTCCCACAATTTCCGGCAATTGTTTTTCTGCCGCATGGTCGTCGGCACCGGCGAGGCGGCGCTCGTGCCCGCCGTCTATTCGTTTCTTGCCGATATCGTTCCGCCGCGGCGGCTGGGGCGTACCCTCGCGCTCTTTTCGCTGGGATCCTTCGTCGGCGCTGGACTGGCCTATCTTTGCGGCGGAGCCCTGCTGTCGGCGATCCACGGCGCGCAAAGCTGGCACGGCATCCGCTCGTGGAAGCTCTGCTTCATCGCCGTCGGGCTGCCCGGCATTCCCCTGGCAACCGTCATCGCGATTTTCGTCAAGGAGCCCGGTCCGCGCGCGCCCTTCGCGCATTTCAAGCCCGGCCCGAGCGCGACCACGTTCTTCCGGCAATATCCGGCCTTCTTTTTCACCCATTTCCTTGGATATTCGAGCACGGCCGTCACGCTCTTCTCACTGATGAGTTGGACCCCGGCCTTCTTCATGCGGGCCTATCATATGCCGCATGCGCTGGTCGGAGAGATGATGGGCGTCATCGTCATCGTTTGCGGATGTGGCGGAGCCTATACGAGCGGCCGCTTGATTGACGCGCTCAATACCCGCCATATCGACAACGCTCCAGTCAAGGCGGGGCTTGTCGGTTCTCTCTGCGCGGCCGCAACGCTGATTCTCGCGATGTCGGTTGCGAACGAAATGCTCTGCGTCGCGCTGATGAGCGTCACGTTCTTCTTCGCTTCCTTTCCCATGCCGCCTTCCGCCATCGTGTTGCAACAGATCGTGCCGAAGATGCTGAGGTCGCAGTTTTCGGCCGTTCTGCTGCTGTGCAACTCGCTCATCGGGCTCTCGGGCGGTTCGATGCTGATCGGCTATCTCGACGACCGTGTCTTCACTGGCACCGGCGGCGTCGCATACGCGCTCGCGCTGGTCGCAGGGGGTGCGAGCGTGCTCGCGGCGCTGCTGATCTATCTGTCGGGGCGTCTGAACCCGGCTATCGAGAGCGCCGCGGCACGTCCCGGATATGGGGACGCCGCCGCGGCCCTTGGCGAAAACCCCTGATAGCGACGATTGGATCAGGGCAGGAATGTTTCCTGGAGATGCTTCCATAAAAGCGTCTTTCCGTCGGAACTTGTCACGAACAGCACGCTCGACCAGCGCGCGTTGCGTGTGTCGCCTTGACTCTGCACCTCCCGATAGAGAGCCAGGACGCCGCCATCGAACCTATGGCACACCTGCACGTCATGGATCTCCATCACCAGTCCCGGCCGAGCCCCCCGGAATGTCGGGAGCGCCTTGGCGAAGCCGTCCAGGCGTATGACGCGCCCGGCGGCGCCAATCATCGTATAGCCAGGATCGAAGCGCGCCAGGATCGGGCCGGAATCGTCATCGCCCTCGGCGCGGAACCAGGCTTGCAGTAAGTGATGCAGCGCGACGATTTCGTCCCGTACTGCGGTTTCGAGATGGTCCAAGATAATGCTCCTGTCGGATGAATGTGGAATTACGGGTTCATGAGGAATGACCGGGTCGGAATGCTTTCCGCCCAACCCGGACGGAGCGGCGCCACGAAGACGTTCTCCGTCCGGGTACGCGCGATCTTCCACACCCCGTCGATTTTCCGAAACAGGTTATTCAGGCGGCTCGACCGCAGCAGGGACGAGCCGTCACTGAAGATCCAGGGCTGGCAATGCACCCATTGACCGTCTGCCCGGTCGCCCTGGACGTGAATTTGCTCGGACGTCAAATAATGCACGTTCAGCAGCAATTCCGGGTCGCGTTTCTGGCCCCAGAAGGCTTCGAAATGCGCGCGGATTTCCGCTTTCCCGACGCGCCGGCCGAATTGGGTATTGTAATACTCGCCAACGCCCTCCCAGACCGCGTCCTCGGTGTACAGATCCATGATCCGTGCGATACGCTCGGCATCGGTGCGGACCCCGGCTTCGGGGCACGGGGTGTCGCACAAGAACATGTAGCGTGCCTGTATTTTCCGTATCTCCGACTCGGCCGACAGGTCCTCGACCCGCGCCGCCAGGGCCGCGATGCGTGCTTCCATGTCGTGCACGGTCATCACGCGACCCCGCAAATAGCCGGACGGGGGCGCTGCGGAAGAATCTTCTCCGCCCATGCAGACCAATCGAGAAGATCCTCGTCGGCGTCAAGACGCGCCAGAAGCTGCACGCCTACGGGCAGACCGTTCTCGCCCGTCGGGCCGGGCAAGGTGACGGTCGGCAGCCGCAGCAATGTCCAGAGACGGCTGAAAATGGGGTTGCCCGTTCCTGTCTCGCGCAGCGGCGCCTCGCCCGGTGCTGCCGGCGCCAGCAGCACGTCGAAGCCGTCGAACACGCCCGCGATCCGTTCGCGCAGCGTCGCCGCCTGCCGCAAGGCGTCCCGATAGGTGTCGTATGCGATCGCGCGGCCGGTTTCGATCAACTGCGTGATCTGCGGGCTCAGACGCTCTTTCCGCGCGGCATATTCCCAGGCCAGCGACTGCGCCGCCTCGTAACTCATGATCGTGACGTGCATATCCGCGGCGAGCGCGTAATCGCTCAAATCGACGTCTTCGACGTGCGCGTGCGCGCGAAAGCACTCGGCCGCCACCTCCATTGCCGCGCGCGTGCCCGGCTCGGCATGCGACCACCATGGCGTCCGGCAGACGCCGATGCGCGCAGGCGGGCGGGCGGCAAGCGTTGTCGCGGCGGGCACCGGCCCCTTCAGGACGGCATCGGCCCGGGCCACGGTTTCGACATCGGCTGCCAGCGTCCCCAATGTATCGAAAGACGGCGCGAGGCTCTTTACGCCCGCCAGCGCATAGCGACCGTACGACGGCTTGAAGCCGACGATCCCGCAATACGAAGCCGGCCGGGTCAGGGACGCTGCCGTTTGCGAGGCCAGGCCCAGATCGATCATCCCCGCCGCGACCGCCGCCGCCGAACCGCTGGACGATCCTCCGGGCGTGCGCGCGACGTCATACGGATTGACGGTTGCTCCCGGACGAAAAAAGGCAAACTCGGTCGTCACGGTCTTGCCCACGCACAGCGCGCCCGCCTGCCGCAACAGGGCGACGCAGGCCGCGTCGCTGCTTGGATGATTGGCCGCATAGATCGGCGAGCCATGCGTGGTCGGATAGTCCCGCGTCTCTATGATGTCCTTGACGCCCACGCTCAACCCGCGGAGCGGTCCGTCCGGCGCCTCTTCGGCCTGCAGGCGTATCCGGGCCGGATCGTAAGAGGTGAAGGCGCGCACCCGGGCTTCATGACGCTCGATGCGCGCCACGGCCCTGGCGGCCAGATCCAACGGTTTATCGTCCATCACAAAACCTCCTCGGGACTTGTCACGATGACGTCAAGTCGAAGGCGCCGCGAAAATAGAGCAGCGGCCCCACATCCGGGTCGGGATTCATCGTCACATGCACCGGCCGCGCCAGAAAGATCTCATGGGTGCCCCCGCGCAAGGTTTCGATCACTTCCGTACCGATATGAACCAGTGCCTCTTGGATAAATAACGTCCCGTCCGGATGGCGCACTTCGTCCTCGCCAACGATTTTGTCCTGGGCAGGCATCGCATAGCGCCGCGCGATCGCCTCCTGATGGCTGGCCAGGATACTGATGCCGAAGCGCCGGCTCTTCTCGATCGACCGACAGGTCGCACTGCGCCGGTTCAGGCAGATCAAAAGCGTCAGGGGATCAAGCGAGACGGAACTCAAGGCACTGATCGTCGCCCCCTGCTCGCCCTCCGCGCCGGTCGTGGTCACCACCGCGACCCCGGTCGCGAAATGGGCCATCGCACGACGGAAATCATCGGAGGTGACGGAAATCATGCCCGATCACCGGCCCACAAGGGTCCGCGCTCCTTGCGCATCTTCCGGACCGCCGCGTCAAACATCTTGTCCGCGGCGGAGGATTTGGCGATCAGGGTCGCTGCGTCACGCGAGCATGCGCGTTTGATATCGTCGGAAATCGTGACGTCGGCCCCCGGCACCATGCCCGCATGGCATTGTATCTCTGCCGCGCGCTGGACGATCCAGAGCAGGAAGAACGTTCGCGCGATGTCGCTTTCGCCTACCGCGATACCGTGGTTGCGCAACACCAGGACATGCTTGTCGCCCAGGCTCGCCAGCATGCGCGGGCGCTCCTCGTCATACAGCGTGATGCCTTCGAACGCATGATATCCGACGCGCCCGAACAACTGGGCACCATAGAAATTGTCGTGGCTGAAGCCGTCACGCTTCATGGCAACCGCGCAGACCGCGTTCGTATGCGTGTGAATGACGCAAT
Organism: Nguyenibacter sp. L1; assembly: GCF_035199985.1. GTDB lineage: Bacteria > Pseudomonadota > Alphaproteobacteria > Acetobacterales > Acetobacteraceae > Gluconacetobacter > Gluconacetobacter vanlangensis. The sequence continues at coordinate 1,486,459 of NZ_CP127015.1, forward strand.
GAATGTCGTTGCGCGCCGCGTGAATGGCGCCGTGCAGGGCGAAACCCGCGGGATTGGGTTTATGAGGTGCTTCGCCGATCAAATGACCAGCCGCGTCGACGGTCAGAAGATTGTCCGGTGTGATCTCGTCATAATTCAAGCCGAATGCGTTCACCAGATAGCGCGTCGGCTCACCCGGCAGGCGAACGGAGATATGATTGAAGATCATCTCCGTCCAGCCATGGTAATTGATGAGGTGATAACATTCGGCGAGGCGGATCCGAAGCCGTGCCTCTTCTGCGCTGACGTCCACAGACATGTGTTTCTCCTGTTGTTGTCCTATGTGCGCTGGATGGATTTGAAATCCGCGATCCTGACCATTGCGGCGGCGTTCGGCGTGGGAACGCCCCGCGCCGCGGCCAGGGCCATGACCGCATGGCCGATCGCAGGCAATTCCAAGCTACGCCCTCCGCGATAATCCTGGAGCATCGACGTCGTATGGCCGCCCGCGCCGATAATGACCCCCAGAAGCTCTTCGACGGTCTTGAGCGGGGCGATGCCGTACGCCTCTCCCACGGCAATGGTCTCGCGCAGCACGTCGCCCATGAGCGCCCGCATCGTCTCGCTTGCCGCCAGGGTTGTCAGGTCGGCCTCGCAGACGACCGATAGGGGATTGGTGGCGAGATTGGCCGCGAGTTTGCTCCAGACCTCGCGCGCGATCTCGGGGCAGAGGCGGATTCCAATCCCGGCCGCGCGGAAAATTTCCTCGACGATCCGGACACGCGGCGGATAGGCGGGTTCACATGAAGGATCACCCAGCAGTAGAAGGGGCGGCCTGAGCGAGCGCACGACGCCTGGCGCATCGGAGGACGCGAAAGCATAGGCCACGCACCCGACCACTCCCGGGGCCGGGAATGTCCGCGCCAGCACGTCGTGCGGATCCACGACGCTGCGCGCGACACCAAGCGGGTTGCCGTCGCCGGCCGTCAGCCACCACGGCACGCCGTTCACGACGGGGACGATGATCGTGCGGGAATCCACCGCGTGCGCAACCGTCTCCGCCAACGCGGGAAGTTGATGCGCCTTTGCCGCCAGGATGATGATGTCCTGCACCGCGTCGGGGGCGCGGATGTCGGCCGGGGGGCGCACGACATGCGTCTGCGTGCCGTCATGCAGCACCAGGCCGTCGCTGCGAATGCGCCGCAACGTTTCCCCGCGCGCGACGACCGAAAGATGCGGCTGCGTGCGGGCCAGCATGGCGGCCAGCAACCCGCCAAGCGCCCCGACACCCGCGACGCAGATCCTGGGCGCGCCGGCCGTCACGCGTCGATCACCAGAAGCGGGGAATGCGCGCGGGAGCAGCACAGCGCGATCTGGTCGGTGCGCTCGTCCTCGGTCAGGTACTCGTCGCGATGATCGGCGTCGCCTTCAAGGAGGTTCACGACGCAGGTGCCGCAGATCCCCTGCTCGCAACTGACCGTTATCCGAACCCCGCCGCGGGCCAGCGCTGTGGTGATCGCCTCCTCCGCGCCGACCCGAACGCGCACGCCGGATTTCGCCGCCAGAACCTCGAAACTTCTACCGCCCGCGACGGGGAGAGCGGAAAACGCCTCGCGATGCACGTTCGCCTGGGGAAAGCCCGCCTGATTGGCTGCATCGGCCACCGCGTCCATCAGACCGATCGGCCCACACACATAGACGTGCGTCTCGTTGGGATCGTAGCCCGAGGCCAGCGCGGAGCCGGGCGCGAACCGTGGCGTGGCGGCATTGCCACGATCGTGGATCCGCACAGCATCCGCGAAGGGAGATTGGGCCAGCACCGGCGCAAAAACCGTATCCCGTGCGACGTAGTGCAGCGTGAACGTCTCTCCGCGATCATGGAGTTCGTACGCCATGGCGATCAGCGGCGTGATGCCGATCCCACCCCCGATCAGGACGGAATGGCGCGCGCCGGCGGAAAGGGGAAAAAGATTGCGCGGTGGCGCGATCCTGAGGCGCGTGCCGGGGGTCACGAGGCGATGCACCGCGCGGGAGCCGCCGCGCGATTCCGCCTCGAGCAGCACGGCGAGCCGATAGCGGCTGACATCGGCGGGATCGCCACACAGCGAATATTGACGAACCAAACCGTCACCGAGGAACAGGTCGATATGGGCGCCGGCCTGCCAGCGTGGCAGCGCACCCCCGAGTGGCAGAAGGTCGAAGCACAGCACCTGGCCCAATGTCTCGACCATGCCGACCTGGACCTCGATCGGACCCGTGATTCCGGTGGTGTTCATCGCATGAAGAGCCCGCTATTGATGTCGATGGTGGCCCCTGTGATGGACGCCGCGTCGGGGCGCGCCAACTCCACGACCATGCGCGCCACAGTACGCGGGTCACCCAGGGCGCCGGTCGGAATGTTCGCGACCACGCGAGGCACATTTTCCGCGCCGATCGTCTCCGCGATCGACGGCAGGTCCAGCGGTCCCGGCGCGATGGTGTTCACGGTTACGCCGAACGGCGCGAGGTCACGCGCGAAGACTTTCGTCAGCGTGTGCACGCCTCCCTTGGAGGCGGCATAATGCGCGCCCGTCGCCGTGCCGCCATTTTCTCCGGCCAGCGACCCGATATTGACGATCCGGCCGCCCTTGTCCTGTACGCGCAGGCGGCGCGCGAAGCGCTGGCATGCCAGGAACGTCCCGCGCAGATTGACGGAGATGACGGCATCGAAGGTTTCGATGTCGATATCAAGAACCTTCTGCGCCTTCATGATCGCGGCATTGTTCACCAAAAGCCAAGGCAGTCCCACCGCCTGCTCGACCGCATCGAACGCTGCCTCGACGGAGGATTCCGATGCCACATCGAGCTTCACCGCAATCGCGCCGTGGCCAAGCTGTTCGGCCCGGGCCCGCGCCGCGTCGAGGTCCACGTCGCCGATCGCGACGCGATATCCCGCCTCGACGAGACGTTCGGCGATAGAGGCGCCCAGCCCCCTCGCCGCCCCGGTGACCAGTGCCGCCCGCGTCACAGGATGTAGCTCACGGCAGTGAGTGCTTCCGTCGAACCGAGCAGGCGGATCACCTTGAGGTCGATCTTCAGCCCGTCCGGCGTCCGCACCAGCCGATAAGTCACATTGGCGGCATAATCGCGCTCGCGCCCCTGCCGCAGTTCGGTCAGATGCTGCGCACAGCGGAATGTGCAGTGCGTGTCATCGCTTTCCAGCATGCGATAGCGCGCTTGCAGCCTGACTGTGCGCGCCGGCGGAGCCGCGGAGATCGAGCGCCCGCCCAGCAGGCGTTCGACGCGCTTCCTGCGCATCTCCGCGTCGTCATAGGCGTAGTTCAGAACGCTCTCGAAATCGTCCACATCCGGATCGATCGGCACGACATAACGCCCGTCCGCCGTGTAGAGCCCGAGCCATTCCATGAACTGGCCGTGATCAAGCAGGTCCGCTTCCAGCGTGACGAGCGCGATCGCCTCATCGAGCGTGATGCTCATGCCCCGGCCTCCCCGGTCATCGCCACGAGCCATTGCCGATAGGCCGCGCGCATGCCCGTCTCCGCGCTGACGTCGCTGAAGAGATTTCCATCCTCGCGCCGTGACTCATGTCCGATCCCGCGATTAAGAAGCACGGCGATGTCGCGCCCGGCCAGCGAGCCGCGCTGCACGCGGTCCCAGGCTTCCGCGTCATCCGGGGTGCCGAAACCCATCGGCCCCTGGAAATGCTCATGCAGGCGCAGGCGCACCTGGTTCGCGATGTCCGGGCCGCCATCCATGCCGATAGCGATATGGCGGATTTCTGTCTGCGAGACGCCTAGCGGCCGCAATACGCGGAAAAAGGCCATGGAACAGGCGAGATTCGGAAACAGGTTGAGATTGAATCCCGAACCGCCGACCGCGCGCACGATGCGACGCACCTGCGCGGGCGGGTATTCCTGCCCGAGTTGCGCCGCGAGTGCGGCGAATCGTTCCGGGATGGGGGCTTCGAGATTGTCTTCGAGATCGACCAGATCGGGGATCATGACCATGACCGAGTGGCCGTGCCCCAGATCCTCCACAAAGCCCTTTCCGCCGCCGAAGGTCAGGATATCCTGCGTTTCCTGATCGACGGAGTCGAGGAAGGATTTGTGCACGATTGGGAAATGATAGGCGTCGGTCGTGTTTTCGAGCTGGATCTTCCAGTTGCCGGGGAACGTGAATTTATGTTCCCCCATCGTCTTGACCGGCCATCCCGCGCCCTGCTTCATGAACAGGTCGATCCACGGCTTGGCCTTGCCGAGCCAGGCGTCGAGCGACATGATGGCCGCATCGAAGGTCGCGAAGATCAGACCATTATATTCCTCGACCCTTAATGAGACGAGCGGAAATTCGGATTTGTCGAGCTGCCCGGTATAGCCCTCCTGCTGCGGAACGCCGCGCAACGCGCCATCCAGCCCATAGGCCCATCCGTGATAGGGGCAGACGAAGCTGGCCGTCCTGCCCTTCTTGAGTTCGCAGACCGTGGCCGCGCGGTGGCGGCAGCGATTGAGCATCACATGCACGGCCCCCTTGCGGTCGCGCGAGACGATGACGGGGTGCGGCCCCACGAAGGTCGTGATGAAATCGCCCGGTTCGGGAAGTTCGCTTCTATGCGCGACCCATATCCAGTTATGCATGAAAATGCGGTCCATTTCCATGTCGTATAACATCGGATCGCTGTAGATCGAGCCGTCGGCGCGATCGGCCCCGAGCAGCGTTTTCGGATCTGGAAGATCATTCATAGGCTGTTCCACCCTGATTTGAGACGCAATAATCCGCTGCTTTACGCTTAGGGATAGCCGGGCCGCGCGTCGCGTCCGAGCATGATGCGACCGGCGGCCTCGTAATTACCCTTTGCCATGAAGGCGTGTTGCGCCACGACGGCGCAATCCTGCATGCAGCGCCCAAGGATGTGGTCGCTCTGCACGGCGGCGATCCCGCCCAGCGCGAAGCAGTGGCGCGCGACCTGCGCGGAAACCTGCGCCGCGTGCGTGGCGGCGAGGCGAATGCGATTGGCCAGTGATTCGGGCACCTGTCCCCCGTCCAGAAGAAGGTCCCATGCCTCATGCGTCACCGCATAGAAAAAGCTTCGGGCACTGGACAGCATCGCCTCCGCCTCTGCCAGTTCGGCCTGGACATGCGGGCGATCCGCCATCACCGGCGCGCCCGTGATCGAGCGCCTTCCGCCCGCCATGGCGGTCGCTTCGTCCAGCGCACGGCGCGCGCAGCCCAGCCCCACGGCCGTCAGAACCTGCGCGGCCAAGCCAAGGGACGGATAGCGATAGATGGGCCTGTCGATTGTCGGCGTGCCGCCCCGGATGAACGTCCATGACGCCGGAACGCGAACGTTCTCGACCACCACATCGTGACTCCCGGTCCCGCCGAGACCGATCGTATCCCAGGTTTCCTCGATCCGCACCGAGGCGGCCGGCATCACCGCCGTGCGCGGCAATCCTCCACTTTCTTCCGAAAGCGCTATGCCGACACCGATCAGGGACGCCCCCATGCACCCGCTGGCGAATGGCCAACGCCCGCTTACCAGCACGTCGCCATTGTCCTGCTCCGCCTTCTGCGGGGGGAAGATCGCCCCCGCGAACACCACATTCGGGCCTTCGCGATAGATTTCCTCGAGTGTCGGGATCGGCAACGCCGCAAGATAGGTCGCGGAGACGCCGAAGCTTGCCACCCAGCCGGCCGAAGCATCCGCGTGGCCGATGGTCTCGATCAGTTCAAGAAACGCCGCCGCAGACGCTTCCATGCCGCCGAAACGACGCGCCACAAGGGCGCGATACACCCCGAACCGTTTGAATTCGTCGATGACATCAATGGGAATATGGCGCGCCCGCCGGAATTCCAACGCCCGCGCACGCACGTCGCGCAGAAACATGTCGAAGTCGGGGCCGCATGCGATTTTATCTTCGTTCGCGGTGATTTTTCTTAGCATGACCACAAGATTTCCACTCCAGAACGCCATCCCGGATGCGTCGCGCGTTGACGATCTGTTCGGCACAGAGACGGACCGAACACAACCACACCGCCAGATATGCCCGAGAGCCCCCAGCAACACGGGCATGCTAGTCGCATTTAGTGGATATTTCCACCAAAATCTGTTCGACCTTCGTGACGGCCGCGCCATGGCCGCCGCACGTCGCTCTCAGAAAGAAACACCGCCCTGGAAATACCACTGACGACCGCGGTCAAATGATTTCAGGTAATTGCCGAAGCTGGCCGAGTAACTGCCCCACGCCATGAATTTTTCGTTCGTCGCATTATCCAATCCGACCTGGAAATAATAACGTTCGTTCCTGCTCGCCCAGCGTGTGCTTAGATTGACCAATATGTACTTCGGCTGGATTAAAGTATTATACTGAATTGCGTTGAGGTCCGCATTATAGCGCGACCTGTACGACACGTCGGCTCTCGGCGTCATTGTTCCATAGCGGCCAAGATCGATGCGCTTGGCCATCCCGAGATTGGCCGTCCATTTCGACACGAGGGTGAACATCGAGTTCAGCGTCAGGCCCTGAACGGTGTTGTTCAACTGGGTGTAATGCGCGTCTGTCATCCCGAGCGAGCCAAGTGCCGTCCAGCCATCACCCAGCGCGTATTGTCCTTCCAGCTCGAAGCCCGAAATCTGGGCCTTGCCCGCGTTCGTGTAATAGGGACCGATATGGGTTGCGTCCGCCACGAGCAACTGCACGTCATCATAGAACGTGAAAAATCCGGCGGCGCTGAGACGAAGACGATGGTTCAGGCCATAGAATTTGAGGCCACCCTCGAAGGAATTGACAGTTTCGGGCCGAAATGATGGCGGCGACGGCGCGATATTCGTGAGGCGTTGCGTGAAACCACCGCCCTTGAAGCCCTGCGAAAAGGTCGTATACGCCATCAACTCGGGCGTGATCTGGTACGACAGATTCACCATCGGCGTCCAGCGCGCGTTATTGTTGTGGAATCGTTCATAGGGCACGATCCGCGTGCCTGGCGGGATGCTCAGGATCGGCGCACCGATCGTGCTCACATAATACTGATTCGGCAGAAAGCTCTTATTGTCCTCGGTATAGCGCACACCCGCCGTGATGTTGAATTTTTTGGTGATCGAATAGGTCGCCTGGGCATAGCCGGCGTAGTTCTTGTCCGTGAACTGGCCGCCACTCACGAGGCTCAGGACATAAAATTGATTGGGCTCGATATCGTATCCGGATTGATCGAAATAATAGATTCCGGTGGCGTAATGCAGGCGATTGTTCAGCGCGCGCCCGGTTGCCTGGACCTCCTCGGAAAATTGCTTTTCCTGATACAAATCGGCGACATAATTCACCGGAAGCGGAGACGCGTCACGGTCTTGAGCAAATTTTCCGAGGCTCTTGCTGTAGGCGGTAATGGACTTGAGATCGAGATATTGCGACAGGTCATAGTCGATCGTGGCCGATGTCGACCAACTGGTCAGGTTTGAATAATCCGGCCCCGTTCCGTAGTTGGTGTTTTTGCTGTAATAACGGGAATTGAAACAGCCAGGCGCGGTACAATTGGTCAGCGTGCCGCCCGCGATATGGTTGGCGAGCGCGATCATGCTGCCCGTGCTGCTGGGATTGACCCCCGTCGTCACGAAAGGTGCGCCATTGCTGCGGTCGCGGACCCAGTTCCCGCGAAGTGTGACGTTCAGCTTATCGATCGGGTGCCACCGCAACGCCCCCTTGAATACGAGCGTATCCTGGTTGCCCAGTTCCCGCTGGTTCTTCTGATACGGCGCATGGACGTAGCCGTCCTGCATGAAGCTCCCGACCGAGAAGTTCGCGAACACTGTTCTGGAGAGCGGTACATTGAAGAAGACCCGCGAATTGATGCGATTTCCCGTCCCGTATTTGACGTCGGCCTTCGCGGACAGCGTGCTGTTCGGCGTCAATGACGAAACGGATACGGCACCGCCGATCGTGTTGCGTCCGAACAAGGTGCCTTGCGGACCGCGCAGGATCGATACATTCGAAATATCGACCATATTGAGCACCGCTCCAACCGGGCTGCCCACATAGACGCCATCGACATACATACCGACGCCGGGATCCACGCCAAACGAAAAATCCGTCTGCCCGATCCCGCGAATGAAGACAGCCGCGGCGTTGGCGACGCCGGAATTCGACGCAACATTGCCGAATGTGATATTGGGCGAAAGATTCTGGATTTTATCGATCGATGAGATGCCCCGCGCAGCAAGCTCGGTTCCGCTGATCGACGTCATGGAGATCGGTGTGCGCTCGATCCGCTCTGCTCTTTTGCGCGCGGTGACGGTCACTTCCTCCAGGCGCGGCGCCTGGGGCTGCTTTGAGGCCACCCGACTTTTCTTTGCCGCGGGCTTGCCGGATGGCGGGATCGTCTGCCCGCTGGCCTGCGGGATAAAGGCAGATAAAGCGAAGAGGGATGTGCCCCCGCACAACATGATGGTACGCAACACGCGCCGTGCGCGACCATCAGCACACCCTACCGAAAATCCCGATGCAATACGACGCATGTCGTTATTCCTTCATTATAATACCGCCCAGAGGCAATATTGAGCCGAGGCGCAGAATCTGGATGTGGGACCGTAACGGCCCGCCAGCCGCCTCGATATGCTCATGGCACTCCCGACCGCACGGCGTGCAGACGGGGCGCATTTCATTTCGATTCGGCGACTAAAATATTATTAGAAGATTCCACTGATATGTCTAGTTTTTTGTTGTGATTTCGATTCATTTTGATGCCCGCGACGCCGCACCCTGATCTCTGTTAATCGGCAAGAAATTACAGAAAAACACAAATATAGAATAGAAATAACTGTAGTATCAACAGAAAATTGATACATGAATCCGCGTTTTTACCAGAGAATTGGTTTCGATTCATATTTATTTATCGAAAGATGTCATCCGAATGTCCTTAACAACGGAAAGATCACCCAGGCCAAGCAATGTCATGGTCGAGTGAATGCCTTGCCGGAAATACTCCAAGACGTCGACCACGCCCTGCTCCCCGTCGGTAGCCAAACCGTACGCGTATGGGCGGCCAAGCATGACGCCGGACGCACCCAGGGCGAGCGCCTTGACCACATCACTGCCGTAGCGAAAGCCGCCATCGACCACCATTTGCGCGCGGCCGCCAGCGGCTCTGACATTTTCCTCCAGCACGTCAAACCCGGCAACGGCGCCATCGAGCTGACGGCCGCCGTGATTGGAAATGACGATTCCCTCTGCTCCGATCCGCACACATTCAACGGTGTCCTCGGGAAGCATGACGCCCTTCACGACAAGCTTCCCCTTCCAGACATCGCGCAGCCATGCCAGATCGTGCCAACCGATATCGGGGTCGAGTTCACGCGCGATGGTGGCGGCCTGCGCGAACAGATTGGTGCCCATTCCATACCGATCGAGATTGCCCATCGTTCGGCCGCCTCGGCGGGCAGCCGCCCAACTCCAGGCCGGGCGCAGCGCCATATGGCCGACATGGCGTGCCGAGAGGCGGGAGAGGTTGCGAAACCCGTTGCGGGCATCACGCGCGCGCATGGGCGTGACCGGAGTATCCACCGTCACGACGAGCGTGCGGATACCGCACGCCCACGCGCGCGAAACCATGTCACGCGTCAGGTCGCGATCGCGAAAGATATAGAGCTGAAACGCCAGGGAAACGGGATCCACGACCCGGGCCACATCTTCCACGGACACGATCGAAAAGTGGGAAAGACACGCCGTGACGCCTTGTCGCGCGGCCGCGCGTGCCGCCTTGATTTCTCCCTGGGGCGAGAGCATGCCCGCCATGCCGACCGGCGCCAGCATCACCGGGACGTCCTGCTGATGTCCGAAAAGCGTCGTGCGCGCATTGGGACGCGAGATGCCCCGCAAGACCTGCGGCACGAAATATCGCTCGACGAGCGCAGCAAGGTTCCGGCGCATCGTCGTTTCGGAATAAGCCCCGCCATCGACGTAATCGAACAGCCATCGCGGCAATATGCGCCGCGCAGCCAGACGGAGCGCCTCTATGGAAACAATCATGCCCCCCTCCAACGCGTCGGCCATCGGCACCGACAGCGGCATCACTTGATGCTAGATCGGAATGTTGGACATTTCCACTGATTATTACATATTACATATTTTTAATATATGTTGTCGTAGATCCGCCGGGTAAGCGTCATCAGGGCTTGAAGGTCGGCGTCATCGATGTCGTGAAACGCCCGCTCGAAGATCAATCCGGCCTTCGCGCGTACCTGATCGAGCGAGTTGCGCCCCTTCTCGGTGAGACGGACTTCGGTGACGCGTCCGTCATGCGGAGCGATCGACGTGACCACCAACCCTTCGCGCTCCATGCGATAGACGAGCTTCGTCATGGTCGAAACGCGAATCACAGCGAGATCGGCGATCTTGCTGATCGTCGCGCATTCGTGTTCATGGAGGATATTGATGACTCGCCAACGCGGCACATCCATGCCGATCGGCTTCAGATGCGCGTCCATTCGCAGGTGGTACAGCCCCACCAGACGCGAAAGATGGAAGAACGGTGACGTCTCGGGAGAAAAAGACGGGTCGGTCGGGTTTGCCTGAAGCCACGCCTTGCCCCGTTTCACGCTCGTTTTCTGATTTTTGTTCACCATGATCCGTCCCTAGAGTCGTATCCGTTCACACTGGTTCACGGATACGGCTCTAGATCATTGTTTTGGCGAGCATCTTTATCCGATCAGATGATTCCATCTGATCGGATGATGCTCTAGCCGATCAGCCTGGCGCTGAAAAGAACGTCCCTTCACCTTGGCGGAAAGCTTCAGCAGGCTGTCGGGTCGGGGGCTGCGGTGGTGAGGATGGAGGGGGCGACGGCGTTTGGGCGGCGGTCAACCGCGCGATTAAAGCGGGTGAAGCCCATGGCGCCCTTGCCAGGTCAGATCGCCGGCAGGCGCGCGTCCATCGCCGGGTTGAAGGAGAAATCGCAGGCGCGGGTCCAGTCCGCGTCCGGCGGCAGCAGGCCGGCGGCGACCAGGAAGTCGCGCACCGCGCGGCAGCGGGCGGGCGCCATCGGGCCGATCGGCGTGCCGGCGGCGCCGAAGACCCCCAGCGACAGGAAGATCCCGCGCGACCACAGGATCTGCGCCTCGGACATCATCGGGTTGGCCTTGCGGATCGCGTTATTGGCGGGCGACGGATCATGGGCCAGCCAGTCGGCCCAGCCGCGCATGCTGGCGCGCAGGAACCGGGCGATCGCATCGCGCCTGGTCCCCAGCACCGCCTCGGTGGTCACCAGCGCGTTGCCGTAATTCTCGACGGTGTAATCGGCCAGCATGAAGAATTTATACGGGATGCCCTTCTGCTGCACCGCATAGGGTTCCGAGGTGGCGAAAGCCTGGATCGCCACCCCCGGATCCAGCACGAAGGGCCGGATGTCATAGGCGTAGGGCCGCACCTGCCCGTCATCGAACCCGAAGCGCCGGCGCAGATAGGGCCATACCGCGGCGCGTACCTCGGTGCTGAGCAGGATCGTGTGGCCGCGCAGGTCCTCCAGCCGGCCGATATCGGCGTGGGTCAGCAGCCCGCCCAGCGATTTCTGGAAGGTCGTGGCGACGGCGGTCATCGGCATGCCGCGGCTGCGCGCGGTCATGGCCTCGTCCGCGCCGCCGATGATCATGTCGTAATGCCCGGCCAGCAGCAATTGCGCGCCGTTGACCTGCGGGCCGCCGGCCTCCATCGTCACGTCCAGCCCCTCGGCGGCGTAGAACCCCTTGGCCGCTGCCTGGTAGAACCCCGCATGTTCGGCCTGCGCGTACCAGTTCGTCAGGAACCGGAACGGCTGGGCCGCCGCGCGGGCCCGTCCGCCCAGCAGGCCGGCGGCGCCGATGCCGGCCATCATGTCCCTGCGCCCGATCCAGCCGCCTGCCATCGTCATGCCTCCACCCGCCCGGCGGATCGTAACGTATCGGCAACAGCATGCAAGGCCGCCCTGCCCTGCAGGCGCATCCGCCGGGCCGGCCGGTTTCAGCCGCCCAGCGGGAAATGGCAGGCGACCGACCGGCCGGCGACCGTGCGCAGGGCCGGCGGTTCGGTCCGGCAGCGATCCTGCGCGATCGGGCAGCGCGTGTTGAAGCGGCAGCCGGGCGGCGGCGACACCGGGCTGGGCACGTCGCCGCGCAGGGGCGGCGCGTGGCCGCCCGCGCGTGTCGCCGCTCCCGGCCCCCCTTCGGGAAACGCCACCATGGGAACGGCCGCCAGCAGGGCCGCCGTGTAGGGATGCGCGGGCGTGTGCAGCACCGTGTCGGCGGGACCGATTTCGACGATCGCCCCCAGATACATCACCGCGACGCGGGTCGAGATCTGCCGCACCACCGCCAGGTCGTGCGCGATGAAGACGTAGGTCAGGCCCAGCCGGTCGCGCAGGTCGGCGAACAGGTTGACGATCTGCGCCTGGATCGACACGTCCAGGGCCGAAACGGGTTCGTCCGCCACCACCAGCCGGGGGGACAGCGCCAGGGCGCGGGCGATATTGATGCGCTGCCGCTGGCCGCCGGAAAATTCATGCGGATAGCGGGCCAGCGCCGCCTGCGGCAGGCCCACCAGCTCCATCAGTTCGGCCAGCCGGGCGGCGATTTCGGCCGCGCCGCGCCGGCGGCCGTCGGGCGTGCGATGCACGCGTAGCGGCTCGGCGATCAGGTCGCCCGCGCGCCGGCGCGGGTTGAGCGCGGCCTGGGAATCCTGGAATACCATCTGCATGCCCTGCCGCAGCGGGCGCAGCGCGCGCTCGGGCAGGGCCGTGATGTCGGTGCCGTCGAACAGGACCTGCCCCGCCGTGGGGCGCGCCAGCCGCAGCAGGCACCGCCCCAGCGTCGATTTGCCGCAGCCGGATTCGCCGACCAGCCCCAGCACCTCGCCGGGCTGTACCGCCAGCGACACCCCGTCCAGCGCGCGCAGCATCTGCCCGCGCCCGACGCGATAGGCCATGTGCAGGCCGCGCGCCGCGATCAGCGGGGCCGTGGCCGGTGGAGCGGCCGTCATGCGTGCGCCTCCATGACCGGCCGTGGCGGCAGGGGACGGCCTTCGGCCGGCAGCACGCAGGCCACGTCCTGCATGCCGCAGGCCGCCAGCGGGGGGCGGACGGCGCAGGCGGCATGGGCATGGGAACAGCGCGGCACGAAGGCGCAGCCGGCCGGCCGGTCGGCGGGCACAGGCGGCGCCCCCTGGATCGAGGGCAGGCGCGGCGGGCGCGGGCCGTGCAGCGGCGGGATCGAATCCAGCAATGCCGCGGTATAGGGGTGGCCGGGCCGGGCGAGGACCGCATCGGTCGGCCCCCGCTCGGCGACCCTGCCGGCATACATCACCATCATGCGGTCGCAGGTTTCGGCCACCACGCCCATGTCGTGGGTGATCAGCAGCACCGACGAGCCGTATTCCCGCCGCAGGGTGCGCAGCAGGTCGAGGATCTGCGCCTGCACCGTCACGTCCAGCGCGGTGGTCGGTTCGTCGGCGATCAGCAGCGCCGGGTTGCAGGACAGCGCCATGGCGATCATCGCCCGCTGGCGCAGGCCGCCCGACAATTGGTGCGGATAGCGCCCGGCCACCCGTTCCGGGTCCGGCACGCCCATGTCGCCCAGCAGGCGGATGGTGCGCGCCCGGGCCGCGTGCCGGCCGATCCGCTGGTGGGCGCGGATCTGCTCGTCGATCTGCCAGCCGACGGTATAGACGGGGGTGAAGGCCGTCATCGGGTCCTGGAAGATCATTGCGATGTCGCGGCCGCGCAGGGCGCGGAAGGCGCGCTGCGGCAGGCCCACCAGTTCGCGGCCCTTGAAGCGCGCCGAGCCGGTAACGCGCGCGCCCGGCGCGTCGATCAGGCCCATCAGCGCCAGCGCGGTCATGCTCTTGCCCGATCCGGACTCACCGACGATGCCCAATATTTCGCGCGCGCCCAGCGTGAAGGACACGGAATCGATCACGTCAACCATGCGCCCGCCGACGGGCAGCGCCACCGTCAGGTCGCGGACCGACAGCAGGTCGTTCGCGTCGGCGTCCATCGCGCGATCTCGCGCGTCAGTGCCCATCGCGCGATTTCGCGCGTCAGTGTCCATCACGCACCCTCGGGTCCAGCAGCAGATAGAGCAGATCGACCACCGCGTTGGCGATGACGACGAACACCGCCGAATACATCACCGTCGCCATGATCAGCGGCAGGTCCAGGTTGGCCAGCGCCTGATAGGTCAGCCGCCCGACCCCCTGCAGGCCGAACACCACTTCGGTCAGCAGGGCGCCGCCGCCGACCAGTTGCGCGAAATCCAGCCCGAACAGGGACACGAAGCTGATCATCGACGTCCGCAGCCCGTGCGCCAGCAGGACCCGCGCCGGCGACAGGCCCTTGGCGCGCGCGGTGCGCATGAAATCCTCGGCCTGCGTCGCGACCAGGTCGGCGCGCAGCACGCGGCTGTAGAGGCCGACGAACAGCACCGCCAGGGTGATCCATGGCAGCACCAGCGCGCGGAACCAGCCCAGCGGATCCTGGCTGAACGGCACGTAGCCCAGCCCCGGCACCCAGGAGAACAGCCAGGTTTCGTGATAGCGGCTCTGGGTGACCAGGTTCACCACCTGCCCCAGCCAGAAGACCGGGATCGAGATCCCCACCAGCCCCAGCATCATCAGGCCGCGATCGACCCAGCCGCCGCGCAGGGCGGCCGCGAGCGTGCCCATCGCCACCGACGCCGCCACCCAGATCACCGCGGCGCCCGAGACCAGCGACAGGGTCACCGGCGCGGCCTGCAGCACTTCCGGCACCACTTTCTCGCCCCGGTTGACGTAGGAGGTCAGGTCGCGGGTGACGAACAGTTTTTCCATCATCCGCCAGTACTGGACGGGCAAGGGCCGGTCGAAGCCGTATTCGACGCGCACCCGCGCCATCGTTTCGGGCGATGCGTTGCGCCCGGCGATGCGCGCCGTGGGGTCCGACCCCGGGGTGGCGAAGAAGACCAGGAAGATCAGCACGGAAATGCCGAACAGCACGAACAGCGTCTGGCCCAGCCGCCGTACGATCGCCATCGCCATCAGCCGCCCCCCCGGCCGGCATCGCGCACGTCCAGCGCGTCGCGCATGCCGTCGCCCAGGACGTTCAGCGCCAGCACCACGGCGACGATCGCCAACCCCGGCGCGACGGCCACCATCGGGCGGGTGTAGATCAGCCCCTCGCCGTCCTGGATGATCGTCCCCCACGACGCCGCCGGCGCCTGCACCCCGATCGACAGGAAGGACAGGGCCGATTCCGCCATCAGCGCCAGCGCCATCACCAGCGGCGCCAGCACCACCAGCGTGCCGGCGACGTTGGGCAGGATGTCGCGCAGCACGATGCGATGGGCCGGCACCCCCAGCCCCCGCGCGGCGGTCACGAATTCCGCGCGGCGCAGCGCCATCACCCGCCCGCGCACCGGCCGCGCGACATAGGGCACGTAGACCAGCGCGATGATGCAGATGGGAATCAGCACGTTGTCGCTGGCGATCGTCACCGGCCCCAGGCGCAGCCCCTGGCTGACGGTGACGATGGAGAGCGAGATGGCGAACAGATAGACCGGCACCGCCCACATGATGTCCATCAGGCGCGACAGCACCGCATCGACCACCCCGCCGGCATAGCCCGCGACGATGCCCACCGCCGCCGCCAGCCCGATGCACAGCATGGCGGCGCAGAGGGAGATCAGCAGCGAATTGCGTCCGCCATAGAGCAGCCGCGCCGCCACGTCGCGCCCCTGGCTGTCGGCCCCCAGCAGGTCGGCCGACATGCGCCAGGTCGGGCCGATCGGCGACAGGCCCAGATGCAGCGGGTTGTCGTTGGGCTGCATGATGTCGACCTGCCGCCCGTCCAGCAGCAGCGTGCCGGCGACGTTGGAGGTGAACGGATCGGTGTGCGCCAGGTAGCGGGCGTAGAGCGGTGCGGCCAGGCAGGCCAGGCCGATCGCCAGCAGCACCGCCAGCGAGAGCATCGCCGCGCGGTTGCGCGCCAGGGCGCGCCCCGCCCGCCGCCACGGGCCCGAGGACCGTGCGGCGAAAGGCTCCGGGAATTGCTGGGGGAATTGCTCCGCGAATGGCGCCGGGGCGTGCTTTGGCGCGTCGTTCATCGCACCCATACCCGTGAAAACAGAAGATGGTACAAGGTGGTATAGAAATATCCCCCGACACGCGTCGAGACAAGGTCGATATAGTTGATGCGGATGATCGGCGCCGCCGGCGCGTCCCGGTCGACCAGGCGCCCGGCCTGTGTCCACAGGGCGGCGGCTTCGGCCGGGTCGGAGGTCTGTTTGGCCCGGTCCATCACCGCCTGCACCCGGGCATTGCAATAGCCCGCGATATTGATCGAATTGTCGCTGCCGGGATGGAAATTCTCGCAGCCGAACAGGTCGTCGAGGAAATTCGAGGCCGAGGGATAATCCGCGAACCAGTCGGAGATGCTGATCTGCACGTGGTTGGCGGTATTCTGGATGTAGCTGAGCTGCATGCCGTGCGCCAATGTCTTGACGCTGGCGCGATAGCCGATGGATTGCAGCATGTTGCGCAGCCACACGCCCATGCTCATGTCGATCGCGGTGTTTTCCGCCACCACCGTGACGGCCTGGCCGGCCGTGCCGCTCTGCGCCACCAGGGCGCGGGCCCGCGCCAGGTCCGGCCCCCGCCAGGACGGGGCCGGATGGTCGGGGTCGGCCCCGGCGGTATAGGCGCAGTCGGACAGCGCGCCGGGAATGCCCGGCGGTACCATGCCGCAGAGCGGCCCGGCCACCGCCGCCCCGCCATACAGGATGGTCATGGCCCGCCGGTCCAGCGCGTAGGACACCGCCTGCCGTGCCAGGGGGTTGTCGAAGGGCGGGATGTTCACGTTCATGGGCGCGTAATAGATGCCGTAGAGCGGGCGGATATGGACCTGCGCCGTATGGCGCGCGCCCAGCTCGCCCAGCCGGTCCAGCGGCTTCATGTCGAACATCCAGTCATATTGGCCGTTTTCCACGGCCGTGACCTCGGCCTCGTCCGGCAGGCCGAAATCGTACTGGATCCGGTCGGCGAACCCATCGGGCTGGGCGTCGGCGCTCCAGACCCGGAAATGGGGATTGCGCACCAGCACGGCGCCCCGGTCCGGGTCGTAGGATGCGAACATGTACGGGCCGGTGGTCGGGGCCGGCACATTGCCCAGATCATGGCCGGGGGTCGCGGCCGGCAGGATCACCGCGTGGGGAAAGGCCAGCTTCTGCAGGAATTCCGCGTCGGGCTGGCGCAGGTGGAAGACCACGCTGCGCGTCGCGTCATCGGTTTCGAGCCCGCCTTGCAAGGTGCAGTGCGCCGGATCGCGCAGGCACTGATCGCCGCCGATGATCGCGCCGTAGAACGCCCCCGCCGTCGGGCTGCCCACCCGGAACAGCCGGCGGAACGATGCCGCGACGTCCGCCACGGTGATCGGCTGCCCGTCGGAGAAATGCAGGCCGGCCCGCAGGGTGAAGCGCCAGGTGCGGCCGCCGTCCTCGGGCGCCGGCACGCGCTCGGCCAGGTCGGCCACCACCGCGTTGCCGGCTTCGCCATCCGCCTTGCGGAAGGTCAGCAGCCCGTCATACAGCACATAGAAAAGCTGTGCGTATTGCGACGTGTAGTTGATCTGCGGATCGACGGTGCCGCCCGAGGACGAGGCGGTCAGCCGCAGGGTGCCGCCCCGGTGCGGGCTGCCCAGGGTGATGCCGTCTCCGACGGTGGGGGGAGCCGTCTGGGCGCGCGCCTCGCCGCACGCCGCCCCCGCCAGCAACGCCCCGGCCGCGGCCAGGCACCGCGCGCGCGCGCCTGCCACCCTTATTGCGTCGCCATTAGGCTGCGCAGGCGGTCGGCGATCTGACCGGCGGTGGCCGTGGCCTCGACCGTCCCGGCATAGCGGCCCTCGGGCGACATGATGACGATGCGCGGCGACGGCTCCATGGCGTAGTCGCCGTTGGCGCCGGGGTGCCGGACATAGGGGGCGTGGTATTCGGCCGTCACGGCCTTGATCATGTTCGGCGCGCCGGTGAGCGCGATGATGTGCGGCCCGAAGCGCAGCGTGTAGGCCCGCAGCAGTTCGGCCGTATCGCGCATCGGATCGACCGAGATGAACAGCGGCGCCACCAGCCGCGCCTGCGCGCCCATCAGGTCCATCGCCCCGGCCATCGCGTGCAGCGTCGCCCCGCATTGCGTGTCCGGGCAATGGGTGTAGCCGAAATAGACCAGCATCCAGCGGCCCAGGAAATCGGTATCCGCCACTTCGCCGTCGGCGGCGCTGATCAGCCGGAACGACCCGCCGATCTCGTTGCCGTAGGTCGAGAGGATCGGGCCCATCCGGTCCATGATCCGAAAGGTGCCGTACCCGCCCACCACCGCGGCCAGCGCGATGACGCCCCCGATGATCAGCCGCCGCCTGTCCCTGTCCTGCATCAATGCGCGTCCGCCCAATTCGCTCCGGCCCCGGTCTCGACCACCAGCGGCACCGTCAGGCTGGCCGCCGATTCCATGACCTGTTTCACCAGGGCGGCCAGCGTTTCCTGCTGGTCCGCCCGCACCTCGAACAGAAGTTCGTCATGGACCTGCAGCAGCAGCCGCCCGTCCAGGCCGGCCGCCGCCAGCGCCTGCGGCAGCCGGACCATCGCGCGCTTGATGATGTCGGCCGCCCCGCCCTGCAGCGGCGCGTTGATCGCCTGCCGCTCGGCATAGGCGCGGCGCGCCGCGTTCTTCTCGGCGATGCCCGGCACCCAGCAGCGCCGCCCGAACGGGGTGGTGACATAGCCCTGGCGCCGTGCCTCGTCCTTGATCCGTTCCATATAGTCGCGAATGCCCGGATAGCGCGCGAAATAGGCATCGATATAGGAGCGCGCCTCGCCCGGCGGAATACCGAGCTGCCGCCCCAGCCCGAACGCGCTGATGCCGTAGATGATGCCGAAATTGATCGCCTTGGCCCGGCGGCGGGTCAGGGGGTCCATGCCTTCGATCGGGATGCCGAACACTTCGGAAGCGGTGCGGGCATGGATGTCCTGCCCCAGCGCGAACGCCTCGCGCAACGCGGGGATGTTGGCCACGTGGGCCAGCAGCCGCAATTCGATCTGCGAATAATCGGCCGACAGCAGCACCTGCCCCGGTCCGGCGACGAAGGCGCGGCGGATGCGGCCGCCTTCCTCGGTCCGGATGGGGATGTTCTGCAGGTTCGGCTCGTTGGATGAAAGCCGCCCGGTCGAGGTGATGGCCATCTGGAACGAGGTATGCACGCGCGCCGTCCCGGGGTCCGCCTGGCCCACCAGCGCGTCGGCATAGGTCGATTTCAGCTTGGCGAGCTGCCGCCAGGCCAGGATCCGCCCCGGCAGGTCGTGCCCCTGGTCGGACAGATCCTGCAGGACCGACGAATCGGTGCCCCAGGCGCCGGATTTCATCCGCTTGCCGCCCGGCAGTCCCATCTCGTCGAACAGGATCTCGCCGAGCTGCTTGGGCGAGCCGACATTGAACGGCCGGCCGGCCAGGCGATGGATCTCGGTCTCCATCTCGGCCATGCGGACGGCGAAATCGGCCGACAGGCGGCGCAGTTCGGCCACG
Source organism: Nguyenibacter sp. L1 (assembly GCF_035199985.1). Lineage (GTDB taxonomy): Bacteria > Pseudomonadota > Alphaproteobacteria > Acetobacterales > Acetobacteraceae > Gluconacetobacter > Gluconacetobacter vanlangensis. The sequence continues at coordinate 1,505,994 of NZ_CP127015.1, forward strand.
TCGATGGCGATGCCGGTCCGTTCCATGTCCGCCAGCACCGCCACCAGCGGCCGTTCCAGTGCCTCGTACAACGCCAGCGAGCGGTGGATGCGCAATTGCGGCCGCAGCGCCAGCCACAGGCGCAGGGTCACGTCCGCGTCCTCGGCGGCATAGGCGGTGGCCCGGGCCAGGTCGACCCGGGCGAAGGGGATGCGGTTGCGCCCGGTGCCCGTTACCGCGTCATAGGGGATCGGGGCGTGACCCAGGTACAGGCGCGACAATTCGTCCATGCCCTGGCCGTGCTTGCCGGCGAACTGGGCGTAGGCGATCAGCATCGTATCGTCGACCGGCGCCGGCTGCGGCGCGCCCGCGCGGGTCAGCACCAGCAGGTCGAACTTGGCGTTCTGGAAGATCTTGAGCACCGACGGGTCCGCCAGCAGCGGCCCCAGCAGCGCCAGCACCAGGCCGGCGGGCAACTGCACCGCTGCCGGGTCCTGCGCGCCGTCCTCGGGCAGCAATTGCGGCTCGGCCTGGTGCGCCAGGGGGATGTAGCAGGCGCGGCCGGGCGCCACCGCCAGCGAAATCCCCACCAGCCCGGCGCGCAGCGGGTCCAGCCCGTCGGTTTCGGTATCCAGCGCGCAGAAGCCGGCGGCGCGCGCCTCGGCCAGCCAGCGTTCCAGCGCCTCGGCGCTGGTCACCGTCTCGTACGGTCCATAGGGCGCCTGGTCGGGCGCCGCGTCCGCAGAGACAGGAGATGAGGCGGAAGAGGATGCCAGAGAAGATACCGGAGAAGAGACTAGACTGGGGGCGGGCGCCGGTATCGCCACGCCGACCGCGGCCGCCGAGTCCTTGACCCCCATCCGGTGCAGGATGGAGCGGAACCCCATCCTTTGCAGCCATTCCCCCAGCAGCGCCTCGTCCGGTTCGCGGCAGATCAGCGCGTCCAGCGGCAATGGGCAGGGCGCGTCGGCGCGCAGGGTCACCAGGTCGCGCGACAGCCGGGCCTTGTCGGCATATTCGATCAGGTTGTCGCGGCGCCTGGACGGCTTCATCGCCGCCGCCCCCGCCAGGATCGCGTCCAGCGAGCCATATTCCGCGATCAGCGCCGAGGCGGTCTTGGGCCCGATGCCCGGCACGCCCGGCACGTTGTCGACCGAATCGCCGATCAGCGCCTGCACGTCGATCACCTTGTCCGGGGTCACGCCGAACTTGGCCTCGACCTCCTTCAGCCCGATCGGCTTCTGGCGGATCGGGTCCATCATCTCCACCCCGGGGCGGATGAGCTGCATCAGGTCCTTGTCGGACGACACGACGGTGCAGCGTCCGCCGGCCTCGGTCACGTGCCGGGCATAGGCGGCGATCAGGTCGTCGGCCTCCCAGCCGGGTTCCTCGATCCCCGGCACGCCGAATGCCGCCGTCGCGGCGCGCACCAGGCCGAATTGCGGACGCAGATCCTCGGGCGGTTCGGGGCGGTGGGCCTTGTACTGGTCGTAGATTTCGTTGCGGAAGGTCTTCCGCCCCGCGTCGAAGATCACCGCCAGGTGCGTGCCCGCATGGTCGCGCAGCAGGCGCGCCAGCATGTTGGTGAAGCCGAACACCGCGTTGACGGGCGTGCCGTCGGGCGCGGTCATCGGCGGCAGGGCATGATAGGCGCGGAAGATGAACCCCGATCCGTCGACCAGGATCAGGTGAATCGGGGCGTTGTCGGACATCGTCGTTCGATCAGTGCGCGGCCTCGTCTACCGCGTCGGGATTCAGCACGAACAGGCGCGAGCAATAGGGGCAGAACGTCTGGTGGGCGGCGATGCGCAGCCACACGCGCGGATGGCCCAGCGCCCCCGCGCCCCCGTCGCAGGCCGGGGTGCGGGACTGCACGATCACGGTTTCGACATGCCCCAGTTGGGGCGTCGGCGTCGGATACTGGGTCTGGACCTGCATGATGTTCGCTCCGCCTGTTCTCGTGGCCGATGGCCAGGATGGTCGGGGGATGATACGCAGGATCGCCGTGCTTTCAAACCTCCGCCTGTCACCCCTGCTTCATGCGTCTTTCCGGCTCGGCCTCCTGGCCGCGGTCCTGGCCGGCTGCGCGCTGCGCGACCCGCCCACCCCGGTCCCGCCCGCGCGATGGGCGGCGGACGGGCGCCTGGTCCCGCCCGACCTTGTCCTGGTCCTGGCCGACGGGACGCGCGCGCCCACCCGGCTGTGGCGGGCGCGGGGCCCCGAGCGGGCGGTCGTCCTGGCGCTGCACGGATTCGATGACAGCCGCGACGCCTGGGAGCCGGCCAGACCGGTCCTCGCGGCGCGGGGCATCACCGTCTATGCCCCCGACCTGCGGGGTTTCGGCGGCATGCCCGATCGCGGCGCGTGGGCCGGCGCCGGCCAACTGGTCCGCGACGCGGCGGACGAAGCCCGCCTGGTCGCCGCCCGCCATCCGGGCGTGCCGCTCTATCTGATGGGCGAGAGCATGGGCGGCGCGGTGCTGGTGTGCCTGATGGCGCAGCCAGGCGCGCCGCATGTCGCCGGCACGATCCTGCTGGCCCCGGCGGTGTGGAGGCTGGGCATGGGGACCCGCGCCACGCTGGATCTTTTCGCCGCCGTCGCGCCGTCCTGGCGGGTCACCGGGCATGAATTGCCGGTCCATGTCGTGGCGGGGGACGACATGGCGGCGATGCGCCGCCTGTATTTCGATCCGCTGACCCTGCGCGCGACGCGGATGCCGGCCCTGTCCGGCCTGGCGTCGCTGATGGACCGGGCCGCCGATGCGGCCCCCCGGCTGCGCGGGCCGGCGCTGCTGCTCTATGGCGGGCGCGACCAGTTGGTCCCGCCCGCCGCCATGGCGGCGCTGTGGCGCGGCCTGCCCGCCGCGGTCCGGCGCGACTACCTGCCCGGCGGTTATCACCTGCTGCTGCGCAGCCGCACGCGCGATGCCGCGCTGGCCGACATCGCGCAATGGATCGCCGATCCCGACCGATGGCTGCCCTCGGGCGGCGACGCGGCCCCCGGCCTGGCCGACCTGGCCGGGGAATGAGCCTGGCGAAAATAAATCCCCGGCGGGTCTGGCGCCGGAAAACAACTCGGGCTATGGAGGCGTCTCTGGACTCGTAGCTCAGCTGGATAGAGCGTCGCCCTCCGAAGGCGAAGGTCGAAGGTTCGAATCCTTTCGAGTCCGCCACCTTGCTCATAGCGACCGGTGATGCGAACCGATTGCCGCCAAAAGCCCGATTTTCCCGCCGATTATGCTCCTTGATTGAATAGACTTCCGCTATGGGTATTTAGGGGCGACTGTGGTCAGCAGACGTCATCCCAGTTTGGTGGCGGGAGGAGCTGATCTGAGAGATGGCGACCGTTCCATCGACAGCGGACCGGACGATTTTTCAGCGCGCGGGGGCCGCGAGGCGGCGCAGGTCATTGTTCTCATGCACGTTGCAGCCGGGTGCTGCCTGTCCGATGAGCGTGACGATCGCATCGGCCACCGTATCTGCGGGGATAGCGCCGTAGCGCGACAATGGGCCAACCAGTATTGGCGTGAGCACTGCGAAAATCCTTTGGCCGATTGCTTCCCACACCCGCCGCTCGCCGCGCGTGCCGAGCAGGAAGCCCGGGCGGATAATATCGACGCGCTTGAAGCCGAGAGCCGTGATTGCCTGTTCGATCTTGCCCTTGGTCTGAAGGTAGAATCCCGGTCCACCGGATCCTGCCGCGGTCATGAGGATGAACTGGCGCGCGCCTAGCGCTCTCGCACCTTGAGCGACGGCGAGGACATAGTCATGATCAACGCGGAACATCGCCGCCTGCGAGCCGGCCGTGGCGATAGTCGTCCCCAGGCAGGAGATGGCGATATCGACGCCGTCGGGTGCGATCGACTCCAATACGCCTGCAGGTTCCTGGCAAAGCCGCTCGAAATTGATGGCGTGATTGATGGCGTGGCCGTACCCCGACGCCCCGTTTCGAACGAGGCGGATAAGATCAACCTCGGGTGTGCCAGCCAGCCGGGTGCCGACGAGGCTGCCCACCAATCCGGTGCTGCCGGCAAGAAGGATACGACGAGTCATCTGGCTGCACCTTTTCGAGGCGGATCGTAATCCTGACCTTCTTGCACTGCTTGGCCGCTTCAATGAAGACCGGCGGTTTCAAGTGCGGGGCCTGTTCATGTTCGCCTCGCGCCAGCGGTTGGGCGGCATGCCTTCCCATTCCCGGAAAGCGCGGTAGAAGGACGTGGTGTCCTGATAGCCGAGCAGGCAGGCCACTTCATCGATGTCCGTGGCTGGGTCGGTCAGGAGATGGCGACCAAGGTCCCGGCGAGCTTCCGATAACAGGTCTCGAAAGGTCGATCCTTCCTTGGTAATACGCCGCTGGAGGGTTCGATCGCTCATGCCGAGTTGCTTTGCCACATCGGGCAGGCCGGGCTGGCCGCTCGCCAAACTGCGTTTCACCACGATCTTCACCTGTTCGGCGATCGAACTCTGCGCTTCCAACTCACCGAGCGCCGCCACCAGGGCTGGTGTCAGCATCTCCAGCATCTCGGGGTTGTGCCCCGGGAACGGACGATCGAGATCGGCGGCGTCGAGCACCAAAAGGTTGCGCGGGGCCTCGGTGCGGATCGGGCAGCCGAAATATTCCGCATGAATGGCGTCTATCGGCCCCGGCCGGGTCAGGTCCAACCGGCGTGGCACGATGGCGCGCCCGGTAGCGCGCCGTCCCAGTTCCACCAGCGTGGCGAAAGTAATATCAACGGAGATGCTGGGTTCGGCTGCCGCGGCGAAGGGCCATTCGGCGGAGATGGTGCAGTCGCCACCCGCTTCGACGACCTGCAATTGCTCTGGGGTGCACAGGCGCTTGAACCGTGCCAGCCGGGTCAGCCCGTCGCGATAGTCGCGGGCATAGAAGGCGGCGAGGCTCGACGGCGGATGGACCGCCGTATCGACGGATCGCACCATTCGGATGCCAAGCGCGGGATCGCCGGACAGGTCCGCCATCGCCTGCATCAGCGAGAAATACTGTGCCGTGGTGACGAAGGCTTGTGCGCCCAGATGAAGCGTTGCCGGCAGCCGCGCCTGCCGCAACAGCGCGGCCGGCGGGATGTCGAACTGCTCCGCTGCCCGCCAGAACGCCTGCGGAATCTTGCACTTGTCGACCTGTGCCATCATCGGGCTCCCACGATCGCCTTGGTCTCGAGTGTCACGGCGATACGGTTGAGTAGGGTCGCGCGTTCTTCCATGCTTGTCCGGGAATAGCCCGCCAGCGCCAGCCGCGCGGCAGCCACTGCACGCTCGACGTCCTCGGTTGTGCTGAGCGCCAATCGGCCCGACACTTGGCCAGTGGCGGGATTGATGATGTCCCGCGTATCAACCCCAGTCGAAGCGACCCAGGCGCCATCGATGCAGTTCTTCAGGATATCGCCCATCGCAGAGACTCCGACTAAACCTTCTGGCCCTTCATGGCTTTGGAGATGCCGGTCGCCGCCCGCATCATGCCGTCGAAGGCGCGGTCGGACAGGATGCCGCGCATGAAGATCATCGGCTTTGCCCCGAAACCGATCGCATAGCGGGTCTTTGGCTTGGGCGCAGTCACCGCCTTGGCGATCGTGTCCGCAATGATCTGCGGCGGTGACTGGCGCTTGACGCTGGCTTCGCCGATCATGGATTGCGCCATGGCATTGGCCTGCACGGCATAGGGGCCGTGACCCGAAATCTGGCGCAACTTGTCAGCGGCGATACCGGCCCACTCCGTCTTGATGCCACCCGGTTCGATTACGACGACGTCGATACCGAAGGGCTGCACTTCCATGCGCAGGCAATCGCTGATCGCCTCCAGCGCGAATTTGGTGCCGTGATACCAGGCGCCAAGCGGCGTATGAATCCTGCCGCCCATCGATGTGATGTTGACGATCGTGCCCGAACGCTGCGCCCGCATATGTGGCAAGGCGAGCTGGATCAGCCGTACCGCACCGAAGACGTTGACGTCGAACTGGGCGCGCGCCTCTTCCATCGGCACGTCTTCGACAGCACCGTAGGAGCCGTAGCCAGCATTGTTGACGAGGATGTCGATGCGGCCCACTTCGGCGATGATCTTGTCGATGCCGGCCTGCATCGAGGCGTCATCGGTGACGTCCATCGCCAAAATCCGGATATCGGACTTGGACAGGTGTTGCATCCGGTCGACGCGGCGGGCCGCGCCATAGACCGTGCAGCCAAGCTCCTTAAGCTTGAGGACGGTGGACTCGCCGATACCCGATGAGGCGCCGGTAACGAGTGCGACTTTTGTGGTCATGTGCGTTAGCTCCTTTTGTTCGAACCGATTGCTTTTGCTGCCCTGGCACGGCGGCAATGTCATCTGGACGATAAGTGGCTAAGCCAACACGCCAACACATTGGCTCTTTATGCCATAAAATTTGCACATTACGCCAACGCGTTGCCGCAATGTGCCCGCTCCGAGTCCCTCGACAACGTACTTCGCAGCAAGTGATGCCCATAACGATCTCATAGTTCTCATCTTCATCGGGCACTACCCGCCATTCCTGCATCGTCACGTTCGACATGTCCGCCGGGCTCGGTGAGGGACGCCGGGAGGATGGAAAATGTCGGCGGCGATGCCCGGCCTGCACCCGCCGTTGAACGCTACCACCCGGCTTCACGACATCGTCTGTCGTCGCGCGGTGCGCCATGTTGGACGGCTGGGCCTCCCTGCCCCTATCGGGTGTTCGGGAAGACGCATCGGGTGGGCCGGGCCGCGATCACGAAGACCGGACGGGTGAGCGAGGCGCTGGAACGGGGTGCGCGTGCGGGCGGCGCACTCGGGACTGCCCTTATGACGGCGATGGCCGGCGACCATCGACAAGCGGGCATTTGCCTTTACAGTGATTGAAGCGAAGAACTGCACATACGGGCGATGACATCCATGAGCCAGGCAACACGTCATTATGATGAGCTTCTGGCTCGGCATTATTCATGGATGAACGGGCTGACCGTGAATGAAAAAATTGACGAACAGAAATTACTTCTCGCCGAAGCGGGGTTGGATGACGGTCCGAAGGACATAGCCGTCGATCTTGGATGCGGCCCTGGCTATCAGTCATTCGCTCTCGCACGCCTCGGCTACAAGACCGTCATTGCGGTCGACACGAGCAATGCCCTGCTGGCGGAACTGGAAGCGGCACGGGCCGGTGAGCCTATTCGAGCGGTTCTTGCCGATCTTCGTAATTTTCCAACGTTGGTTGAAAGCGGCTCTGTGAATGCCGTCATTTGCATGGGCGATACTCTGACGCATCTGGATGAGCGGTCCGATGTGACGAAACTCTACCGGGACGCCTATGCGGCACTGGCACCCGGTGGGCGCTTCGTTCTGACCTTTCGTGATCTCTCGCATGAACGCGAAGGGCTCGATCGCTTTCTGCCTGTTCGGGCCGACGAGCGGCGCATCATGACATGCTTTCTGGAATACGAAGCCGACCATGTCGTTGTGAACGACCTGATCTACGTTCGCGACGGCGAAGGGTGGACCTTCGAAAAAAGCCGCTATCGGAAATTGCGGCTTGCCCCGGCGGAGCAGGCTGCCGAACTGGAGCGAATTGGCTTTACGGTCGATTGCGACCGGCAGGCTGGCGGACTGCACATGATTTCTGCCCGAAAGCCGTAAAGAGTTCCGGCTGAAATCCCAGTTCTCAGGCCCCCATTATGTAGCCGTCCACCACGACAGCACGATCATGGCTTCCTGAGCGACGAATTCTCGACGCTCTGATCCGGTGACGCAATTTACGATCTACCGGCACCCCGGACGTAACCGGGACATCTCGTTCGTCGTCCAGATCCAGAGCACTCGCCTGGACCGCAGCGTGGGCCGGGTCGTCATGCCACTCGTCAGACGGTCCGGCAGCGCGCCGCCGGACCGTCTTCTGCATGTCGAGGGAGAGGACATCTTCGCCAATCCGTTTGACCAAGGCCCGCTTCGAAGGCCGGAACGGGTGTTTTAGATTAAGTCCCCGCATAGCAGATCCCTCTTGCAGAATATTAAGAAATTACGTATATTATGAATATTCTGATTGCCGGAGAGGGTGATGAGGGAGTTCACAGCAGGAGATCTCACGCGCAGCACGGGTGACCTGTTCGAAGCGGCGACGATCGCCCCAGTGGCGATTACCAAACATCGGAAGCCGCGCTATGTCGTCATGTCGATGGAATGCTACAAGAGTCTGACGCAAGGCGTGAGCCGCCAAACTGCGCTGAGCGTAGCCGATATGCCGGATGATCTGGGTGCCCTTTGGGATAAGGGCGTCAAGGATCATTTTGATGGCCGGTGATTTTCCAAAATCCGGTCAAATCATCGATTATCACTATCTTTGGCTATGGCAGGCTGACCGTGCCGGCGGACGCCCTGCGCGATTGGGAGCAGGCCCGAGCTACGCCTGCCGATTTCGCCATTGCCTATGTGCGGGTGATCGGACAGTTTCCGGATATCGTCGCGGAGGCGGTGGCCTGATGCCAAGCCGGGGCCGGCGGGTGTGTCATGGCGGATCGGTGCGGCCGGGCAGGCGGCAGGTGGCGAAATAGCCGCGTCTTTCGTCGTCGCGATAGGCGGCCAGCAGGCAGCAGACGATCGACAAACCCAGCGTTACGAAATAGGCGATCGAGCAGGGTACGCCCGGCAGCACCGGAGCGGGTGTGCCCAGCGACAGATAGACCGGCGGCAGCAGGGCGGCGGCGACGTTGCCGGCCATCCAGGCGACGATCGGCAGGGCGCGGGGGCGCGGCGGGGTCATGAGGCGTCTCCATGGGCCAGGGTGGCGGGCGCGGCCTGGCCGGGGGCGGCGTCCGTATCCGCCCGCGGCCGGCCGGTGCCGGCGAACAGCAGGGCGACGCGGCGGGTTTCGGCCGTCCGCTGCGGGACCAGCAGCGACAGGGCGACATAGGTGGCGGCATTGACCGCAAGGCCGATCACGCCGGAACTCAGCCCCCAGAACCAGCCGGTGGCCGCATGGAGCACCGTTTCCAGCAGGATGGCGGTCAGAAAGCCCGCGATCATTCCGGCGATGCCGGCGGCGGCGGTGCCACGCCGCCAGAACAGGCCGCCATATTGCGCCACCGCGACCTGGATGATGCCCTGATAGGACAGCAGCGCCAGCACCGACAGGTGCGCGATGGGCAGGCAGGCGATGCCCGCCGCCAGCGCGGTGGCGACGACCATGGTCCCCTTGGCCGTCAGGATCGACGTTCGGTAGGGCAAGACGCGGCCCGCGCCGACGATGTCGTTGGCCACCTGGGTGCCCATCGCCTGGATGATCGCATCCACCCCGCCCATCGTCGCCGCCAGCATCACCGTGCCGGCCAGGCCCAGCCCGACCGGCCCGGCCGCAAGGCCGGCAACCGTGAACCAGGCCATGTCCGGATCGGCATGCAGCGCCGGCAACCCGGCCGCCATCAGCCCCAGCACCACGAGCGCCATCGAGAACAGCAGCGACAGCGGCGCGCTGAACACGCCCGCGCGCAGCATGCTGCGCACGCTGTCGGCGGTGTAGAGCCGCACGAAGATCGGCGGCCAGCACCAGCCGCCGATCGAGCCGGTCAGGATCATAGAAAACAGCGTCAGCGGACCGCCGACCGCCCCCGTGCTCGTGCCCGGCACGCCGAGCAGCCGGGCGGGCAGGTGGCCGGGAGAGACCCCCTGCCCGGCCAGCCAGGCGATCAGCCCCAGGATCAGCGCGGTGCCGCCGACATAGGCGACCAGCCCCTGATACATGTCGGAAATGACCAGCCCGCGCATGCCCATGCGGATGGTCCAGACCTGCCGCACCAGGATCAGCGCCACGCCGCAGGCCACGGACCGACCGGGCGTCAGCGCGCCCAGGGACAGGGCGGCGAACATCGCCCCCAGGCTTTTGAAGCCCAGCACCAGCCAGGGCAGGATCGAGATGACGCTGATGACCGACGACGTCACCGCCAGCGCCGTGGAATCGTAGCGCAGCCGCAGCAGGTCGGCCTGGGTCTTCAGGTCGTTCGCCGCCCCCCACAGCCAGACCCGCCGCGCCATCACATACATCAGCATCACGGTCAGCAGGCTGTAGATCGGCATGTAGAAGGCCACCACCCCGCTGCCCAGCGCCATGCCGGTCAGCGACAGCAGCAGGCCGCCGGGCCACCAACTGTTCAGAAAGGACATGGATTGCAGCCACGCACCGTAGGACCGGCCGCCCACCGCGTAGTCCGAGAACGACCGGTCCCTGCGGAAGCTGGCCTGCAGCAGCACCACCAGCCCGGCGCAGAACAGCCCGACGATTCCGAACGCGATTCCCATCCGCCTTTCTCCCTGTCTTGCGCGGTCCGTCTTGCGCGGTCCCCTGTCAGGCCGCCAGGCGTTCGACGACCCGCGAGGGTGTGCTGCGTCCCGCGACCAGCAGCCCCTCGAGGGTTTGGCAGACGCGCATGACCGTCACGTCGTCCTGCCAGCGGCCGGCGACCTGCAGGCCGATCGGCAGGCCCGTGGCCGAGAAGCCGGCGGGGATCGAGGCCGCTGGCTGGCCGGTCATGTTGTAGAGGAAGGCGAACCCGCCCCATTCCAGCCAGTCGGGCCACGAGGCGTCGGGCACGGTCCGGCCGGCGGCGAAAGGCAGCACCGACACGCTGGGCGACAGCACCACGTCCACCGCACCATGGACGCGCGCGGCGTCCTGCCGGTAGGCGATGCGGCGCATCTGCGCGTCGATCAGCGCGCCGGTCGGGATTTCCGCGCCCTTGAAGGCCTCGGCGCGGAATTCGGGATCGACCAGTTCCAGCCGTTCGGCCGGCAGGCGGCGCAGCGCCTGCCAGGCGCCGGCCTGCCACAGCGTGCGGTAGGTGGGGCGCCAATCCTCGAAATCCGGCACCGGCACCAGGGTCGCGCCCGCTTGTTCGGCCAGGGCGGCCGCGGCGCGGAAGGTCGCGCGGATTTCGGGATCGACGGGCAGGCAGCCGAAATCCTCGGCCACGCCGATGCGCAGGCCGGACAGCGGCAGCGGACCGGCCGCGAAGGCGCCGGGCGGGGCCGGCGGGAAGCTGTACGGGTCCTTGGGATCGTAGCCTTCGATCACCGACAGCATCAGGGCCGCGTCGGCGACCGAGCGCGCCATCGGTCCGTAATGCGCCATGTCGGAATAATGCGGCGCAATGGGCCATTGCGGCACCCGGCCGAAGGTCGCCTTCAGGCCGAAGACGCCGCTGAAGCTGGCGGGGACGCGCACCGACCCGCCGCCGTCGCTGCCCAGCGCCAGCGGCCCGCAGCCCGACGCCAGGGCCGCACCGGCCCCGCCGCTGCTGCCGCCGGGGGTGACCGCCGGATCGTGGGCATTGCGGGTGATGCCGGTCAGCGGGCTGTCGGTCACGGCCTTCCACCCGCCCTCGCACGTCGTGGTGCAGGCATAGATCACCGCGCCCGCCGCCCGCAGCCGCGCCACCGACGGCGCGTCCTCCTGCGCCGCCTGCTGGCCGATCGACAGGCGCGAACCGCGCCCCAGCACCCAGCCGCGCGTCATCGCGGTGTCCTTGATCGACACCGGCACGCCCTCCAGCGGCCGGGGCGGCAGGCCGGCGCGCCAGGCCCGTTCCGAGACCGCGGCGGCCGCCAGGGCGGCATCGGCGTCGATGCGCACGAAGGGGTTGAGCACGCCCTGCATGGCGGCGGCGCGATCCAGCACCGCGCGCGTGACCTCGACCGGCGAGAGCGTGCCGGCCGCATACAGCGCCAGGAGGTCGGTGGCGGTGAGATCGCAGAGATCGGCCGTCATGTCGGTCATCGTGCCATTTCCTTGAGGCAGGCATCCAGTGCGATGCGCAGTGCGGCGACGATGGCGTCGACCCCGTCGCGGTCGATGATCATCGGCGGACAGAAAGCCAGCGCGTCGCCCATGGCGCGGGAGATCACGCCCGCCTGCTGCAGGTGCAGCACGGCACGGCGGCCCAGCGCGCCGGGCGGCCACGCGCCGTCGCCCGCGACGCGCGCGGGCGTCAGTTCCACCGCGGCGATCAGCCCCACGCCTCGGATTTCGTCCACCAGCGGGTGGCCGGCCAGGCCGGCCAGGCGGTCCTGCATCCAGGCGCCGACCTCGGCGACATGGGCCACCAGGCCGCGTTCCTGGATGATGCGCAGCGTCTCGATCGCCACGGCGGCGGCGACGGGATGGCCGCCGCCGGTGAAGCCGTGGCCGAACGTGCCGATGGCGTGCGTCTGGTCGGCGATCGGCTCGAACACCCGCTCGTTCAGCAGGATGGCGGAAATCGGCAGGTAGGACGACGAAAGCTGCTTGGACAGCACCATCACGTCCGGACGGATGTCGTACGTCTCGCAGCCGAACATCCGGCCGGTGCGGCCGAAGCCGCAGATGACCTCGTCGGCCACCAGCAGGATGTCGTGGCGCGCCAGCACGGCCTGGATCTTCTGCCAATAGGTGCGGGGCGGCACGAGGACGCCGCCGGCGCCCATCACCGGTTCGCCGAAGAAGGCGGCGATCGTCTCGGGCCCCTCGCGCAGGATCAGATCCTCGAGTTCCTGCGCCAGGCGGGTGGCGAAATCCTCCTCGCTTTCGCCCGGCCGGGCGTTGCGGCGGTAATGGGGCGCGGTCAGGTGCAGGAAGCCGGGCAGCGGCAGGTCGAAGGCGGTGTGATTGGCGGGGATGCCGGTGAGGCTGCCGGCGGCGACGGTGATGCCGTGATAGGCGCGGTGACGGCTGATGATCTTCTTGCGCCGGGTCTGGCCCAGCGCGTTGGCGCGATACCACAGCATCTTGATGACGGTGTCGTTGGCCTCGGATCCCGAATTGGTGAAGAACGCCTTGCTCATCGGCACGGGCGCCATCGTCACCAGGCGCTCCGCCAGATCGACCATCGGGCCATGCCCCTTCTGGCCGAAGGGATGGTAGTAGGGCAGACGCGCCATCTGCCGGGTCGCGGCCTCGACCAGGCGCGGCTCGCTGAAGCCCAGGCCGACGCTCCACAGTCCGGCCATCGCCTCGATATAGCGGTTGCCGGCCAGGTCATAGACATGGATGCCCTCGCCCCGGTCGACGATGAGCGAGCCGCTTTGCAGATTCGCGCGGGCGTCCGTCAGCGGATGCATGACGTAGCGCGCGTCGCGCATTTCAGTTGTCGTGAAATCCTGTGTCATTGAGCTGATACTTCCTGATTTTTTCGTCAGAACCCGATGGTGACGGCGCCGGCGATCGCGAAGCCGCCGCCGATCTGGTAGGTCGGGCTCTTGCCCGCGATGGTGGTGCCGTACAGCCCCTTCATGGTGCGGGCGTTGGAGGTCAGGCCGGCCGCCTGGGCATAATAGATGTTGTTGCCGATATTCATCAGATTGAGCTGGATCTGCGGCCGGTACAGCGCGGTATGGGCGACATGCAGGGTGGGCATCCGGTAGCCGAGCGTGATGTCGGAGGTCAGATAGCCCGGCATGCTCTCGTCATTCATGAAGGTGCTGTAGCGGCGGCCGATATAGTTCAGGTTGAAATTCCCGAAATACGTGCCGTCGTCGTAGGCCAGCCCGATCGCGCCGGTGAAGCTGGGCGTGTTCACCGCCGTCTTGCCCGCCGTGGGCAGCAGGTCGTTGCCGACCCTGAAATCATTGTCGGTCGTGGCATGGACGTACGAGCCCGAGGCATAGGGGCTGAAAAAGTGCCACGGACGCAGCCCGACTTCGAGCTGCGCGCCGCGGATCGTCTGGCCGCCCAGGATGATCGGCGCCGTCACCAGCGACCCGCCGACGAAGGCCGTCGACAGCACGTCGTGATTGACCATGTTGTAGTTGAACAGCGCCGCCGACAGATGGACCAGCCCGTTATGGCGGTAGCCCAGTTCCTCGCCGATCGCGTATTCGGATTTCATGTTCTGCGGGTGGCCCTGGATCGGGATGGGCGAGGCCGCGTCGTAGATGTCGATATAGGCTTCGCTGCGGTCGGGCGCCTTGAAGCTGGTGGTGCCGTTGACGTAGATCTGGTCATCGGGCGTGATGTCGAAGCTGGCCGAGAGCTGGGGCAGCGGTTCGACATAGTTCGCGCCGTTCTTGTAGGTCGCGGCGCCCGGGATCAGGTTGCTGACCCAGCGCTGGATCATCACCGCCTTGAAGCCCGCGTTCATCTTCAGCCGGCCGCCCAGGGCATTGTACGCGTCTTCGAGGAACAGGGCGTTGGTCTGCTGGCGGAACACGATGTCCCAGCCCGACATCACCTGGCCGTCGGCGGTGGTGACGCCGTAGCGCCCCCAGGCATTGGCCGGCAGGCCCTGCGCGCTGGTCGCGGCGTAGTTGGCGCGCTCGGGCATGTCCAGATAGGCGTACCAGTAGCCGGCGCGCAGCGTGTTGTGGCCGTGCGTCCAGGCCAGGTCGGTCATCAGGCTGAGCGTGCGCTGGTGCTGCGGGTCGACGACCTCGACCGTCTGCCTGCCGTTGGCGGCGACGTCGGGCAGGCTGAGCGGCCCCGCCAGTCGCGTGCCGTAATAGCTGTGATCCTGGCTGATGGTCTCGCCATAGTTGGTCCATTTGTCCCAACTGATGAAATAGGGCGTGACCGACAATTTCAGCCCGCTGCCCAGGTTGAGACGGACCGGGGCGACGATGGCCAGCACATCGTTACGCAGCCGAGACAACTGCCAGTAGCTGCCGACGCCGGGCGTGTAGTCGGCGTTGTAGTAGAGTGCGGAGGTGCCCAGCTTCTCGAACGCCGCCTTGGTGGGGGTGGCCGCGCCGTTGGCGTTGATGCCGCCGGCGATGTAATGGCCCCACAGGAAAGTCAGGCCGGCGCTGTTGCCGTCGCCCCATTCCTTGACCGCCTTGGCGTCCACATGGTGGCGGGTCAGCGATCCGGGCGTCTGCCAGAACCGGTTGTAGCTCCAGGAATAGGACATGAAGGCGCGGATGCCGGTGTGGCCGATCTCGCCGGTGTCGATGCGGGCGAATTCCTTCTTCATTTTCCAGGTGCCGTAGCTGGATTCCAGCAGGCCGCCGAATTTCCGTGCCGGGTCGCGCAGGGTGGTGCGGATCTCGGCGCCCACGGAATAATAGGCCGGACTGCTGATGTCGGGCGATCCCTGGGTCAGGGCCACCGACGACACGTTTTCCATGTCCGGGCTGCCGCCGATCGCGTCGGGGCTGAGATAGACGCCGTCGGTCAGGGGAATGCCTTCCACCAGATAGCCGACCTGCGTGTAGTTCAGGCCGCGCACGACGATCCCGCGCGAAATCTGGCCGTACGGATCGGACCGCGCGTAGGACACGCCCGGCATGCTGGCCAGCATCGCCTGGACGGTGGTGTTGGCCGGTTTCTTGGCGATGAAGTCGCGCGTGACCTCGCTGCGGGATTTCGGCGCGGTCTGTACCGGCATCATGCCGCCGCCCGGCGTGGTGTTGCGCACGCCGGTGGGGGTGGTGATGCCGCCGGTGACGGAAATGCTCTCGCCAGCCGGGACGGGGCGGGCGGCGGAATGGGCGGCGGGATGAGTGGCTGGATGGGCGGGCGGCGCGGCGTGGTGCGCCTGCGGCGTCGTCGGAGGGGGCGGGGTCGCGGCCCGGCCATCCGGCGCGGGCGACAAGGCGCCGGCACAGGCGATGACGGTCCCGGAAATCAGCGCTCGTCGTCGTGACGTGGTCGGCAATCGCATGGTGACCTCCGGTGGCGAAATGTCCGGCCACATGTCCGGCCTGGACTGGGGATATTTCAGGATATATTTGATAAATGTATTTAAATTTACATTATTTCGTAAATTTATCGGTAAATTCAGGCGACGAGTGAGTTTTTTACTTCATCACGATGAACGATATCACCCTACCGAAACGTTCCGGAAGCGACTTTTTCTTCGCATGTGGAAACCTGAAGTTTCCACACGCGGTGCAGGGCTGCCCGGCCTGTTTTTTTTCGAGGTCGGTTCGGTCGCGCCGGGTGGGATCGACGGTCAGGCGCGTGTTCAGTCGCGGTAATCGGGCTGGTCGCGGTCCAGCTTGCGCCGCAGCGCCGTCCAGACCAGTTGTCCCTTGTCGGCCTCGTTCGCGAACTGGGCGTAGGTGCGGGCCAGCGTCGCGGGGCCGGGCAGGCTGAGCGGCGCGCCGGTCGATTGCGCGGCGATCTGGATGCGGCAGGCCTGTTCCAGATAGTACATGCGATAGAATGCCTCGGCCACCGTGCTGCCGATGGTCAGCAGCCCGTGGCTTTCCAGGATCATCGCCGTGTGGTGGCCCAGGTCGCGGACCAGCCGCTCGCGCTCGCTGAGATTGTCGTCGGCGGCGATGCCTTCGTAGGCATGGAAGGCGACATGGCCGGTGAATTCCATGCTGATCTGGTTCAGCGGCAGGATGCCCTGGGTCTGCGCCGCGACCGCCATGCCGGCCAGGGTGTGGGTATGCATCACGCAGGCCGCATCGTGCCGCACGCGATGGATGGCGGAATGGATGACGAAGCCCGCCGGGTTGACGGAGCCGGCGGCGGGCTGGGTCGGATGGCCGTCGGCATCGACCTCGACCAGCGAACTGGCGGTGATCTCCTCGAAGAGATACCCGTACGGGTTGACCAGGAATCGGTTGCCCGCGCCCGGCAGGCGGACCGACAGGTGAGTGTAGATCAGGTCGCTCATGCCGAACAGGGCGATCAGCCGGTAGGCCGCCGCCAGGTCTTCACGCAGATCTCGGTCGTTCATGGTGTGGTCTCGGTCCGCCGGAAGGGAAGCAGGGATGCCGGCCGGCAGCGTAACGGACGGATGGCGGGACGTGAAAGCGACTTCCTGTTCGCGGGTGGGCACCGTGGGTTTCCAATCGCTTTACAGGAGCCGGGCCGGCCCCGTAGGATTCCGCCAGGATGTCGGATGGGTTTTATCGTGTCGATGAAGAAACGGCTCTCCCTTCCGCCCTTCGGGGCGCTGCGCGCCTTCGAGGCCTATGGCCGCGCCGGCGGCGTACGCAAGGCGGCCGAGCATCTGGGCGTCAGCCACACGATCGTCGGGCGGCATCTGCGCACGCTGGAGGATTGGGTCGGCGTGGCGCTGATCGACCGTGCCGGCGGCACGCTGACGCAAAAAGGCCATGCCTATCACAAGGACATCACCGATGCGCTGGACCGCCTGTCCAGGGCCACCGAGCGGCTGCGCCCGCGGATGGACGATGCGGTGCGCATCAGTTGCGTGTCGGGCTTCGCCTCGCTGTGGCTGGCGGCGCGGGTGGGGGCGTTCCGGCGCAGCGAACCGTCGGTCAACCTGATGGTGCGGCCCTTCGACCGTATTCCGGATTTCGACCGTGACGATCTGCATGCCGACATCCGCTATCTGCGCGACGAGGAACTGGATGCGTTTCCCGCCGGTTGCAAGAAAATGCAACTGGCGCGGCCGCCGATGTTCCCGGTCGCCAGCCCCGCGCTGGCCGCCGAGGTGTCGGGCCGGGTGCGGAGCATCACCGACCTGCTGACCGAGCCGTTGATCGAGGCCGAAGACAGCCAGGAATGGCATCTGTTCCTGGCCGGCCACAAGGTCAGCCCGGCCTCGTTCGTCCCGTTCGGTCGGCTGGGCCATGCCAGCGTCACCCTGGCGGCCGCGCGCCACGGCCAGGGGATTTCCCTGGCCAACATCTTCCTGGCGTCCGACGATCTGGAACGCGGGACGCTGGTCCGGGTCACGGTGCCGGGACAGGCGTTCGACCGGGTCTTCATCGGCGGCTATTACCTGATCGCGCCGGAAAACAACTGGAACCGGCCCCAATTCGTCCGTTTCCGCAACTGGCTGACCGCCGAGGTCGCGTCGTTTCTGGACCGCCATGCGCCGTAGCGTCGGCAGGGCCGCCGTGGGCAGTGAACCGCGGACCGATCCAATCGACGCTCGCCACCTCCTCAACGCGATGATGATCTCCGACATACCGAAAATATCGCTTTCGCTGCCGACCCGTTGGCCGCGCGCCATGCGGCCGGGCGGGATCGTCGGCCCGACCGGCGGCGCGCTTGCCCTGCTGCTGGCCGCGCTTGTGCTTCGCTGGCCGACATTCGGGGATCCGATGCTGGGGTGGGACGAGGAATTCTACCTGTTCGTCGGCGGCAGGATGCTGCATGGCGATATCCCGTATGTCGATATCTGGGACAGGAAGCCCATCGGGCTCTTTGTCATCTACGCGTTCTTTCATCTGTTCGGGCCATGGCGGGTCTGGGCCTATCAGATCGGCGCGCTGCTGTGCGTCTGGCTGACCGCGATGCTGGTCACGCGCATGGCGCGCCATGTCGCCCCGCCGGCGGGCGCGTTCATCGCCGGGCTGCTCTATATCGCCTGGCTGAACCAGGCGGGCGGACATGGCGGGCAGTCGTCGGTTTTCTACACGCCGCTGGTTGCCGCGGCCATGGCATGCATCCTGGACCGGCTGCCCAGGCTGGGCAGCGATGCGGCATTGCTGCGGCGCACCGGGGTGCAGGCCATGGGCCTGTTGGGGATGGCGATCCAGATCAAATATACGGTGATCGGAGAAGGCGTATTCGCCGGTCTTCTCCTTCTTGGCCAGAGCGGGCTCGGCCAGAGCGGGCGGGACGTCCGGACCTTCCTGAAAAACGGGTCGCTGTGGGTTTTTGTGGCGCTTTTCCCCACGCTGGCGGTCTTCGGCCTCTATGCCCTGGCGGGGCATGGGCGCGCATGGTGGTTCGCCAACATCGACTCCATCTTCCTTCGCGCCGCGCCGGATCCGCGCCGATATGTTCCGGAACTGGCCGGCACGATCGTCGTCCTGGCGCCGATTTTCCTCGCCCTCATGCTGGGCTGGCTGTCGGGCGCCGGCGCGATGAAAAACCCGCGGGACATGGCGTTTCTGCGGCGATGGACCCTGGCCGCCTTTGCAAGTTTCCTTCTGTTCAAGGCGCGTTTCGTCCATTACAGCCTGCCCCTGTTCGCCCCGCTGGCCGTGGCGGCGGCGCCGTTGTGGTTCCGGCGATCGGGGCGGATCGCGCTGCTGCTGCTGCTTGGATGGGCCATCCTGCAGGGCGAGCGGACCGTCTGGCTGCATTTCGGCCGGGTGGACGACGCCGCGCTCATGAACCGGATCGTCGAGACGGTTTCCCATCCGGCGGGAGAATGCGTGTTCGTCTATCAGGGGCCGCAAGCCGTGTACGACCGGGTGCCCTGGTGCGGGCTGACCACCCATCCTTTCATGGGGCATCTGTCGGACATCGAGGAAGCGCATGCCACCGGCATCGACGTGTCGTCGGAACTGCGGCGCATTCTGGCGGCGCGGCCGGGCTATATCCTGCTGATGCAACATGCGCCTGCCGGACGGATCCCGGAATCGGAACGCATCGTCCATGACGCCCTCGGGGCGGGTTACGTTGCGGTCCGATATGTCCCGGCCGCGCGCGGCCTGGTGATTTTCGAGCGCAGGGATCTGCTTTCGGCGGGGGCGTCAATCCCGCGCGGCGCGATGCGGCCGGCGGAGAGAGGCGCCGCTCTTCATGAGAACCGATCGGCGCAGCACGACAGGACAGAATAGGACTGGCGCAATCCGTCCGGCGGTTTTACGAAAATTCATCCTTCCACCCATGCCCGGCGGCCGGTCGCGGCGTTATCGTGCCGCGCCCGGAGAGGACTCTGCCCATGGATCGCCTGATCGCCCTGATCACCAGCCTGCTGCTGGGCCTGTTCGGCCTGATCGTCACCGCCATCGCGATGATCGAGCATGTGGTCCGCCAGATCCTGGCCGGCATGGGCATCGTGGGCGAGTTGCAGACGGCGTTGCTGGTGATCCTGCTGGTGGCGCTGATCGTCGGGGCGTTC
This sequence comes from Nguyenibacter sp. L1, assembly GCF_035199985.1. Taxonomy (GTDB): domain Bacteria; phylum Pseudomonadota; class Alphaproteobacteria; order Acetobacterales; family Acetobacteraceae; genus Gluconacetobacter; species Gluconacetobacter vanlangensis. The sequence goes on from NZ_CP127015.1 coordinate 1,525,712, forward strand.
CGCGTCTTCGGCGGCGTCTTCTCGATCCTGATCGGGACGGTCCTGGTCTTGATCCTGCTGCACGCGCTGCTGGGCGTCGCGGGCGTTCCGCTGCGCTGACGCCGGCGAAACCTCGCATCCGCGCTGCGGCCTTCGCGCGTGCGGCTCAACGCGGCCGGCGAAACGCCACAAGCCGGGACAATTCCTGGGACATGCCGCGGACCGAGGCCATGCAACGCGGCCATGCCGGTCCCTTGCGCACCGGGCCCCGCGCCGGCCCGCCATGCGGCGTGATGCGCACCGGGCCATTTCCCGCCAGGCCGCGTCTCTCCATGGCGCCGCCCAAGGTTCCCCCCTGGGCTCCCCCCTGGCGGGCCATCCGGTTCGTGCACCATTCATCGACCAGGATATGGCCGATGATTTCCGCGGCGTGAGTCATTGGTTGCAGCCCTCCCTTGCCGGGGTACGGCGGAACAACCGTCAGGCAGGGGCACGGTTCCGCGGCCAGACGGGGAAAAACGCGCTATCCGTGATGCTCGCCATGGCCGCCGCCATGCTCCCCGCCGCCATGGCCGCCGCCGCCGCCAGGCGGGCCCCCATGGAAACCGCCCGGCGGGGGACCGCCATGGAAACCGCCGCCCGGCGGCGGCCCACCGTGAAACGCACCCGGGGGCGGGCCGCCATGAAACGCGCCGGGAGGCGGTCCGCCGTGAAATCCGTCCTGCGGTCCCGGATGGGGGGCCGGTCCGTGGAATTCTGGTCCGTGGAATTCCGGGCCGCGCATTTCGGGTCGGTGCATTTCGGGCCCGCGTTCGGGCCCCCGCATTTCGGGCCCGTGCATCTCGGGACCGCGCATTTCGGGGCCCCGCATCTCGGGTCTGCGCATTTCGGGCCCGCGGAAGCCCGGACCGGGCGGGGGCCTTCCACCGCCCCAGCGATCATGGCCCCAGCGATCATGGTCCGAATACCAGGGGCGGCCGCGATAATGGGCTCCCCAATAGCTGCCGAACGCGAAACCGAACAGCGGCAGCCCCAGCATCGGGCCATAGGTCAGCAGCGGACCGGGTGCGTTATTGTAGAGGATCTGCAACCGGCCGGCCGGCGCCCAGCCCCGATAGGGGCCTTCGGCGACGTCGCACCAGCCCCAATCCGGTTCGCAACCGTAGATCTCGACTGGCGCGCCGGGCGGCAACGACCCCACCAGCGGATAATCGGGGGACGGACCGGCGAAGATGTCGGTGCCGCCGACGACGACCCCGGGCGCCGCCTCGGCCGGGGCGGCCATGCAGGCCCCCACCGCCAGAACGGCCGCCACGATTTTCATGTGCTTGTTCATCCGAACCTGCCGCCTCGTTCCCATCGATGTTCCAACGCCGTCCTTGTGTCCCGCCGCAGGAATCCCGGAGAGCGGCAGGCCGTCAGGACAGTCTTTCAACCAGGACATTGTTTTATCTGGGCCGGCTATACGGAGAAAATATGGCCGACCGCGCCGCTTTCCAATGGCCGGGCCCGATTTTCCCGCCCGCGGCAAGGGGCCCGCCGCATCGCCCCTGCCCCGGCATCTTTACCCCGGCATCTTTACAGTGCCGGAAGCGCGATGATTAAGTGGGCGTATCCCTGACGCGAACGTGATGGAATCGCCATGAAGCCCGCACGCCCCCCGCGCGCGCGACGCCGCCGCGCGCGCCTCGGCCTCGCCTGTGCCATCGGATGGGCCGGCCTGTCGCTTCCGCCGCCGTCGATCCGTCCCTGCCATGCGGCCGACCGGGCCGGCCCGATGCCCGCCGAGAGCCCCGCCGAGAGCGATGCGCGGCCGGCCGGCGTCTTCGTGCCCGGCGCGGCCGACCGCGCGTTCGTCGACGATCTGGAGCACCGGACATTCACCTGGTTCTGGGATGCCGCGGACCCGCAAAACGGGCTGATCCCGGATCATTATCCCTCGCCCGATCGCTTCGCCAGCATTGCCGCGGTCGGGTTTGGGCTGACGGCCTATGGAATCGGGGCCGAGCGCGGCTATGTCACCCGCGCGCAGGCGGTGGCGCGCACGCTGGCCACCCTGCGCTTCTTCGCCGCCGCGCCGCAGAACGCGACCGAGGACGGGGCCGCCGGCTATCGCGGCTTATATTACCATTTCCTCGATCCGCGGCGGGGCGTACGCTTTGCCCGCTGGTCGGAACTGTCCAGCGTGGACACCACGCTGCTGCTGGGCGGCGTGCTGTTCGCCCAGTCCTATTACGACCGCGACACGCCGCCCGAGCGCGCGATCCGGCGCCTGGCCGACCGGCTGTACCGACGGGTGGACTGGGCCTGGATGCGCAGGCGCGCGCCCCTGCTGGCCATGGGCTGGACGCCGTCGGGCCGGTTCCTGCGCAATGACTGGGACGGCTATAACGAGGGCATGCTGATCTATCTGCTGGCCCTGGCCTCGCCCACCCATCCGGTGCCGGGCGGCACATGGCAGGCCTGGACCGGCACCTATGCGCGGCAATGGGGGCGTTTCCAGGGGCAGACCCTGCTGAACTTCGCCCCGCTGTTCGGCCATCAATACAGCGAATCCTGGATCGATTTCCGCGGCATCCGCGACGGATGGAGCCGCGACCACGATCTGGATTATTTCGAGAACAGTCGCCGCGCGACCTATGCCCAGCGGGCCTATGCCCAGGCCAATCCCGGCGGCTGGCGCGATTACGGCCCCGACATCTGGGGCCTGACCGCATGCAATGGGCCGGGCATCGCGACCCGGACGGTCGACGGGCGCAGCCGCAGCTTCCTGGCCTATAGCGCCCGTGGCGCCGGGCGGGACTATGTCTCGGATGACGGCACCATCGCCCCCACTGCGGCCGGCGGGTCGATCGCCTTCGCCCCGGAAATCGCCCTGCCGGCGCTGGAGGCGATGAAGGCGCGCTATGGCGCGCGCGTCTATGACCGCTATGGCTTCGTCGACGCGTTCAATCCCAGCTTCGCCGGCGCCGCGCCACATGGCGCATCGCCCGGCAGCGCATCTTTCTGGGCGGATACCGAGCAATTCGGCATCGACCAGGGGCCTATCCTGCTGATGATCGAGAACTGGCGCAGCGGCCTGGTCTGGGCCACGATGAAGAAGAATCCCTATATCCGCGCCGGGCTGATCCGCGCGGGCTTTACCGGCGGCTGGCTGGACGGGTTGCAACGCCAGGCGCGCGGCGACGTGTCCGCCCATGGTCATGGTTAGGATCGGACGCGCCGCCGACCGGCCGGAATTCAGAACACGTGGTACAGGATCGCGACGCAGAGCGCATAGAGCAGCACCCAAGCGACGGCGGTCGAAAACGCGACCACCCAGTAGAGCAGGTCGAAATCCTGACGGTGCCGGGGCCTGTGGCCAGGCATGGCGGCCTCCGACATCACCAAGCCTGTCCGAAAAGCAGGACGGTGGCGTACAGGGCGAGAACGAGGGCGAGCCCCACGACCATCACGGTCCAGTATCCAAGATCATGGGCGGGACGCGCGGGCGGTTTCGGCCCATGGACATTCAGGTGGAACATGGCTGCCTCCAGCTTCAGAAGGCCATGTCATGGAGATGGGTGCGGCGCATGGTCCGGCAATCGGGCGCCGCATCACATCCTGACGATCCGCGCGGCCGACGTACCCGCCGGCGCGACATCCCCTTGCCGGGGGCAGCCGCGGACTGGCATGGTCGGTCGTCAACACTGTAGAGGATTGTTCCAGATGGGATTCCGTCCGTTCCTGACCGCGCTTTCGGTCGCCGTCCTGATGGGTGCGGCTGCCGCCCCCGTTTCGGCCGCCACGCCCTGCCGCGACGCGAAGGGCAAGTTCGTCACCTGTCCCAAGCCGAAGCCCGAGAAATGTCGCGATGCCAAGGGCAAGTTCACGAAATGCCCGCCCCCCGCCGCCACGCATTGACACGAGCCGCCTGACGGACGGATGGCCCGGGCCGCGCGCCCGCCGCGATCCGTCCGTCCCTGTCGGGCCGTCCCTATCGGGATCGCATGCCGGGACGGGGCGCGCCCGGAGCCAAACCGACGGCCCGGGTGACGCCGTTGGCGATTACCCCGGATTCCAGATAGAGGCGGCGGTAGGACGCCCCGGCATGGGGATGGACTGCCCGCCAGACGCCCAGCAGATCCACCATCCCGCACGCCAGCGCCACCAGCGCCAGCCCACCCAGGCGCCCGCGCGCGGCACGTGCCGTGCCTGCCGGCGGCGGGATCGGCATCCCGGAATTTTCAGACAAGCAGGTGCCCCCCTTGCAGCCAGTTCTCGGCCAGGGCGGCATCCAGGATCAGGCACAGCAGGATCAGCGGCCGACGCCAGCGGGGCGGTGCGGCGCAGGCCAGGCGCACCAGCAGGATCATGGCGAACGGATTGGCCAGGACGATGCGATGGATCGACATGATGCTGCCGCTGCATGCCAGCAGGAAGGTCGCCAGCACGATCGCGGCCTCCATCCGCCAGCGGATGCGAAATCCCCAGACGATCAGGGCGATTTCCAGCAATGCGGCGATGGCAAGATGCACCCAGCGCCCGCGGGTGAATCCCTTCCAGATCCACAGGACCGGCAGGCGCCATTGATGCCCCCACGCCGCCTGCACATGCGCGAATGCCAGCCCGTCGCCCAGCATCCGGTCCAGGAACAGGATATAAAGCGCCAGCCCGGTCCCGCCCGCCGCGACCACCGCCGTGCCTTCCAGCAGCCGCACCGGCCGGGCGGCCGGCGCGCCGCCGGGGATGGGCGTGCGGGCCAGGCCGTGAAACAGGCCGGCGATCAGCACGCAGATCACCCCGGTCGGGCGGGTCAGGCACAGCGCCGCCGCCAGCAGGGCCGCGCCCAGGCACCATCCCCGCGCCAGCGCCATCACGCACCCCAGCAGCAGGACGGCATAGAGACATTCGGTATAAGGCAGCCGGAACCACAGCCCCGTCGGCAGGACCATCAGCATCGCGATCCGGAACGCCCGGTCGGCCCGGTCGCCGCCGCAGCGCTGGCGCAGATAGGCGGCGGCCAGGGCGACCAGGACCGGAAACAATGCGGCATTGATGGCGACCCCGGCCGCATGCGCCCCCAGCCCGCTTGCATCCATGACCGCGCGCAACAGCAGAGGGTAGAGCGGAAAGAAGGCCCAGGCCGCCTGTCCGAGATCCGCCGCGTCCGTGCGGGGCGCGACGCCATAGCCGCGGGTCGCGATCTGTTCGTACCACAGGCAGTCCCAATGACACAGGCCGCCTGCCAAGCCGCCCAGCGGCCAGGCCAGTACCGCGAGCGCCAGCAGCAGCATGCCATGCTGCGCCATGATGCCGGCGAACTCGCGCTGCGGCACTCCGACCGCAGGCATGCGCGGCCGTCCGATGACCTCTTCCGTCACATCCTCTTCCCTGCAATCCGGCACCGTGGGCATCATCCGACGCCACGCGCGCCACGTCCAGCCGCGGCGCCGGCTTTACCGCGCTTCATAAAACCGTCGCATTTGCCGTCCATGGTCGTCAGGAATCATCATGACGGAACGAAGGACAGACGCGATGCGGACCATGCGGCACACCCCCCAGGATCACGCCCGGACGGCCGAAACGGGCGACGACGCGCAGTGCCAGGGCTATCCGCCGGTTGCGGATTCGCTGGGGTTCGAAACCGTGCCGCTGGGCGATCCGACCCGCTTTTCCCATCGCCTGACGGAAGAATAAGGAATCGGGCCGGGGATCATGGCGGGATCGTGATTCCGGGGATGCTGGACGGCCGGGATGGCCGGCACCATGTGCATTGCGCAGCAAGGAGGGTGCCATGTCATCCAAAGGCCATCCGCACAAACATGCTCCGGGCCGCCACAAGGCGCCGCATTACGGAGCCGCCCATTATACCAAGACCTCGTCCAAACCGGTCGCCGCCCGCATGCCGGACCAGCGCGAGCCCGCGCCCGCCGGACGCGGCGCCAAGCCGGGCCCCGAGCGCGGCCCGTGATATACCAGCGATATAAGTGAGGGAGCGGCCCGTCATGTCGTGACGGTGCCGCAACATGGGCGCCGGATCGGGCGGTGCGCCGTCAGGCAACCGCCGTTTCGGATCGTCCCGGGTGCGCGGTCTGCGCCCCACATACAGGACCAGCCGGGTCACGACGAGCAGCCGCAGCGACAGGCTTGTGGCGCACGACAGGATTTGTCCGGCCACGCCAACAAAACTGACGCGGTGAATCACGTACATATTCGCCGCCAGGACCTGGCCGACCGGACGGAGGCGATAGAGATCGGCCTTCAGTGGCAGGCCGTCATCCTGCCGGAACGTGTAGGAATCGAGCGCGAGCCAACCGTGCGGGCTGAATGGTCGTTTCGGCCAGCAGATACAGGCCCGATAGCGTGAAATAGATCAGCGCCAGCGCCGCCATGCCGGCCACGATGCGCCCCTTCCCTTTCCCGCCTCCGGGCACGGCGAGAAAGCGGTGAATGTCGCGGACCAGGTCGAAGAATCCCTGTGCGCGGAGCGGTCCAAGGTTGCGCCCGTCACGCGGGTCGACATAGACCCAGCGAGCGGCGGCGCCGCGATCTGGATCGGCGATCCGCAGCATCCAGGCCCGGCCGGGATCCGGTTCCATTCGCAGCCGGTCCGCCACGACCGCAGGATGGGCCGCCCGTACCGCGCGGATCAGCGCATCGGGCGAAAGCGGCGGCGTTGGCGGGCCTTGCAGCACCGCCGTTCGCCGATTCAGGACGCCGGTCACCCCCATCACCGTCAGGACGCAACCGAAAACCAGCCCCAGAATGCCGTGGATCCATCTGTTGATCCTGCGAAACGATTTTCGCGAAACGGCCGGAGTCATGGTTCTGAACCACGCATCGACGGTACCGGGTCGAAACGGTATCCGAAACCATGTCTCATGCACGGGGCGATGCATCTCATGGAGAATCCATATTCTCTTTGAAAAAAAAGATTTTCCTGAAATCTATCACGGCCGCCTAAGTGGCAGCAGCGCCTCCGCGCGGCTTCGGCACCGTACGATTCAAGTCCATTTGAAATCAATAGCGGCGCAGAGATCCAACTAAAAAAAATACAATAATGAAATACACCCACAAGTGTAACGTAACTTTAATACACAATTCCGTGACCAGACAATAAATATCCGGACGTCATCTCGTTCAGGAAAATGATCGCCATGTTCTCAATAACATAGACCTCTGAAGGACGCGGCATCAATAGAAATGAAGACGGGAAATGATCGGCCGGATCGTGTAGCAAATACTTCATGACGGCGCTCTGCACGACCCAATTGGCAAAAACCCGTTCCGGACAATAGAGGGCGAGACCGATGCCGTCATTCCGGCACCGGATTTCCGCCCGCGACCATGCACAAGACGCGACGACAATAGCGCGTTTCAAAAAACAGCCCGTCATGCACATCAAAAATCGGATGAGACGAGCCTCCCCGTGCGGTGCGGAGGCTCCATGACGACCATAGGAATGGAGCGACATTTTATCATGACGACGCGACCCGATCCGGCGCGATCCCTGCGGATCACGCTTTGCCTGGCCACCGCCCTGCTGCCGCTGGCGCTGTCCACCGGCGCCCGGGGGCAGACCGCCCAGGCGCCGGAGGACAAACATGGCCCGCATCATCGCCATCACCGCCATGGCGCCCATGGCACCGGCGCCGGGCATGACGCGGTGAAGGCCCAGGTCGCCGAAGCAAGGGCCAGGCCGGCGCACGACGGGCCGAAGGGCGCGGCCCGGCATTCCACGGCCCCGGAACGGCTGCAGGTGGTCGGCAGGACCCATAGCATGCAGGCCAGCGCCATCGGCTCGCTGGAACAGGCGCTGATGCTGCAGAAGATGGCGCCCAACCTGATCAACGTGATGCCGCAATCCGAGATCAAGAAGGTTCCGAACTTCGTCATCGGCGACGCGCTGCGCCGATTGCCCGGCGTATCCGTCACCAATTCGGGCGGCGAGGCCTCGTCGATCCAGATTCGCGGCCTGGACCCCAACCTGAACGGCGTGACCTTCGAGGGCGTGATGCTGCCGGCCGGGTCGATCAACCATGCCGGCCGCGCGGCCCCCGCGGAAGCCTTTCCGGCGTCGCTGGCCGGCGGCGTGGTGGTCACCAAATCCAACCGGCCGGACCAGGACGCCTATGCGCTGGGCGGCCAGATGGATTTGCTGTCACGCGATATCGGGCCGGACGACAAGCCGTTCCTGGAGCTGATCGCATCGGGCGGGTTCCGCGATCCGCACCCGACGCAGATCTTCAACGGCACGATCGACGGCGGCATGCGCTTCGGGCTGGACAGCAATCCGTTCGCGAGACATGGCGGCGGCGACAAGCCGTTCAGCATCTCGTTCTTCGCCACCGCGCTGGCCGACTGGCTGCAGATGGACGATTTCCAGCAATCCTTCGCGACCACGCCCGCCGGTTACCTGACCAATACCGTCACCAAGGCCAGCGTTCTGTATTCGAACGGGCATAAGACCCGCTGGGGCTATGGCGGCACGCTCGGCTGGGATGTCGACAAGAATACCAAGCTGTATCTGAAGGCGTTCGATTCCGGCCTGGAATCACCCGCGCTGTCCTATACGATGAATTATTCGCTGAAGAATTTCGCCGCCAATCCGGCGGGCGCCGGCTCGCTGGCGACATCGAGCAACACGTACACCGTCAAGGACTCGCTGCCCGCGAACGAGGAGCGGGTGTTCAAATTCGGCGGCGACAGCGCGCTGGGCCGGTTCAAGCTGGATTATTTCGGCGCCTATGCCAGCAATTCGCACCTGACGAACGAAAACTACGCGTCGACCTATAGCAACCCCCGCAGCTATCCGGTGTCGTTCATGCCCGGCACGCCGCCCGTCATCGCGACGACGAACGGCGCGAACCTGTATGACTACACCCTCTATAAGCTAAGCGGCGTGTCGAACGGCCATCAGCAGGACATGGACCAGGAATGGACCGGCCATGTCGGCGCGACCACGAAACTGGATTTCGGCGCGATCAAGGGCGTCCTGGGCTTCGGCGGCGGCGCGCGCTTCGAGCACGTGACCTTCCACGATCCGTCTTACAGCTATCTGGCCTCGTCCCTGCCCAACGCCACGGCGGGGCAATGGGCGGGCGACCAGCATTATTCGGCCTTCGGCGGGCTGTACGACATGGGCTATCCGCCCGGCACGCAGCCGATCCGCCAGTTGCTGGCCGGCGATACCTTCCCGATCGTCGAGAACGTCGCCAGCGACATCGTCTCGACCAAGCAGGCGGGCCTGGACGACGACGAACGCGTCTATAACCTCTATCTGCAATACCAGGCGACCTGGCGGCGCTTCGGCCTGCTGGCCGGTGTGCGCTACGAGAAGACGGACGGCGTCTATCGCGGCACGAGCACCAGCATCACCCCGGTCGCCCCGGGGTCCAAGACCACGGTCACGACGCTCAGCGAGAACGCGGTCGGCCAGGAATACGCCAATTTCTTCCCGACCGCGCAGTTGCGCTATAACTGGACCGACAATCTGATCAGCCGCGCCAATTTTTCCACCGCCCTGGGCCGCCCCGGCTTCAACGCCGTGACCGCGACGCGGACCGTCAATTACGCGACCAATGCGGTGACCATCGGCAACCCGAACCTGAAGCCGACCACGGGGATGAATTTCGATGTCGACATCGAATATTACCTGCCCCATGGCGGCATCGTCTCGGCCGGCGCGTTCGACAAGCAGTTCCAGAACTATGTCGTCAACTACACGCAGATCGTGCCGAACTATCCGGGCCTGAGCGGCATCGCGACCATCAATACCTATGCCAACATCAAGAGCGCCTCGGCACGCGGCATCGAGCTGAACTATCACCAGCCCTTTACCTTCCTGCCCGGGTTCTGGAAGGGATTCGGCATCGGCGGCAATTTCACCTTCGTGGACTCGCGCGGGAAAAACCGCGACGGCGTGTTCGAAACCCTGCCGAACACCACGTCGCACCTCTATAACGGCGAACTGTTCTATGAGCGCGGCCGCTATATGCTGCAGTTCGACGTGAACTACCAGGGCCTGGTCATGACCGGGCTGGGCAATACCCCGGCCCAGGACAGCTATACCCAGCCCTACCTGAATTTCGACATCGGCGCGCGCTATAACGTGACGAAGCGGGTCCAGGTCTATTTCCAGGGCCGCAATATCGGCCAGGAGATGCAGAAAAGCTCGGAAGGCAGCGGCAAGGGCGCCGTCACCGAAATGCAGCTTCTGGGCTCGGCCTATCTGTTCGGCCTGGACGTCACGCTGTAAGCCTCTTCCGGCCGGGTTCGCCCGGCCGGGCCTCTATCCCCGGGGCGGGAGGGAAGAACGGCGTTTTTCCGCCGTCCGGATCGGTGTATGAAGGGCCTTCCCTCGGCACTGCACCGGAACCCGGCCTTCATGGATCCTTTCAATCGCTCCCTCGGCGGCATCTATAAACTGTTCGACGGCTTCGAAATCTTCGTCAATCTGGTCCTGACCTTCCTGATCATCGTCATCACCTCGGCATCGCTGTACCACCTCGTGATCGAGGTCTTCGTCCTGTTGTTCGGGCGGGCGGAGAATACGACGTCGATCGACCTGATCCAGGGCATATTCGGCATGTTCTTCACCGTGCTGATCGCGATGGAATTCAAGCATTCCATCATCACCACGTCCGACCTGCACCCGGCCGGACCGGCCCGCATGCGCTCGGTGATCCTGATCGGCCTGCTGGCGACGGTGCGCAAATTCATCGTCGCCGACCTGCAGCAGGTCAATGCGATGGACCTCTTCGCGCTTTCCGGCGCGGTGCTGTCGCTCGGTAGCGTCTATTACCTCATCCGACGCTCCGACACCCCGCCGCAAGGGACGAAGCGGATGCTTCTTCCGCCCGATGCGGACCACGCCGGCTGACGGACCGTCGGCGAACGCAATGCCCCCTCGGCCCCGTCACCGCAGTCCGGTCACCTCAGTCCGGCCGCCGCAGCCCGGTCACCGGGAGGGGGCATATCCGTCTCAACTCTGCGCGAGAGCATGGACGCCGGCCGCCATGCTTCCCATGTCGGCATCAGTTTCTCGATGTGGGAAGCATCCATGCTCATCCATCAAAAGCCCGTCCCAGCAGAGGCGACCGAACTGGTGCAGCAGCACGGCAGCGAAGCCGTCCTGCTGGCCAAGACCCATCTGATTGAAGCCGAGGAGATCGGAGACGACGAGCACGTGGCCTATTGGAAGAACGTGCTGGAAGCGATGCAGACGATCCTGGACGAACGCAAGCCCCATTAGCCGCGACCGCCGTTCCGGGTCTGGTCTGGGCCCGGCTACTCTGGGCCTGTATTTTTCGTTCCGCCGGCGCCAGAATGGCCGCATGAGACGGAATGTCGATATTATTCCACAGGCTGGGGCCCCGCGAAGCTGGGCGGCTGGCCCGCGCCGCGCCACGCTGCTGCTTGGCGTCCTGCTCGCCATGCCGCTGGGCGCCTGCCAGCATGCGGGCCCGTCGCGCCATCGCCACCGCATGATGGCCCATGCCCGACCGGGTGCGGACGCCTGTGCCAGATCGGGGGGACGGCTGGTCATCCGCACCAGTCCGGGCCAGCAGACCGGTCTCTGCCGGCTGCCGGACGGCAGCACGACCGAGGAATGGGCCTATTTCCCGGGATCGGGCAGCATGCGGTAACAGGGGCGACGGCAGGGAGGCGATGGCCGGGTGCGCGATGCCCGGACGTGCGATGCCTCTGCGCTCAACGCCCGTGCCAATGCGGGTCCCGCCAGCCGTGGGGGCCTTCGTCGTGCCAGCCGCCATGGCCATGCCAGCCCCGCCAATAGCCGCGCTCGTCATACCAGCCGCGATGCCCGCCATAGGCGCCGTAATACCACCCCGTGTTCCATCCGGCGGGGCGATAATCGTAATCGCCGTCATCGCCATAGGTCGCGCATCCCGCCATGGCCAGGACGGCCATCGCGGCAAGCGCCGTCCGCATCACCGACATGCGCGTTCTCCCTTCGTCCTTGCGCAACGCCGCGTCGCCCGTCCGGTTCGTGCCGCGGCCACGGGCGAAACCCGGCCGATCCGGGGGACGCGGGGTCAATCCACCCCGACCATGACGTCCGACGCCTTGACGATGGCCGTTGCCGCCATCCCCATGCCGAGGCCGAGTTCGTCGACGGCCTCATTCGTGATCGACGCCATCACCACCGCGCCGCCGGGCAGCGCGATCGACACATGGGCCGTCGTCGCCCCCTTGTGGATTTCGATGATTGTGCCTTTCAACTGGTTTCGCGCGCTGATTTTCATACTGCCTCCATGATTTTTTTCGATCCCGGCCGCGCCGTGCGGGCCGGCGGGGCATCAGCGATCCCGGGCCGGCGGCATGAGCGGGGTACGGCGCCCCACCCAGCGCCAGACGGGCTGCCCCTTGCCCGGGTTCTTGAACAGGTCGCTGACCGCCCAATAAAGACGCTGGCCATGGCGGCCGATGAACGGCAGGGCGAGCGGGTCGCCGCCGGCCCAGGGCAGAAACGGGTTGGAGCGGCTATAGGCCCAGATCGAGACGCGCACGGTGCTGCGGTCGGTCGTGCTGCGGCGATGGATGCCGCTTGTATCCGCGACCACCAGCGTGTTCGCCGCGACGGGCAGTTTCCGTGCGTCCGGATACCCGAGCCTGCGAATTTCGGCTTCCGAAATGCGAAACGATCCTTCGGCCGTCAGCCGATCGCCGGCATGGCGCGCCGTGCAGGACACGCGGCGTTCCCAGGCCAGCTTGCGCCGGTTGGCGCGATGCGAGCCCGGCACGTAGGCGAACGGCGCGGCGTCGTCATCCACGTCCTGCAGGAAGAACCAGGACTTCACGGTGGGATGGAACGTGTCGGTATGAAAGAAGGACTGAACGTCCTGCGCGCCCCCCGGTGCGAACTGGCTGAAGACGCTCTGCACGTAGAGCGACGGGCGACGGCGGAACGAGCCGACATAGTTGATCAGGCCGCGATAGGCGGAGCCCTGCAGGACGGCGCGGGCGACGGGCAGCCTGTCCAGGGTCGGGCCGTCGAGGGCGATCAGGCGGGTCAGGGTATCGCCATTCACCGACTCGCGCGCCGGGACGTCGAGCGCCATGATTTCGTTCCGGAAAGCCTGAAAGGTTGCGGGGTCGAGGAAATCCCGCTTCACGATGAAGCCGTCGCGTTCAAAGGCGGCGCGGTCCTCGTCGGACAGCAATCCGGCGAGGCTGCGGCGGCGCATCGCGCCCAACCTGGCCGCGAGCATGCGACGTCCGATATGCAGGCCGCGGCGGTTGAGGGTCCGGCTGCCGATGACCGGGTTGGTGTTGAAGGCTTTCGACGCGCTGAAGACGGCCAGCGCATGGAACGGCAGCAGCAGCAGCCTGCCGGCCCAGGACGGCCGGGCGTTGCGGACCGGCGATGCGGGCGCGGCCTGTTCAGGACCGAAACGAAGAGCCGCTGCATTCTGGCCCATGCCCGCTTGTCTCCTTCAGTCATGACGGTCCTGAGGCAACGGGATCAGCAAAGCCGATCGACGCAGGAGCGACAAGGCCTTCTGCCGCGCCGTACATCACAGGTTCGTTCTTCGTCGAAGATCGTGCCGTCCGGACCGCATGCGGCGGGCGCGACGGACGCCGTCTGGCCAAGCTGTCCGACCGGATTTAGGGTGGGCCCGCCGGGGGTAAGGGAAGGACATTCCGACGTGAAACGTGCTTCGTTCCTTGCGATCGCCTTGCTGGCCGTGTCCGGCTGTTCTCATCCGATCGACCGGCGGGACGATCCGCGTGCCGCCCTGTTTCGGAACGTAGGCGTCCCCCCGTTTGTGGGCGCGCCGGACGAAACGCCGAATGACGCCAGGATGCATGGGCAGATGACGATGGGCGTCGCCTCAAGCCGAGGCCGTGGCGTCGTGCCGATGAGTTCGGCCAACGTGACCAATGTGCTGCCGGGCGTAAGCATCGGTGGTGCGTCATGGGGGATGTAGGACGCGAAAACGGCGACGGTGGGGGTCCATGAAGCCGGCGTGCCGTCGTGCGACATGAACCGCCTCCGCGGCAGTCCCGCAGCCAGTCCGGGCATTTCGATCGCCGATGCAAAATAATACGAATACAGAATGAATTAATAAAAATACAAATATTCCGATCGTATCAATATCGTTAAAAATGAGTAATCTTTCGGTCGGGCAATCTCGCCCGAAGAAGAGATTACGCAAATGTCAACAAAACTTCGTCCATTTCTGGATGCGATTGAAATAAACCATGGCCAAAAAATAGATATTGGCCGTTTCTTTCTAAACCTTTCCGAATCTGCGCGTCAGTTGGGCATATCATGGCATATGGGACGCGATTTCGATCGCATGGCAGAAGTCAATCGAATGCATCAGGATACGTGGGAGCCGCTTTCACCCATTTACGATCCTGAACTGTCCGATATCAATCCGGATAATGTCATCTATATCGAGGGCCAAGCCGGTGGCGATCCGGTCGTGACGTTGATCCTGCGCCGCTATGATTGGCCAACGAGCACGTTGCGGGAGGAATGGGAATCGGGCCGCCTTGCCTATCGCGACCCAGGCACGCAGATGGGTCCGCACGAAAAATGGATCGCGGACGCGCCAATAGCTGCCGAAATTAGTGGGCGAGTCGTCTTCGCCGGTGGTCTTTGGTGTCATCCCAGCTTTCGCCGCAAGCGGCTTCCGGTTCTGACCATCGCCATGATGCGCAGTATTTCGCTCGCGGTTTGGAAGCCGGATTTTACCATCGGTATGGTAGAGCGCGGTCCATTGACACGCACCCTTCTGCCTTTATACGGCAACCCGGCCGTTCAAGGCGGTATGCAAATCATCGGCGCCTGGCGTACCTTCGACTGCAATCTGATCTGGGAAACACCAGATATATTGATCCGCCATATCCGGAATCACTCAATGCATGCGAACCAGCCTGAGTAATGGAACGGAACTGACGAAAATGTCAGATGTGCTCGTCCGCCACGGTAAGAGCAGCCGTTCGTAGCGGGACCAGAACCTGGAGCCATCGGGGTGTGTCACAAGTGCCTCGATGAGTTCCAGGCGAGGGGCCTGGCTGTGCGCTACGCCAAAATAGCTGCGGGTAGCGGGAAGGATATATGCGCTGTCGGGCAGGTCCCGTACATCTCGGCCAAGCAGGCTTTCATAAGAAAGTTCGCCATATTTCCCGTATGTCTGCGGCCATGCCTCAATCAGGCAGCGGTCTTGTCCCGGCATCCACGCGACTGCCCCGCTTCCGAACGCCGGGTTGGCGGTAATCCTGGAGATGCTCCGCGCGTTCGTATAACGCTTCGCCTCTTTCCAGATTGCAAATGCCGCCTGCATGCTTGCACGCTTCGAATCCCGGAGTCGGTCCAAGGATAGATTCACAATGGTAGGCGATCCGGACGATTCCTCTTCATCAGGCGTTGCGATCTGGAGTGCCCGGAGGCGGGCGACGGCGTCGTTGAGGTTGTGAAGAACTTCCAGCGGCGCGAATAACGTACCGGCGCGTTCGAGGACGATGCGCGGCGGTGCGTGATAGAGGATAATCTCGAGTACGCGTTGCAGACAGGCTGCCGGGAACAATGCCGGCTGAAAGCGGATACGTGTATAACGCGCGAATGTCGCTATGGCTGCGAATCCGAGATTCCGTATAGAATACGAAACCAGGTCACAATCGCGTCCAAAATACCCAAGGTATCTAAATAATTCATTGCTATTCGGATACCATATCCTTCCGTCAGGGCCGACCAGAATTTCCATATTGCATCACTTTTGCACTATACCAATTTTTAATATGGCACACACGTTCCGTTTTTGGAAGTGATATCGTTCACATTTCACATTTCTCAATTTTCGATTACTTTCTGAGCATTGGCGGCAGGACGGGGCATGAAGGCCGCCGAGGCTTTGCATGGAGTAGAAGGTACACTCTCCATATTCCATCCAATAGCCAGAGAACCGATGGAACATGCGGGATATCGATAAGAACTTGTGTTTACTCCATAGTATTGCCGAATTAATTCGGGAACCACCCCGTAAGGCTGTGAAGGTGATAGCTCATTCTCGGACCAGGCCACAATTCCGCGTATTCGCCAGGAGCCACTGGCGTGGGAACGCCCTCAGGCTTATCTGCCGATCCGACAATGTGCTCATCTTTTTGGAAAAACAAACCGGTGAAACTCAGTCAATCGAAAGATCACGCGTCGATTATTGCGTCCCTTGTTCTAGACCTTTCCGAGGCGGATATGCCCGATCTCGCTCGTGTTGGAAATGTGCGTGCCGCCGCAGGGTTGAAGGTCTATGGTTTCAGAAAGCGAGCCGATCCGGATCAGGCGTATGGTGCCTTCCAATACGGGCAAGCGGCAAATTCTCGCCGTGACATCCAGCCGCCTGCTGGCACGCCGTCCCTTCCTGTCCGCCGCCGTCGCGGAACGCGGTCCAGCGATCTCCCGGTGCGTGGCCGACGCGGCGATCCGGGACGCAGTGATGGAACGGGTGCGAAAATAGATGATGTCTTCGTAGTCACCCGCCTCCTCAACGATATTCATCGCTCAGAAAGAGCTTCCGCTATCGTCGAAAGGAAATTTCAGGATGAGTTTCTGAAGACGGGGTATTACTACAGAAATTGAAGCGAGCGTTGACATGATTAATCCAAGAGAAAAAAGAAACATCGACATGTAAGGCTGAGAAAAAGCGAGCCATTTTGGAAAATCCATCATTTTTTGAAAATCCACCGATGCAGCGCCAAAGCTGGCTACGGATCCGCTGAAAGCCGCGGCGACAGCGTTCGAAACTTTCTTTGTTTCATTTTGTGCCGCTTCTCCCCAGAAGAGGGCTGATAATAATCCAGCAAGCGATGTAATAAAAATACTACTTGGCCCAATAAATTGATTGTAATCGAATAATAAAATAAAACATACGGAAAATACAGCTAAAATGAAAAAACAAGATATAAATTTCATGAATTTGCAAGGCTGCTTTGACCGAATTTCATTCATTGTTTCTACCATTTTGTTTTATAAATACGAACAATTCGAACCAATCGCAATATCGCGTTCTACGCGAAGATGCCGGAAGCCGGAGCCAGCTCTACGTCTCCAGCGGGCGAATCATGGCACCACGCCCTTTCTTTCGACCGCCTTGCAGGAACGCGCGCCCAGCATCCAAGCGCGCGTGGCAGGCGCGGCAATCCGAGACGTGGTCATGGAAGGGGTACGGAGGTGATGCCGGCATCGCGCGCAACCTGTGCCATGCCGCGCGCCCGGCCGGCGGTGGCGAAGGCGTTGGCAATATAGGCCGCGTCGCCGCTTTCCAGCGCATCGGAGATCAGTTCCGCCTGGGCATCGGGCGTATCGATGAACGCGGCGGGATCAAACCGTGTCGTTTCCAGTGCAGTGGTCATGTTCGTGCTTCCAGCATCAGCACCCGCCTCGCCGACGCTGCAATCCATGATATCGCCATGGAGCAGGTCGGAAACAGGGGCACCCGTTAGGCGGCAGCATTACGACCGGGACGCGCCGTTCGTTCCCGGACATCCAGCACTTCGATGCCGATCAGATTGCCGGCGGCATCGTAGTCCAGCATGACGCCAGGGGAGACTTCGTGCGTCTCTGCTGATTTTGCCCCCTCGGGGCCGACCCAGATGAACAGGGCGTTCGTCTGGGGATCATAGCTGGTCCGGATCATGGCTTCGGCCTCCGTTTCTCGGCATCCCTATCCGGGAAGACGCAGCACGCGGTCACCCAGCTCAGAGATAGCACGATACGAGCGTATGCGATCCGCATGAACCGGATCAGCCTCGCGCCACTCTGGATATAGAGTACCGTCTGTTCAACCCATTCCGCGATCATCCCGCGTCGCTCCGTCGCTTCTAGCGCATGGGGCTTAAAGATCAGGGACACGGCTTTTCCTTCGCCGCCTCAAGCCCAAGCAAGATCAAGCGCCGGATGGTTTCGGCTTCGGACGGCAACCTATTGTCATAACGGTATTCGCTCAAACGTCCCTACAGGGTCGGTTCTCGCTGGAAATTAACAAATACCACCCAGAACAATTTTTAGGGCCATTCTTGGGGCCAAGAATGGCAATCCCTAGAATTTCCTTGAAAGATCAAATTGTTATGGAATATATTTGGTGGAAGGGGTTGGATTCGAACCAACGTAGGCGCACGCCAGCGGATTTACAGTCCGCCCCCTTTAGCCACTCGGGCACCCTTCCGTGTTGGAAAGGGTGGTTAAGGCCATTCGGCCGGCATGTCAACGCCCTGTTGTCATGCCCTGTCGCCATGGCGTGACGCGGGCGGTGGTTCGGCCTATATCGGGCCATGCGCAGCCGCCCTCCGCGTCGTCCGGACGCCCGTCCCGCCAGCCGCCCGCCTGCCCGGGCGGAGAATCCCGCCGCCAGCATGCCCGCCGACCGTCCGGCGCGGCCCAGGGGCGGCGCGCCGCGCGTCGGCACGCCGCCGCGCGGGACCTACTGGCTTTATGGCCTGCATCCGGTGCTGGCGGCCCTGGGCAACCCGGAACGCCGGATCCGGCAGATCGTGGCGACCGAGGAGGGCGAGGCCGCGTTGCGGGCGCGCCTGACCGCCCCGTTGCCGATGCAGCCCCAGCGGACCGACCGCACGCGGCTGGAGGCCCTGTGCGGCCGCGATGCCGTGCATCAGGGCATTGCCGTCCTGACCGATGCGCTGCCCTCGCTGGCGATCGAGGACGTGACCGGGCGCCCCGGGCCGGTGCTGGTGCTGGACCAGGTGACCGATCCGCGCAATGTCGGCGCGATCCTGCGCTCGGCCGCCGCGTTCGGCGCCGCCGCCGTGGTGGTGATGGAACGCAACGCCCCGGACGAAACCGGCGCGCTGGCCAAGGCCGCGTCGGGCGCGCTGGAAATCGTGCCGCTGCTGCGGGTGGTCAATCTGGCCCGCACGCTGGAGACGCTGAAAACCCTGGGCTTCTGGGTCGTCGGGCTGGATGCGGGGGGCGGCGTCCTGAACGGCGCGGCCTTTGGACAGCGGCGGGTGGCGCTGGTCCTGGGGGCCGAGGGGGACGGGCTGCGCCGGCTGACCCGCGAACATTGCGACGAGATCGCGGGCCTGGCGATGCCGGGCGAGATGGAAAGCCTGAACGTCTCGAACGCCGCCGCCGTGGCCCTGTATGAACTGATCCGCGCCCCGTGACAGGGACGCCCACGCATGTCGAGGAGCATGCCATGCCATCGCTGACCGGCAGCTGCCTATGCGGCGCCGTGACCTATCGCATCGACGGCGCGCCGCTGGATTTCGTGCTGTGCCATTGCATGCGCTGCCGCAAGACCACCGGCGGCGCCTATGCCGCCAACCTGATCGCCCGCCCCGATGACCTGACCTGGACCGCCGGGCAGCGCGACGTCGCGCGCTGGGACCTGCCCACCGCCCGCAGCTTCGCCACCGCGACCTGCCGCATCTGCGGCACCCCGGTCCCCCACGCGACGCGCAACGGGCAATTGATGATCGTCCCGGCCGGCACGCTGGACGGCGAGCCGCCCCTGGCGCCCCGCCGGCAGATCTTCACCGAATCGAAAGCCGGGTGGTGCATCGCTGTGCCCGGCCTGCCGGTGGAGCCGTAGCTGCCACGGAGCGAGGAACGAACGGATGTTCAGCCACATCACCATCGGCGTCAGCGACGTCGGCCGCGCGGCCTTGTTCTATGACGCCTTCCTGGCGCCCCTAATGTCCCGATTCCGAAATTCGCAAGCGAATTTCGGAATCGAAAAGACACTAGAATCAATATTTTAGTGGCCTGCTGATCCGAGAAATTCTCATAAGAATTTCTCGGGCAGGACACTAGGCATCACCCGCGTGTGGACGGCCGAGGACGGCACCTTCGCCTGCTGGCGCAAGGGACATGACGGCCCGGCGCTTTTCGTCTGCCGGCCCTTCGACGGCCAGCCGGCCGCGCCGGGCAATGGCTGGATGTGCGCGCTGAACGCCGAGAGCCGCGACGCAGTTCACGCCGCCTGGGACGCCGCGATGGCGTTCGGCGGCACCGACGAGGGTGCGCCCGGGCCGCGCCCGCATTATGGCCCGACCTATTTCGGCGCCTATGTCCGCGATCCGGACGGCAACAAGCTGCACGTCGTCTGCCGCGCCCCGTAGGGCGTCTTCAGTGGCTTGTCCTGCCTTGGGTTATACTGCCTTGGGTGGCCTGTTCGAATCCGTAGCCCAGGGCGAGCAGCAGCGCCTCGGACCAGGCGGGCCCGATGAAGGACAGGCCGACCGGCAGGCCGCGCACCCGCCCCATTGGCACGCTGAGATGCGGATAGCCCGCCACCGCCGCCAGCGATCCGGCCCCCGTGCCGTCGCCGGGCCGGTCGCCCAGCACCGGGTCGGTCAGCCAGGCCGGCCCGGTGGTCGGCGCCACCAGCGCGTCCAGCCGGTCATGCGCCAGCATCGCGTCGATCCCCTGCGCCCCGGCCAGGCGGTGCGCGGTCTGCCGCGCGGCCTGATAGACGGGGTCGGTCAGGCTGGGCGCCTGCGCCGCCTTTTCCAGCAGATCCTGCCCGAACCACGGCATTTCGCGGTCGGCATGCGCGCGGTCGAAGGCGATCAGCGCCGGCAGGTCGCGCACCGTCACCGCCGGCGGCGTCCGCGCCAGATAGGCATTCAGCCCCACGCGGAATTCCGTCAGCATCGCCGCCATCTCGACCGCGTCGATCGGCTTGCTGTCGAAGGCCGGGATGTCCACCAGCACCGCCCCGCCGGCGCGCAGCCGCGCCAGCGCCGCGTCGAACAGGGCGCGCACGTCCGGATTGTCGCCCTGGGCGAAGCGCATGACGCCGATCCGCCGGCCGGCCAGCGCCCCGGGCCGCAGCCCGGCCAGGTAGTCCGTCCGATGCCGGTCCGCCGGCAGGGTGGCGGGATCGTCCGGATCGGTCCCCGCCATGACGCCCAGCAGCAGCGCCGCGTCGCGCACGTCGCGCGTCATCGGGCCCGCCGTGTCCTGGCTGGCGGAGATCGGCACGATGCGGCTGCGCGACACCAGCCCGACCGTCGGTTTCAGCCCGACGATGCCGTTGACCGAGGCCGGACAGGTGATCGAACCGTCGGTTTCGGTGCCGATCGCCGCCGCCGCCAGCCCCGCCGCCACCGCCACCCCGCTGCCGGCGCTGGAGCCGCAGGCCGTGCGCGCCAGGTCGTAGGGGTTGCGCGTCAGGCCGCCCACCGCGCTCCATCCGCTGCTGGAATGGGCGGAGCGGAAATTGGCCCATTCCGACAGATTGGTCTTGCCCAGCACGATCGCCCCGGCGGCGCGCAACCGCGCCACGACCGGCGCGTCGCGATGGCTGACATTGGCCGCCAGGGCCAGCGAGCCCGCCGTGGTGGGCAGGTTCTCGCGCGTTTCGATATTGTCCTTGACCAGGATCGGCAGGCCGTAGAGCGGCCCGCGCACCCCGCGCGTCCGCGCCAGGGCGGCGGCCTGGGCCGGAGCGTCGGGATTGACCGCCAGCACGGCGTGCAGCCCGCCCCGCCCGCCATCCAGCCGCGCGATCCGGCCGCGATAATCCCGCACCAGCGCCTCGGGCGACAGCCGCCCGGCGCGCATCGCCGCCACCAGCGCCGAGGCGCTGCCGGATGCCGAAGGCACAGCGGGGGCGGGCCCGTGCGCCAGGGCCGGCCCGGCCGCCGCCAGCATCAGCAGCCCCCCGACCAGCCCGTACCCTGCCCCGCCTTTGCCCGTCCGCCCGGCCAATGTCGCCTCCATTCCCGTTTTCACCACAGACTGTTACGGCCCCGGCCTGATCTGGCAAGAGGGCGGACCTGGCAAGGGGGCGGGCCGGCCAATCGACGGCTGATAAAAAAGCCTGGGTCCGCGGGGCGGAACCCAGGCTTGACGCGATGCCGGCGGAGCCGGTTCGGGTCAGTGCGCCGTCATGGCGGCAGGCGTCATGGCGGCCGGCGCCATTGCGGCGGTTCCGACCTTGGGCGCCGCCGATCCGGCCAGGTCGTCGTACGGCGTCTCGTCCCGTACGCCGGCGATGCCGCCGGCCGGGGCCGGATGGCGCAACCCGTCATATTGCAGGATCGAGAAGCTCATGGTCTGGTCGGGCGTCGGCAGCAGCCTGTCGTTCCAGCCGCCGCCCAGCGCGCGGATCAGTCCCACCTGCGCCTGGAAATAGCGCGTGGCGACCTGCACCTGCGAGATCTGGGCGTCCAGCGCCGCTTCCTGCGCGATGATCGCGTCCAGGTAGGGCGACAGCCCGCCCTTGTACAGGGTCATGGTCATGTTCTGCATGTCCAGCGCCGCCGAGACCGCCGCCTTCAGCCGGTCGGTCTCGGCCCAGAGGCGGCTGGTGCGCGACAGCCCGTCCTCGACCTCGCGGAATGCCGACAGCACCGTGGCGCGGTAATGGTCGCGCATCTCGCGATAGCCGGCCCAGGAGGACTGCAACGCGGCCCGGCGCAGCCCGCCCTCGAAGATCGGCATCGAGGCCGAGGCCCCGTAGGACCACATGCTGTTCGCCAGATTGGCCAGGTCGAACCCGTTGGCGTCGAACCCGCCATTCGCGCTGAGCGCGATATGCGGATAGAACGCCGCGCGCGCCACGCCGATCATCCGGTTGGCCTGCGCCATCTCGCGCTCGGACGACGCGATGTCGGGCCGGCGCTGCAGCAGGTCGGACGGCACGCCGGTCGGAATCGCCGCCCGGGCGAAATCCAGCCGGTCGGACGGGGCGATATGGAAGCCGGACGGCGCGCTGTTGGTCAGCACGGCGATCGCGTGCTCGGTCACCTCGCGCTGGGCCAGGATATCCAGCTCGGCCGCCTGGGTGACATAGAGCCGGTTCTGCGCGCGCGCCAGGTCCAGACGCGGCGCCGCCTGGTTGGCGAGCTGGGTCTGGGTGACCGACACCGCCTTCTGGTAATAGGCGATGGATTTGCGATAGATCGCGTCCTGCGCGTCATAGCCGCGCAGCGCGATATAGTCGCTGGCCAGTTCGGCCTGCAGGCTGAGGCGCGCCGAGGCGTAATCGGCCGCCTTCTGCTGCGCCGAATATTTCGCCACCCGGACCTGGTTGCGGATTTCCGACCAGAAATCGGGCTCCCACGAGGCCAGGCCGCCATAGAATTCGTCGGTCTGGGTCAGCGCGCCCTTGTAGCGGAACAGCCGGTCGGCCGACTGCTTGTTGTCCGACGCGCCGAAGGCCAGGCCGAAATGCGGCAGCAGGTCGGCACGCGCCTGCATGACCATGGCGCGCGCCTGCACGAAGCGCTCGGCGGCCGCCTGCAGGTCGGCATTCGCGGCGGTCGCCTTGTCCTCCAGCGCGTCCAGTTGCGGATCATGCAGCAGAGTCCACCATTTTGCGGGGATCTGCGTATCCGCCGGCGTCGCGGTGGCGAACACGCCCTGGCCGTGCCACGATGCCGGCACGATGAAGGTCGGCGGGTGATAGGCCGGGGCCAGGTCGCAGGCGGACAGCGCCGCCAGCGACAGCACGGTGCCTCCGGACAGGGCGGTCCGGCGCAGGGAGGGGACGATCGAACGGACGATCATTCGCCGATTTCCTCCGGCTGGTCATAGCCTTTCGCCGGCGTGACCAGATGCACCTTCTGCCCTTCCAGCAGGTCGGCGGGCGGATTGTTGATGATCCGGTCGGTCGGCGCGATCCCGTCCGTCACCTCGGTCGAGGCGTCGGCCATGCGGCCGACCTGGATATTGTGGAAATGCACCCGGCTGTCGCCGTCCACCGTCGCGACCTGCATCCCGGGTTCCTGGAACACCAGGGTCGCGGTCGGGATCTCATACACGCCCGGGGTCGCCGGCGCCGTCAGCTTGACGGACGCGAACGTGCCCGGCCAGAGCGTATGGTCGTCATTGTCGATGGTGAATTCGGTCACCGCCGTGCGCGTGTTCGGGTCATAGCCGCGGGCGATCGTCAGGAACTGCGCCTTGAACACCCGGTTGGGGAATTGCGGCACGGTCACGTCCGCCGTCATGCCCGGCTTGAGCATGTAGGAGAACACTTCCGGCACCGAGACGAACAGGCGCACCTTGTGCATGTCCGCCACGGTGAAGAGCTGGCTGGCATCGCCATCGGTGCCATGCTCGCCCGAGCCGCTGCTGACATAGTCGCCGACATTGATGGTACGCGCCGTCACCACGCCGTCGAACGGCGCGACGATGGTCTTGAACCGTTCCAGGGCCTCGAAGCGGGCGACGTTATGTTCCGCCGCCTCCATGTCCGCCTGGCCGGATTTGCGGTTCGCGTCGGCCACCGACACCGACTGCCCCGACACGGCCTGCGACTTGGCCATGGCATGCCAGCGGTCGGCGCTGACCACCGCCAGGTTGTATTTGGCCTGCGCCGCCGCCAGGTCGGCCTTGGCCTGGGCATATTGCGCGTCCAGGCTGGGCGCGTTGATTTCGGCCAGGACGTCGCCGGCCTTTACCGTGGCGCCGTAATCCTTGTACCACATCTTCACGTAGCCCGACGCCTGGGGATAGATCGGCGCCTGGTACCAGGCGTCGATCGTGCCCGGCAGGGTCAGGGTCAGCGTCTTCGGGCCGGGCTTGGGCTGGACCACCGCCACGTCGGGCACCGCGTTTTCCAGCGTCGCGGCCCGCAGGACGCCGACCGCATGCATGCGCGTGACGACCTGATACCCCACGCACAGGGCCAGCACGCAGGCACCCCCCGCGAGAAGAACTTTGCTTGAAGCCATCAGACCGACTCCTTCCGGCGAGACGCGCGATTGTAAATGATTGCGTAAACACAAGGGACGAACAGAAGGGTGGAGATGGTGGCCACGATCAGGCCGCCGATCACCGCCTTGCCCAGCGGCGCGTTCTGCGAATTGCTGATCGACATCGGGACCATGCCCACGATCATCGCCGACGCTGTCATCAGCACCGGCCGGATACGGCCGAAGCCCGCTTCCAGCGCCGCCTTCAGCGCGTCGCCGTGGATTTCCAGCCGTTCACGGGCATAGGACACGACCAGGATCGAGTTGGCGGTCGCCGTGCCCATGCACATGATGGCCCCCGTCAGCGCCGGCACCGACAGGTGCGTATGCGTCAGGAACAGGCTCCACGAGATGCCCGCCAGCGCGCCCGGCAGCGCGGTGATGATGATGAACGGGTCCAGCCAGGACTGGAAGTTGACGACGATCAGCAGATAGATCAGCAGGATCGAAATCACGAGCCCGCCGATCAACTGGCTGTAGGCGCTGCGCATCGTCGTCGCCTGGCCTTCGATATCCACCGCCGCGCCGCGCGGCACGTCGTGCGCGGTCTGCGCGACGACCTTGTTCACGCCGGACAGGACCGAGCCCAGGTCGGTGCCTTCGGCCGACACGTAGATGTCGAAGGCGGGCATCGAGTTGTAGTGCGACACCTCGCCCGGCGTGCCGATGGCGCCCACCGAACTCATGGCCCCCAGCAATTGCAGGTTCTTGCCGCTGGGATCGCCGTCGCCCTTGTCGACCGGAATGGTCAGCAGGTCGTTGAAGTGCGTCAACTGGTCCTGCGAGACGTAGGTGTTCAACTGGAAGGTCACGCCCGTCTCGGGGTCGAACCAATATTGCGGATCGACGGTCGAGCTGCCCGACAGGGTCATCAGCTCGTTATCCGCCAGGTCGCCCGCGGTGACCCCGCCCATGGCCTGGCCGAAGCTGCGGTCGCCCTGCACGAACAGGGTCGGCGTTTCCATCGTCTGCTGCAGCGCCACGTCGGTGGCGCCCGGCACGGCGCGCAGCTTGTTCACCAGTTCCAGCGCGTATTTATAGCTGGCGCGCAGGTCGGGGCCCGCGATCTTGACGTCGATCGGCGAGGGCGATCCGAAATTCAGGATCTTGGCCGTCAGGTCGGCGGGCTGGAAGGTGAAGATCGTGCCCGGGAAGCTGGCCGAGAGGCCCTTGCGCAGCACGGCGCGATAATCCCACACCGGCGATTCCGGGTCCTTCAGCGTGATCGTCAGGTCGCAATCCTGCGTGCCGACGGTCGGCGTCGGGATGAAGGCCTGGTTGTGCGGGCCTTCGGGCAGACCGCAATTGCTGACCACGTCATCGACCTTGCCCGGCAGCAATTCCCTGGTCCGGTCGCTGACCAGCGCCGCGATGCGGGCGGCCACCTCGATCCGGGTGCCCAGCGGCGCGCGGAAATGCATCTGCAACTGGTCGGACATGATTTCGGGGAAGAAGTCACGCCCCGCCACCGTGAACAGCACCAGCGAGAGCACGGACGCCCCCAGGAAGACGAAGACGAACCGGCCACGGATCGCGATCGCCCATTGCAGGAAGCGGCCGTACCCCTCGCGGAAGGCGTTGAAGCGCCGTTCGAACCCGCGCTGGAACCGGATGAAGACGTTGCCGCCCCGTGGGCCACCCTGGGATTCCGCGGCGTGGTCGACATGGCCGTGCGGCCCATGCACCTGACCGGCCAGCAGGAACTTCGCCATGGTCGGCACCAGGGTGCGCGACAGGATGAAGGACGCGATCATGGCGAAGATGATCGCCTCGGCCATCGGCATGAACAGCCAGCCCGCGACCCCGCCCAGTTCGAACAATGGCAGCCAGACGATGCAGATGCAGGTGGTGGAGACGAAGGTCGGGATGACGATCTGGTTGGCCGCGTCGATGATCGCGACCTCCAGTTCCTTGCCCATCTCCAGATGGGTGTCGATGTTCTCGATCATCACGGTGGCGTCGTCGACCAGGATGCCGACCGCCAGCGCCAGGCCGCCCAGCGTCATGACGTTGATGGTCTGACCCGCCCAGTTCAACCCGATGATCGAGCACAGGATCGCCAGCGGGATCGAGGTGGCGATGATGATCGTCGAGCGCCACGAGCCGAGGAACAGCAGCACCACCAGGCCGGTCAGGAACGCCGCCGTGACCATTTCACGCAGCACGTCCTTGATCGAATCCTTCACGAAGCCCGAGGCGTCGCTGAGCACGCTGATATGCACCGAGGCCGGCAGCACCGCGCGCAGGCGCGGCAGCAGCGCCTTCACCCCCGAGACGACGTCGAGCGTCGAGGCGTCGCCGCTTTTCATCACCACCATGATGACGGCCTGGCGCCCCTGGACCAGCACGACGTTGGTCTGCGGATGCCCGCCGCGATAGACCTCGCCCAAATCATGCACGTAGACGACCGAGTTGCCGACGCGCTTGACCGGGATGTTGCCCAGTTCCTCCATCGAGCGCGGGGTGGCGTTGGTCTGCACCATCCAGTCCGTGGCGCCGATCTTCTGGTCGCCGGCGGGGCGCACCGCGTTCTGCTTGTCGAAGACGTTCTGCACGTCCATCGCCGAGAGGTGGTGCGCCATCAACTGCTTCTGGTTCAGCGCCACCATCACGAAATTGTCCATGCCGCCATAGGGATGCGGCACGATCGCGCCCGGCACGGTCACCAGCAGGGTCCGCACGCGGATATGCGCCAGCTTGAACAGGTCCGAGGGCGTCAGCTTGTCCGAGGTCAGCTTCAGCGAGATGACCGGCACCGAGGACGCTTCCAGCTTCATGATCATCGGCGCCGGGATATGTTCCGGCATCTGCTGGAGCACGGTCTGCGAGATCGCGGTCACGTCGGCCTCGGCCGAGCCGATGTCGGTGCCGGGCTGGAAGAAGATCTTGACGATGCCGCGGCCATAGAAGGAATCGGCTTCCATGTGCTCGATTCCCTCGACCGTCGAGGTCACGCCCTGCTCGTAGTTATAGATGATGCGGCCGGCGAATTCCTCGGGCAGCATGCCGCCATAGGTCCAGACCACCGCGATGGCGGGGATCCTGATGTTGGGGAAAACGTCGGTCGGCGTCTTGAAGATGGACAAGACACCGAACATCACGATCAGGATCGACAGGACGACGAACGTGTACGGCCGTCGCAGGGCCGTCACTACTATTGCATTCATAAGCGGCCTTTTCCCTGTTCAGGACTTTCTGGCGCGGGGGCGGGGCGGGGCGTCGGTGCCGCGCCTGGCGGACGGACCGTACAGGTCAGGCGCTGTTGCGATATGACGCGGTCATCGAAGACTCCCTGTGGCGGCTCGTGCGCGCAACGGCACGCGATCTCATCACACACGATATAGCGAGGAGTATGTCAAACTATGTATGAAAAGACGTTCATCTGTTTAAAACAATTTTCATTAATGGAATTTCGGGACGATCATTCCGGAAATATCCGCAATGTCACCGATTATTGCGCGACAAATTATTGCGTATCGTAACAAGTACAGGAATAAAGTCGATAAGCAATCCATAATGACGGCGTCACTGTACCGAATATTACATCATGGCGGCCCGGATGGCGCGCGGAAATAACGACGCTCCCGCCTGATTAAGGGCGAGGGCGCACAATACGGTCATGAATTGTTTTTGGAGCGGGGACCGATCCGTCCCCGGAACCTTGCGTTCAGCGGCGGCGCAACTGGCCGACGTCGCGCACCGCGCCGCGCGCGGCGCTGGTGGTCAGGGCGGCATAGGCCTGCAATGCGGTGGACACCACCCGGTCGCGCCGCGGCTGCCAGGCGGCGTCGCCCTTTTCCTCCATCCGCCGGCGGCGCGCCGCCAGTTCGGATTCGGGCACCGTGGTGCGCAGCACGCGGTTGGGGATGTCGATCTCGACGATGTCGCCGTCTTCCAGCAGGCCGATCGCCCCGCCCTCGGCGGCCTCGGGCGAGATATGGCCGATCGACAGGCCCGCACTTCCGCCCGAGAACCGTCCGTCGGTGATCAGCGCGCACTGCTCCGCCAGCCCCTTCGATTTCAGGTAGCTGGTCGGATAGAGCATTTCCTGCATGCCCGGGCCGCCCTTCGGCCCCTCATAGCGGATGACGACGACGTCGCCCGCGACGATCCGGCCGCCCAGGATCGCGGACACCGCCGCGTCCTGGCTTTCGAAGATCCGCGCCGGGCCGGAGAAGCGCAGCAGCCCCGCCGCCACGCCCGCCGTCTTCACGATCGCGCCGTCCTCGGCGATGTTGCCGTACAGCACCGCCAGCCCGCCATCCCGGCTGAAGGCGTGCGCCCCGTCGCGGATCGCCCCCTGGGCGCGGTCCAGGTCCAGGTCGTGATACCGGCTGGCCTGCGAGAAGGCCTGGGTGGTACGCACCCCGCCCGGCGCGGCGCGGAACAGCGTGCGCGCGGCCTCGGGCGCGTCGGGGGCCGACACGTCCCAGTTTTCCAGCGCCTGGGCCAGCGAGGGGGCATGGACCATCGGCACCTCGCGGTGCAGCAGGCCCAGCCGGTCCAGTTCGCCCATGATGGCGAAGATGCCGCCGGCACGATGCACGTCTTCCATATGCACGTCGGCCTTGGACGGCGCGACCTTGCACAGATGCGGCACCCGGCGCGACAGGCGGTCGATGTCGGCCATGGTGAAGGGCACCGCGCCCTCATGCGCGGCGGCCAGCAGGTGCAGCACGGTGTTGGTCGACCCGCCCATGGCGATATCGACCGACATGGCGTTCTCGAATGCCTGCATGGTCGCGATCCCGCGCGGCAGGGCGGTGGGGTCGTCGTGCTCGTACCATTGGCGGGCCAGGCCGACGATCCGCCGCCCGGCCGCGAGGAACAGGTCGCGGCGGTCGGCATGGGTGGCCAGCAGGCTGCCATTGCCCGGCAGCGCCAGGCCCAGCGCCTCGGTCAGGCAGTTCATCGAGTTGGCGGTGAACATGCCCGAGCACGATCCGCAGGTCGGGCAGGCCGACCGCTCGATCGTCTCGGCCTCGGCGTCGCTGACGCGCGGATCGGCGGCCGAGACCATGGAGGTGATCAGGTCCACCCGGCGGTCGATGCCGTCCTGGCTGATCCGTCCGGCCTCCATCGGGCCGCCGGACACGAAGATGGCCGGGATGTTCAGCCGCATCGCGGCCATCAGCATGCCCGGCGTGATCTTGTCGCAATTGCTGATGCATACCAGCGCGTCGGCGCAATGCGCGTTGACCATGTATTCCACGGCATCGGCGATCAGCTCGCGCGACGGCAGGCTGTACAGCATGCCGCCATGGCCCATGGCGATCCCGTCATCCACCGCGATGGTGTTGAATTCGCGGGCGATTCCCCCGGCCTCGGCCACCGCGCCGGCCACGAGCTGGCCCAGATCCTTCAGATGGACATGTCCCGGCACGAACTGGGTGAAGGAATTGGCGACCGCGATGATCGGCTTGCCGAAATCGGCATCCTGCATGCCTGTGGCGCGCCACAGGCTGCGGGCCCCGGCCATGTTGCGGCCGTGCGTCGTCGTGCGGGAACGATAGGCGGGCATGTTTCTGCCTTTCGGATCATCAGGCGGGTCGTTGCCGGGCGGATACAGGACCGCCCCCCGGAAATCCACCTTTATATGGCATATATGGCATGGCCATATGGGACGGAACACCGTCCACGGCGCATCGGCGCCCATCCGGTCATTCCCAGCCGCCGCCCATCGCCTTGTACAGCGCGACCGCGTCCAGCAGGACCTGAAGGCGGGCCCGCACATCGTCCTGCCGCGCCGTCGCCAGCGCCGCCATGCTGTCCTGCACCGCCAGCGCGTCGCCGATTCCGTCGCGATAGCGCACCCGCGCCAGGTCCAGTCGCCCGGCCGCCACCCCGATGGCGGCCGCATCGCGGGCCTGGGTGTCGCGGTCGGTGCGCAGCGCCGCCAGCTCGTCCTCGACCTGCTGCAGGGCCGTCAGCACCGCCTGGCGGTAGGCCAGCGCGGCTTCGCGCTGCCGGGCCCGCGCCAGCGCCACGCCCGCGCGCAGCCGGCCGCCGGAAAACAGCGGCAGCGAGATGGCCGGCCCGAACTGATAGAACGTGTTGGCCCATTGCGCCAGGTCGGGCAGGGTCAGGCTGCGCTGCCCCACCTGGCCCGACAGGGTGATGTCGGGATAAAGCTGCGCCACCGCCACCCCGGTCTCGGCGGTGGCCGCATGCAGGCTGGCCTCGGCCTGGCGGATGTCGGGGCGGCGGCGGGTGATGGCGGCCGGCAGCGCGATCGCCACCCGGTCCGGCAGCGCGGGCAGCGGCGCCGGGGCCGCCAATGCCCCCTGCAGCGCCGCCGCCAGCGTGCCCGGCGCCTGGCCGGTCAGGACGGCCAGGCGGTTGATCGCCTGGGCGACCTGCTGATCCAGTTGGGGGGTTTGCGCCTGCGCCTGCAGCAGGGCGGCGCGCGCCTGGTCCAGCTCGGTGTCGTCGGCCAGGCCCTGGGCGCGACGGATGCGCGTCAGGTCCAGCGCCCGGGCCCGGGCGGCCGCCAGGATGGCGGCCTGCGCGCGCAGCGCCTGCCCGGCGCGCACTTGCAGATAGGCGCGCGCCACGTCGCCCTGCAGGGTCAGCAGCGCATCCCGGCTTGCTTCGAGCTGGGCCTGCAACTGGGCATGGGCCTGTTCGACCGCCCGGCGGACCCGGCCGAACAGATCCAGTTCCCACGATGCGTCGAACCCGACCTGATACAGGTCCAGCCCCTGGGCCAGGCCACCGATTCCGCCCGCGAATCCCGGCTGCCCCGCCGCCCCCGGCTGTCCGCTGCCCAGCGCCGTGAACAGCCCCGCCTCGCCCAGGCGCTCGCGGGTATAGAGGGCGGAGCCGGTCAGGGACGGCAGGCCGGCGGCACGCTGCGCCTGTTCCTGGGCGCGCGCCTGGGCGATGCGCGCGATGGTCTGCAGGAAGGCCGGATTGCCCGCCGTTGCGCGGGCGACCAGCCCGTCCAGCAGCGGATCGCCGAAGCGCCGCCACCAGGCCGGGTCGGCGGCCCGGGCCGCCGCCGCATCGCTTCCCGCCGGATCATGCCACGCGGCGGGTACATCCGGCGCGGGCGCATGATAGGCTGGGCCGACCGTGCAGCCCCCGGCCAGTCCCGCGGCGGCCAGCATCCCCAGCACCAGCATCCTCGGCACCAGCACCCCCGGCATCGGCCGCGCCGCCCGGTGCCTGGAGGCGGGCGGTTTCAATCGAGCGTCTCGCGATAGAAGCGCACGGCCACCAACACGGTGATCGCGGTGAACAGCAGGATCGGCCACAGATCGGGCAGGATGTCGGTCATGCCGTTGCCCTTGAGCAGCACGCCGCGCATGATGCGCACGGCATGGGTAGTCGGCATCAGCTCGCCGGCATAGCGCGCCCAGCGCGGCATGCCCTGGAAGGGAAATACGAAGCCCGACAGCAGCATGTAAGGGCAGCATGGTGAACTGCGCCATCTGCTGCGCCTGCATCTGGTTGGCCGCGAGCGTGGAATAGGTGATGCCCAGCGCGAGGTTGCTGGCGATGAACACGCCCAGCACCGCGAACAGGATCGGCAGCGACCCCCGGACCGGCAGGTGCAGCAGCAGGACCGCGATCAGCAGGATGATCACCACCTGCAGATAGCCGATGCCGATATAGGGCGCGATCTTCGCCAGCATGACCTCGACCGGGCGCACCGGCATGGCCAGCAGGTTCTCCATCGTGCCGCGTTCGCGCTCGCGGGTGATCGCAAGCGTGGTCAGCATCAGCGTGGACATCATCAGCACCACGCAGATCAGTCCCGGCACCACGTTCAGCACCGTCAATTGCTCGGGGTTGTAGCGGGTATGGACCAGGAAGCGGAAAGGCGGCGCCTGCGTCTGTGCCTGTGCCTGTGCCTGTGTCTGTGCCTGTATCGGGGCCCGCGCCCGGCGCGGGGGCGGCAGGTCGCGCGCCAGCACGTCGCCCAGGCCCGCCAGCGCGGCGGTGGCATAGCCGATCGCCGTCGGATCGGTGCCGTCCACGTCGATCAGGATGGCGGGCGATTCACCGCGATCCACCGCCCGGTCGAAGCCGGGCGGCACCTGCACGACGAACAGCAGCCGCCCCTGGGCGATGTCCGCCTCGGCCTCGGACTCGGTGCCGATCGTGCGGATGCGGTAATAGCCGGTATTGCGCAGGGCGGTGACGATGGTGCGCTCGTACTGCGAGGGCTGGGCCATCAGCACGCCGGTCGGCAGGTCGTGCGGATTGGTGTTGATGGCATAGCCGAAAATCAGCAATTGCATGACCGGCAGCGCGATGATCAGCCGCAGGGTCATCGGGTCGCGCCGCACCTGCAACCATTCCTTGCGCAGCAGCGCGCCCAAACGGCGGAACGACAGGTGGGTCATCGCGGTGCCTCCGCGCCGCCGTCGCGGGATTCCCGCGCCAGCAGGTGGATGAACACGTCGTCCAGCCGGGGCGGGACCTCGTGCCAGGTCAGGCCCGCGCCCCGGGCGCGGATCGCCGCCTCGAGCGCCGCGCGGTCCATCCCCGCGACATGTAGCACGCGGCCGAACATCGTCGCGGCCTCGACCCCCGGGGCGGCGCGCAGCAGCGGTACCGCCGCCTCGACCGTGGGGCCGGTGGCGTCATAGGTGGTCAGCCCGACATCGCGGATCAGGTCCTCGGCGCTGCCCTGGACCACGATCCGCCCGCCGGCCAGGTAGACGACGCGCGCGCAGCGTTCGGCCTCGTCCATGTAATGGGTCGATACCAGAACCGTCAGGCCGCCGCCGGCCATGTCATGGATCAGGTCCCAGAATTCGCGCCGCGCCCGCGCATCGACCCCGGCCGTGGGCTCGTCCAGCAGCAGCAGCGCCGGACGGTGCAGCACGCAGGCCGTCAGCGCCAGGCGCTGCTTCCACCCGCCCGACAGATGCCCGGCCAACTGGTCGGCGCGGGCGCGCAGATCCATGCGGCGGATGATCGCGCCTACCGCCTCGCGCGGCTGGTCCATTTCGTACAATCCCGCCACAAGCTCGAGATTTTCCCGGACCGTCAGATCCTCGTACAGGCTGAAGCGCTGAGTCATGTAGCCGACCTGCCGCCGGATGCGCTGCGATTCGCGCAGGATGTCCAGCCCCAGGCAGGTGCCGCTGCCGCCGTCGGGCGCCAGCAGCCCGCACAAGATGCGGATGGTCGTGGTCTTGCCGCTGCCGTTGGCGCCCAGGAAGCCGCAGATCTCGCCCCGCGCCACTTGCAGGCTCAGCCCGTCCACCACGCGCATGCCGCCGAAATTCTTGCGGATATCGCGTACGTCGATGACGTACTCGGCCTGTTTTTCGACCTGCCGTTCCGCCGTGCCGCTCATGGTACCGCCCTGGGTGATGCCTTGCCCGGCCGGGCGTCCGGCAGGCCCACAGTCACCGGCTGGCCGGGATTGAATTGGCGCACCTGGCCGGGGCGCGGCCGCGCCTGCAGCAGATAGACCAGCTTGGCGCGGCTCTGGTCGCTATAGATCAGCGGCGGGGTGTATTCGGCCTGCGGCGCGATGAAATCGATCACGCCGCGCAGCCCGGCCGGGCAGCCGTCGCATGACAACGTCACCGCGTCGCCGTAATGCAGGCTGCTCAAGGTCGGCAAGTCCGGCATTCGTATGTGGTCGCATGACAACGTCACCGCGTCGCCGTAATGCAGGTGCGACACTGCCGGCTCGGGCACGAAGAAGCGGATATAGATATTTTCCGGCGGCAACAGCGAAATCACCGGTGCCCCGCTCTCCACGACCTCGCCCGGCCAGGCCAGGATGTCGGCGATGATGCCGGCGGTGGGCGCCGCGACATGCCGCTGGTCCAGCCGCCATTGCAGCGCGGCCAGCGCGGCGCGCGCCGCCGCCGCGTTCGCCGCCTGGGCGCGGATCTGCTGGTCGCGGCCGGTGGGGGCCAGGGCCTGGTCCAACGCGGCGCGCATTCCCGCGACCCGCGCCTGGGCCGAGAGATAGGCCGCGCGCGCCGCGTCGCGGGCCTGCAGGGTCGCGGCCCCCGCCGGCGCCGCGACGTTCAGCCGGCGCAGATCGGCGGCGGCGCGATCCGCTATCGCCCGGGCGTCGGCCAGGTTGGCCCGGGCCTGGAGGATTTCGGTCTCACGCGCCGCATTCTGCAGATTGGCCAGTTGGCGGCTGCTTTCCTCGAACTGTCGGGCGGCCTGGTCGCGGGCCGCGCGTTCGGCCACGTCGTCCTGGTCGAACAGAGGCTGCCCGGCCGCGACATGCGCGCCCCGCGCGACATGCAGCGCGGTCAGCATGCCGGCCTGCGTCGGGGCGATCCGTACGAAATCCGCATCGGCATAACCCTGCCACGACAAGGGTTGGGGGGAACGCGACAGCCACCACCACGCGCCGCCCCCCAACGCCAGCATCAGCACCAGCACCATCGCCAGCGCGGCGGCGAAGCGGCGGAATCCCACGCGCGTCACCCGTTCGGCACTCCTCCCGCTGGGCCATCCGCCCCGTCATCGCTACCGTGATCGCTACCGTGATCGCCACCCGTCAAGGCTAACGGCGCCGTGCGGCGGGCGGACCCGGCCTCATGAGAATGTTATCGGTCTTTCGCGCGTTTTTCCCGCTTCGGGGTGCTGCATGCGGCGGCCCGGCATACGACATCACGCGATGCTCCCCCGCCGTGCGGGCAGCAGCGCGGCGACCCGGGCACGATATTTCGAGATCATGATATTTTGGGCATGACAGGATGCACGCGCCGATGACGAACCATGCCGCATCCGTTCCGACCCATGGCCGCCCCGACGGCGTCGCCATCGCGCCCGCGCTGATCGAGGCGCTGCGCCATCATGGACACCCCCTGCCCGGGCCGGAACAGGCCGGGGAATTCGGCGCCGCCTTCGACCGGTTCGGCCATGCGCGGGTCGTTCTGCTGGGCGAATCCACCCATGGTACCGCCGAATTCTATCGCGCACGGGCCGCCATTACCCGCCGGCTGATCGAACGGCACGGCTTTACCATCGTGGCGGTCGAGGCCGATTGGCCCGACGGCGCGCGCATCGACGATTATGTGCGCCACCATGCGCCGCGGCCCTGGCGCGGCGCGGCCTTCGCGCGGTTTCCGCGCTGGATGTGGCGCAATACCGACATCGCATCCTTCGTCCACTGGCTGCACCAGCATAACGCCGAGCAGCCCGATGACAGGCGCGTTTCATTCCATGGGCTGGATATCTACAGCCTTGGCGAGTCCATCCATGCGGTACTGACCTATCTGGACCGCATGGACCCCGAGGCCGCGAAGGCCGCCCGCGCGCGCTATGCGCGGCTGACCCCCTGGCAGGACGATCCGGCGCGCTATGGCAACGCGGTGATGCGCCACGGCCATGACAGCAGCGAGGACGCGGTGGTGGCGCAGTTGCGCGAATTGCTGGCGCGACGGCTGCATGACGTGCGGTTGGACGGCGCGGCCTGGTTCGACGCGGTGCAGAATGCGCGCATCGTCCGCGCGGCCGAGCAATATTACCGCATCATGTATCGCGCGGGGGCGGAAAGCTGGAATTTGCGCGACCGGCACATGTTCGGCACCATCCAGGCGCTGCTGGCGCATCGGGGCGAGGAAGCCAAGGCGGTGATCTGGGCGCATAATTCCCATGTCGGCCATGCCGCCGCCACCGCCATGGGCTGGGAAGGCCAGTTCAATATCGGCGAACTCTGCCGGATGGCCCATGGGGACGAAGCCGCGCTGATCGGCTTCGGCACCGATCGCGGCACCGTCGCCGCCGCCCATCACTGGGATGCCGAGATGGAGGTCATGACCGTCCGGCCGGCCCGCGCCGACAGTTACGAACATGCCTTTCTGCATGCCGGCCTGCCGCGCGCGCTGTTCGACTGGCGCGATGACCGCCATCTGCGCGACCTGCTGCGCGGCCCGCTGCGCGAGCGGGCGATCGGCGTGATCTACCGGCCCGACAGCGAACTGCACAGCCATTATTTCGAGGCGATGCTGGCCGACCAGTTCGATGCCTGGGTCTGGATCGAGAAGACCAAGGCCGTCACCCCACTGGACCATGCCCTGCCGGTCGCCGGGCAGAACGGCGCGCCGCATCCCGGTCACCCGAGCGGCCTGGACGAAACCTGGCCGTTTGGCCTGTGAGGGAGCGCCCGATGACGCACGGCCCGTGGGAGGAGGCGGATCGCGACATGGCCTGGATCTATCAGGATCGTGCGGAAGCCGGGAGGGACCTGGCCGAACGCCTGCGCCCCCTGGCGCGGCCCCGGCCGCTGGTGCTGGCGCTGCCGCGCGGCGGCGTGCCGGTGGGCGCGGAGATCGCCCGCGCGCTGGAGGCCGACCTGGACCTGCTGTTCGTGCGCAAGATCGGCGCCCCCGGCCAGGAGGAATACGGCATCGGCGCGGTGGTCGACGGCGTGCGCCCCCATGTGGTGGTCGACTGGCCGCGCGCCCGCGCGGCGGGGGCCGACGCGGCCTATGTCGATGCGATCGTGGCCGAGCAATTGCGCGAGATCACGCGCCAGCGCCGGGAATATCTGCATGGCCGTCCACCGCTGCCGGCCGGCGGACGGGTGGTGATCGTGGTGGATGACGGCATCGCCACCGGCGCCAGCATGAAGGCGGCGCTGGAGGCCGTGCGCCAGGGAACGCTGGGGGGCCGCCCCGCCCGCCTGGTCCTGGCCGTTCCCGTCGCCCCGCCCGACAGCCTGACCGAGCTGGCCCCGGAATGCGACCAGATCGTCTGCCCCCACCGGCCTGACCTGTTCATGGCCGTGGGCGCGCATTACCGCGTCTTCGACCAGGTGGGCGACGACGCGGTGCGCGACGCGCTGGACCAGGCGGGCCGGCGGAATACCGGCGCCGGGCGGGCCGGGCCCGCTTGATCGGCTGGCCCGCCTGGATCATCCCGCCGGACGCAAGGGCGGCTCGGCCGGCACGTCCTTCAGGTCCATGCCCTGGAACTTGCCGGTCAATGTGCGCAGGAACGCGGCGATGTCCGCCACGTCCTGGTCGGAGAGAGAGCCGGCCGGCGTCTGATAGCGCGCCATGACGCGGATCGCCTGTTCCAGGGTCGCGGCACTTCCGTCATGGAAATAAGGCGGCGTCAGCGCGACGTTGCGCAGGTTGGGCACCTTGAAGCGCTGCAGGTCGGCCCGGGACTGAGTCACTGCGAACCGGCCCAGATCGGCCTGGGTCAGCGGCTTGTCGCGATCCTGGAAATAGGGTCCTTCCAGGCCCAGGATCTCGAACGCGTCGCCGCCCACCGCGACGCCGCTGTGACAGCCCGAGCAGCCGATCTGCTTGAAGCGCGCATAGCCGCGCAATTCCTGCGCGCTGAGCGCCCGGCTGTCGCCTTTCAGATAGAGGTCGAAGCGGCTGTCCGGGGTGATCAACGTCTTTTCATATTCGGCGATCGCGTTGGTGACGGTCTTCTCGGTCACCGCGTTGGGCCCGTACAGGCTTCCGAACGCCGTCGCGTATTCCGGCACGGCGGCGATGGTCGCCGCGACCGTGGCCCAGTCATGCGACCCCATCTCGACCGGATTGGTCACCGGGCCCGCCGCCTGCGCCGCCAGGTCGGCGGCCCGGCCGTTCCAGAACTGCGCCAGGTTGAACACGGCGTTATAGACGCTGGGCGTATTGATCGGCCCCTTCTGGCCGTTGATGCCGGTCGCGGTCACCATCCGGTCGACCCCGCCGGTATTCAGCCCGTGGCAGCTTGCGCAGTTCAGCGTGCCGTCACCCGACAGCCGCTTGTCGAAGAAGAGCTGGCGACCCAGTTCGGCCTTCTGCCAGTCCACCGGAACGGATTGGGGAATGGGCTGGATCACCTCGCCCGCGAATTGCGGCGCCACGCCGGGGGTGGCGTAATAGCGCCGGCGCTGGTCGGCGATCCAGGCCAGGATGTCCCGCCGCTGGCGCGCATCCAGATAGGCGTGCCAGTGCAGGGCCAGATAGGCCCAGGGCGGCATCCGGTTCTGGGTGATGACCTCCTCGATGCGCGAGAGCTGCTCGACCGAGGGCGGCTTGCCCGCCTGGAATGCCGCGATCACCGGCCGGAACTGGAAATGGCGCTGACCCTGCGTCAGGTCACGCGCCATGATCTGGTTGGCGAAAGGCAGGCTGAAATAGAAAGGCAGCTTCGTGCCGGCGACGTGACAGTAATCGCACCGTGCCTCCTGGAACGCGGCGAAGGCCTTCATCGACACCGGGTCGCGCAGCGAAAGGCTGCCCTGGGGGATCTGCGGCGCGCCCTGATGGTCGAAATGGTCCAGAAACGCGACCGTCGCGCCGTAGGCGACCAGCCCCGCCGCCACCAGC
Organism: Nguyenibacter sp. L1; assembly: GCF_035199985.1. Lineage (GTDB taxonomy): Bacteria > Pseudomonadota > Alphaproteobacteria > Acetobacterales > Acetobacteraceae > Gluconacetobacter > Gluconacetobacter vanlangensis. The sequence continues at coordinate 1,564,636 of NZ_CP127015.1, forward strand.
CCGGCGACGATTTTTCCGAATGTGCCGCGTGCCACTATTCCGCCCCCATTGTTTGTCCTGCCACAACGACAGCCGCGCGCAGGGGTTGCACCCGGCCTGCCGTCCCCGGCCACCCGCATGACCGAATCCCGGCAGGATTGATGAGACGGGTTGCGAAAAGCGATATACCCACCCATCGCGCCCCGCGACAATCGGCAACGGTCCAACCGGAAGGGTCTCGATGGCTGACAATACCGTGACGGATGCCCAGCGGGCGCAATTGCGATCCATCGCCCTTGAAAGCCCTCTTTTGTCCTCGATTTTCACGAGATGGGATAAATACGAAGCGAAATTCGGACATTCCGTCACGCCACCCACATCGGCAGGCACAGCGACGACTGACGGCCTGCGTCCTGGACTTACCTATGGACTTTCTGACTTGCTCGGTTCAGTCGTGCGACCCAATAAAAGACAAATCACACGCGAAATATATGAAATAAAAATCGAACGGTGGACTACGTCATGGATCGGACTTACGGTCATCGGGTGGAATGAATAACGGCACCATCAACATATTTTCCTGATATTCTCGCGTCTGTCCTGCCATCGGTCGCCGGGATGGGACGTGGGTCTCATGGGTCGTTCACGCCGTTATGAACGCGCAACGCAGTGCCGAAACCTTGCACCGCGACCCATCGTTACCACGTCCCACTGTCATTACCGGTCCGATCATCGGCAGGCCGAAGCCGTCTATTCACCCCACACTTGCATCACCCCGCACTTGCGTCACCGATGAAGCGCTGAAGGATCGAGGAGACACCCCATGACCATTCCCGTCCTGCATATCCTGAACAGCAAGGGCACGAGCGTCGTCACCGTTCGCCCCCAGGACAGCGTCACGGCGATCGCCAACCTGCTGACCCACCGCCGGATCGGCGCCGTGCCGGTGCTGGACGAGCAGGGCCGTATCGCGGGCCTGGTCTCGGAACGGTCGATCGTCGAGGCCATGGCCCATCGCGCGGATGCGATCGACCGGCTGACCGCCGCCGACATCATGACCCGCGACGTTCCGACCGCCACGCGGTCCGAGGACATCGTGTCGGTGGCCCGCAAGATGACCGACCGCCACAGCCGCCACGTGCCGGTGCTGGACGATGCGGGCCGGCTGGTCGGGCTGGTCAGTATCGGCGACATCGTCAAACTGCGGCTGGAGGAAGCGGAATCGCTGGCCCGGGAGATGCAGTCCTACGTCATGCAGGAGGGCCACGCCTCGGTCGCGCCGCACCCGTTCGCCTCGTGACCGTTCGCCTGGTGACCGACTTCGTCTTCATCGCCGGGGCCGCGGCCCGGCCCCGGGAACAGGATAGATGTGGATCGTCAGGATCGCGCTGAGCCGACCCTATACTTTCATCGTGCTCGCGCTGCTGCTGGCCGTTCTGGGGCCGCTGGCGGTGCTGAGCATGGCGACCGACATCTTTCCCGCCATCGACATCCCGGTCATCAGCGTCATCTGGACCTATGGCGGCATGCCGCCCCAGGACATGAGCGGGCGGATCACCAGCGGTTTCGAACGCGCCTGCCTGGTCGCGGTGAACGATATCGACCATATCGAATCGCAGTCCCTGACCGGCATGGCGATCGTGAAACTGTTCTTTCACCGCGGGGCCAATGTCGACCTGTCCATGAGCCAGGCGACCGCCGTGTCGCAGGCCTGGCTGAAGCAATTGCCACCGGGGATCACGCCGCCCTTCATCCTGTCCTACAACGCGTCCAGCGTGCCGATCATCCAGCTTGCGCTGTCCAGCCCCACCATCACCGAGCAGGGGCTGTTCGACCTGGCCAATAATTTCGTGCGCACCCAGTTGGCCGGCGTGGCGGGCGCGTCGATCCCCTATCCTTATGGCGGGCGGCAGCGGCAGATCCAGATCGACCTGGACCAGGCCCGGATGCAGGAGCGCGGCGTCTCGGCCCAGGACATCGTCGACACGATCAACGCCCAGAACCTGATCATTCCCGCCGGCACCGAGAAGATCGGCGAATTCGAATACAATGTCCGGCTGAACGGCAGCCCGCTGACCGCGCAGGCGATGAACGACCTGCCGATCGCCGCGATCGGCGGCACGATCCTTTTGCTGCACGACGTGGCGCATGTGCGCGACGGCTCGGCGCCGCAGACCAATATCGTGCGCGTCGACGGACGGCATGCCAGCCTGATGACGATCCAGAAGACCGGCAACGCCTCGACGCTGGACATCATCAGCCAGATCAAGGGCCGCCTGCCGCAGGTGCGCGCCGCCTCGCCGCCCGCGTTGCGGATCGACCCGATCGGCGACCAGTCGGTCTTCGTCCGCGCCGCGATCGACGGCGTGGTGCGCGAGGCGCTGGTCGCCGCCACCCTGACCGGGCTGATGATCCTGCTGTTCCTGGGCAGTTGGCGCAGCACCCTGATCATCACGATATCCATCCCGCTTTCGATCCTGTCCTCGCTGATCGCGCTCTATGCGCTGGGGCAGACGATCAACATCATGACCCTGGGCGGCCTGGCGCTGGCGGTCGGCATCCTGGTCGACGACGCCACGGTCGCGATCGAAAACATCAACGCCCATCTGGAAGCGGGCGCCGAGGTCGAACCCGCCATCCTGGCCGGGGCGCAGGAAATCGCGGTGCCGGCCTTCGTCGCCACGCTGTGCATCTGCATCGTCTTCGCGCCGATGTTCTTCCTGGGCGGGGTGGCACGCTTTCTGTTCGTGCCGCTGGCCGAGGCGATCTGTTTCGCCATGCTCGCCTCGTACCTGCTGTCGCGCACGCTGGTGCCGACCCTGGCGAAATACTGGCTGCGCCGGCATGCCGGACAGGACGGCGATGCCGCGCCGCGCAACCCGCTGGTCCGCCTGCAACGGGCCTTCGAACGCGGCTTTACCGGCGCGCGCGATCGCTACCGCACGGCGCTGGAGGCCGCCATGGCGCGCCGCCGCGCCTTCGTGCCGCTGTTCCTGGGCGGGGTCGTGCTGTCGCTGCTGCTGCTTTTTCCCTGGCTGGGCCGCGATTTCTTCCCCTCGGTCGATAGCGGGCAGATCCGGCTGCATGTCCGCGCCCATGCCGGGTTGCGCGTCGAGGAAACCGCCCGCCTGTGCGACCAGGTCGAAGACGCGGTCCGCACGGTCATCCCCGCCCGCGCGATCGCCAGCCTGGTCGACAATATCGGCCTGCCGGTCAGCGGCATCAACATGACCTATAGCACCTCGGCCCCCACCACGGCCGCCGATGCCGATATCCTGATCACGCTGAAGGACGGGCACGACCCCACGGCGGATTACGTGCGGCGGCTGCGCCTGCTGCTGCCGGCGCGCTTTCCGGGCGTCGGCTTCGCCTTCCTGCCCGCCGACATCGTGACCCAGATCCTGAATTTCGGCACGCCCGCACCGATCGACGTCCAGGTCAGCGGTTTCAACCTGGCGGCCGACAACCGCTATGCCCAGGGGCTGCTGCGCGCCATCCGGCGCGTGCCCGGCATCGCCGACGCGCGCATCCAGCAGGATTACGACAATCCGGAATTCGACGTGCAGGTCGATCGCAGCCGCGCCCGCGATATCGGGCTGACCCAGCGCGACGTGGCCAACGCGCTGCTGGCCGCGCTGTCCGGCACCTTTCAGATCAATCCCAGCTTCTGGCTGGATCCGGGCAACGGCGTGTCCTATCCGCTGGTGGCGCAGACCCCGCAATACCAACTGGATTCGCTGGACGCGCTGCGCAACATTCCGCTGACCGCCCTCTCGCCGGCTGCGCCGGGCGGCGCCCGGCTGGGTCCGCAACAGAGTCCGCAACAAGGTCCGCAGCAGATTCTGGGCGCGGTCGGCACCATCACCCGCAATGTCGGCCCGTCGGTCGAGACCCATTACAACGTGGCCCCGACCGTCGATATCTACGCCACCACCCAGGACCGCGACCTGGGCGCGGTGGCCGCCGACATCGACCGCATCGTCGCCCATGCCCGCCCTGCTTTGCCCCGCGGGTCGCGCGTCGCCGTGCGCGGACAGGTCGAAACCATGACGGAGTCCTTCACCGCGCTGTTCGCCGGGCTGGGCTTCGCGACCCTGCTGGTCTATCTGCTGATCGTCGTCAATTTCCAGTCCTGGACCGACGCGTTCATCATCATCACCGCCCTGCCGGCCGCGCTGGCCGGCATCGTGTGGATGCTGTTCCTGACCCATACGCGGCTGAGCGTCCCTGCCCTGACCGGCGCGATCATGAGCATCGGCGTCGCGACAGCCAACAGCATCCTGGTGGTCAGCTTCGCGCGCGAGCAGATGCGCCAGGCCGGCGCCGACGCCCGCCGCGCCGCGATCGAAGCCGGATTCACCCGGTTCCGCCCCGTGCTGATGACCGCGCTGGCGATGATGATCGGCATGGTGCCGATGGCGCTGGGCCTGGGCGAAGGCGGCGAGCAGAACGCGCCGCTGGGCCGTGCGGTGATCGGCGGCCTGCTGTTCGCCACCGTGGCGACCCTGATCTTCGTGCCCGTGGTGTTCGCGCTAGTGCATGGCCGAGGCACCCCGTCCGGTACCCTGGCCGGCGCCCCGGCGGACCGGGCATGACCGCCCGCCCGGCCGCCCCCCGTGCGGGCCATGCGCGGCTGTGGCTGGCGCTGCTGCTTCTGCTGGCGGCCTGCGCCGCCCTGTGGGGAATCGTCTCGCGCATCCGCGCCGAACAGGCGCTGCGGCGCGCGACCGACGCGGCGGCCGAGCCCTTCGTCGCCGTGATGCGTGCGCAGGCCGGCCCGGGGCTCGAGGCGGTCAGCCTGCCCGGTACGCTGAGCGCCGCCTACGACACGCCGATCTATGCCCGCACCAGCGGCTATGTGAAGCGCTGGTATACCGATATCGGCACCCGCGTGACCGCAGGCCAGGTGCTGGCCGAGATCGAATCCCCCGAAATCGACCAGGAACTGCGCCAGGCCCAGGCCGACCTGATGACGGCGCGCGCCAGCGACATGCTCGCCCAGGCCACCGCGCGGCGGGTGCGCGCCCTGCTGCCGACGCGTTCGGTCTCAGCCCAGCAGAACGACCAGGCCGCCAGCGACGCCGCCGCCCGCGCCGCCGCCGTGGCCTCGAACCAGGCCAATGTGCGGCGCCTGGAGCAATTGGTGCGGTTCGAAAAAGTTCTGGCTCCCTATGACGGCATCGTCACGGCGCGCGAAACCGACAATGGCAGCCTGATCGACGCCGGCAGCGGCGGGGGGCCGGAACTGTTCCGGGTGGCGGACATCAGTTGGCTGCGCGTCTATGTCCAGGTGCCGCAGGCCTATGCCCCCACGATCCGACCCGGCCTGGCGGCCGAGCTGCGCCTGCCCGAATATCCGGGCCGGGTCTTCGCAGCCACCCTGACCCGCACGGCGAACGCGCTGCAACCGGGTCCGCGCACCCTGCTGGCGCAGTTGCGCGCCGACAATCCCCGGGGCGAATTGCTGCCCGGCGGCTATGCCCAGGTGCGGCTGGTTCTGCCGGTCCCCGACCGGGGCGTGCGCATCCCGGCGAACGCCCTGCTGTTCCGGGCCGAGGGGCTGCGCGTCGCCACCCTGGCGCCCGACGGCCGGGCCCGGCTGCATGCGGTGACGATGGGCCGCGATTTCGGCACCAGCGTCGAGATCCTGACCGGCATCGCCCCCGGCGACCAGGTGGTGCTGAACCCGCCCGCCGCCCTGACCGACGGCCAGCCCGTGCGGACCGGCGCCCCGCAATGACCCGTGCGCCCGCCGCCCGCGCCGCGATCCGGCTGATGCCGGCCCTGCTGGCCATGCCGGTCCTGCTGGCCGGCTGCGACCTGGCCCCCCGTTACGCCCCGCCGACCATGCCCGTTCCGCCCGCCTTCAAGGAACAGGCCGGCTGGATACAGGCCACGCCGCAGGACGCGGCGCCGAAAGGCGCCTGGTGGCGCATGTTCCGCGACCCGGACCTGGACCGGCTGGAAGACGCCGTCACCGCCGCCAACCAGGATCTGCGGATCGCCGTGGCCCAGTTCGACGAGGCCCGCGCCGACGCGCGGACCGCCCAGGCCGATTACTATCCCACCCTGGATCTCAACGGCGCGTGGAGCCGCAACGGGTTATCCGGCGCGGTCGCCAACGTCTTTCGCAACCGCACCTTCAACAACTACAGCCTGGGGCTGGACCTGCAATACGAGGTCGATGTCTGGGGCCGCGTGCGCAACCAGGCCAGGGCCGGCCGGGCCCGGGCCGCGGCCAGCGCGGGCGACCTGGCCAGCGTGGCGCTGAGCCTGCATGCCGAACTCGCCACCGACTATATCCTGCTGCGCGGCTATGACGCGCAGCAGGACGTGCTGGACCGCACCGTCCGCAACGACCGCCATGCGCTGGACCTGACCCAGGCGCAATTCAACGTCGGCTATATCGCGCAGCCTGATCTTTCGGCGGCGCAGGCGCAACTGCAATCCGTCATCACCCAGCAGACCGACAACCGGCTGAAGCGCGCGACCCTGGAACATGCCATCGCCGTTCTGACCGGCCAGCCGCCCGCCTTCTTCAGCCTGCCGCCCCGCCCGCTGCCCGCCGACCCGCCCGGCATCGCGCCCGGCCTGCCGGCCACCCTGCTGCAGCGCCGCCCCGACATCGCGGCGGCCGAACGGCGCGTGGCGGCGGCCAATGCCGAGATCGGCGTCGCCCGCGCCGCCTATTTCCCCGCCCTGACCTTCGACGCGCTGATGGGCGTGCAGGCCGCCATGCCCAACCACCTGCTGAGCGCGCCGGCCCAGGCCTGGTCGTTCGGCCCGCAGGCCGTGCTGAACCTGTTCGACGGGGGCCGGCGCGCCGCGCTGAACGCCCACGCCGGCGCGGCCCATGACGAAACCGTGGCCCGGTACCGCCAGACCGTGCTGGATGCGTGGCGCGACGTCGAGGACGCCCTGGCCGCCCTGCGCCATTTGGCCGAGGAATCCGTCAGCCAGCACGAAGCCGTCCTGGCCGCCGCCGACGCCACGCACCGCGCCGGGCAACTGGGCACCGGCGGCCTGGCGAATGATTATAGCGTGATCGTGGCGCGCAATATCGAATTGTCCGACCGGCTGTCCGAAGTCGACATCGCCACGCGCCGCCTGGCCGCCTATGTCGCGCTGGTCAAGGCGCTGGGCGGCGGGTGGCGATAAACGCGGGCGACGCGGGTGGGACACGATCCTGGCCACCGGCGCGTCCGGGCAATATACCGGCTATCCCGTCGCACCGCGGCAATTCTTCCTGGTCCTGACCGGCTGTTTCCGGTCTTTGGCCCGTTCTGATCTTTGGCCCGTGCGGGCCGCGCTCGAGTGCGGCCCGTCTTCTATTCCAGGCAGAGCCGTACCGCCGCTTCGGCATGCAGCGCGGTGGTGTCGTAGAGCGGCAGCGCGCTGTCGTCCGGGCCGACCAGCAGCATGATTTCGGTACAGCCCAGGATGACCGCCTCCGCCCCCTGATCCGCCAGTCGCCGGATGATGGCGCATACCGCCTGCCGCGATTCCGGCAGGATGGTCCCCCGGACCAGTTCGTCATAGATGATGCGATGCAGCGCCCGGCGATCTGCCGCATCGGGGGTCAGCACCTCCAGCCCATGCATGCGGGCCAGCCGCCCGCGATAGAAATCCTGTTCCATCGTGAACAGCGTCCCCAGCAGCGCAACGCGCCGCCGGCCGTCGGCACGGAGCCTTGCGGCCACCGGGTCGGCGATGTGCAGCAGGGGAACCGCCAGCGCCGCCTGCACCGCATCGGCCATGCGATGCATGGTGTTGGTGCAGATCAGTACGATATCGGCACCGCCCGCCTCCAGCCGCCGGGCCGCGTCGATCATCAGCGCGGTGGCGTCCGCCCATCGTCCGGCGCGCTGCAGGTGCTCGATCTCGGCGAAATCGAACGACCAGAGCAGGCACCGCGCCGAATGCACCCCGCCCAGGCGCTGCTGCACACCCTGGTTGATCAACCGGTAATAGACCGCGCTGCTTTCCCAGCTCAGCCCGCCCAGCAAGCCGATCGTCTTCATCGCACGGCCTCCTGCACCAGGGGATAGAGCGAGGCGACCAGCAGCAGCGCCATGGCCAGGTTGAAGCCGCGCAGCACCGCCGGACGGGACAGGAAGCGCCGCATGGCCGAGCCGAACCCGGCCCACAGGCTGACGGCGGGCACCGTCACCACGCCGCAGATCGCGCTGGCGATCGCCAGATTGACCAGGAAATCCTCGCGCGGCGTATAGGCCGACACCACGCCGATGGCGATGATCCACGCCTTGGGATTGACCCACTGGAATCCGGCCGCCTGGAAAAATCCGATCGGCCGGCCGGCCCCCGCCGCGCCCCCGCCGCCGGCGGCGGTCGCGATCTTCCACGCCAGCCACAGCAGATAGGCCGCGCTGACATATTTCAACACTTGGTACAGCGCCGGCAGCCGGTCGAAGACGCTGCCGAGCCCGATCCCGACCAGCCCCACCATGACCACGAAGCCGACCGCGACCCCCAGCATATGCGGCAGGGTGCGGCGGAAGCCGTGATTCAGCCCCGATGCGGCCAGCATCGTGTTGTTCGGCCCCGGCGTGATCGAGGCCACCAGGGCGAAGGCGAACAATGCGCCGAAATCATGCCAGAAAGCGTTGGACCAGAAGGCGGACATCGCAAAATCTCCGGTTGCGGACGGGCGTCCGGCACCAGTATTGACCATAGAACCGGAACAGAACCGGTACAGTTGGTACATATTCCTTCAAACTGTTCCGGAGGCCGGACCATGCCAGTTGCGACCAATCCTCCCCTGGTCACCCCGTCCTTGGCCGCATTTCCGCGCTGGCAGCCGGTGCGCGGCGGCGATCGGACGCTGGTGGCCCAGTTGGAAGACGAACTGGCCGGGCGGATTGCCGGGCATGCGCTGCGCCCCGGCAGCCGCCTGCCCTCGGTGCGGCGCATGGCCGAAAGCGCCTGTGTCAGCCGCTTCACCGTCCTCGAGGCCTATGACCGGCTGGTGGCGCGCGGCCTGGTCGAACCCCGGCACGGATCGGGCTATTTCGTGCGGGCGCGGGCCGGCGTGCCGCCGATCGCCGATGCCGTGCCGGCCCCGCCGGCCGCGCCCGCCACCCCGCCGGCAGCCCGGCTGGATGTGGCCTGGCTGCTGCGCGGCATGTTCAGCGACCGGCCGGCCGAGATTCCGGCGGCGGCGGGGCTGCTGCCCGCCGGCTGGCTGGACGGGGCGCTGGTCAATGCCGCCATCCGCGCGGTGGCGCGCAACGCGGGCGACGCCATGCTGGATTACGGCCATCCGCGCGGCCACGCGCCGTTGCGCGCGCAACTGGCCTCTCGCCTGCAGGCGCAGGGGATTGCCGCCCATGCCGACCGGAACCTGATGACCATTGCGGGCGTGACCCAGGGGCTGGATTTGATCCTGCGCCTGCTGGTGCAGCCGGGCGATACCGTGATGGTCGAGGATCCGGGCTGGTTCCTGCTGTTCGGGCGGCTGGCCGCCTATGGCACGCGGATCGTCGGCGTGCCGCGCGGGCCGGACGGGCCGGACCTGGCGGCGCTGGAGCGGCTGGCCGCCGCCTGCCGGCCGAAACTCTTCCTGATCAACAGCGCGGTGCACAACCCCACCGGCCACACGCTGGGCGCGGCGGCCGCCCATGACCTGCTGCGCCTGGCCGAGCGGCATGATTTCCTGATCGTCGAGGACGACACCTATGCCGATTTCCATCCCGGGCAGCCGATCCGCCTGGCGGCCCTGGACCGGCTGCAGCGCGTCATCCTGGTCGGCGGCTATGCCAAGACACTGGCCGCCGGCCTGCGGGTCGGGGTGCTGGCGGCCCGGCCCGAGCTGATCGACCGCCTGACGGAACTGAAGCTGCTGGCCGGGCTGACCTGCCCGCCCCTGGGCGAGCAGGTGGTGCATCGCCTGCTGCATGAGGGCCATTACGCCCGCCACCTGGCCCGCCTGCGCCAGCGGGTGGACCAGGCCCGCCATCATTGCATCGACGCCCTGGTCCAATGCGGCCTGACCATTGCGCACCCGCCCCATGCCGGCATGTTCGTCTGGGCCGACTGCCACCGCGATTCCGAAACCGTGACGCGCCTGGCCGCCGATCACGGCATCCTGCTGGCGCCGGGCGCGCTGTTCTCGCCGACACAGGCGCCCTCGACCATGCTGCGCTTCACGGTCAGCATGGTCGAACATCCGAAACTCTGGAGCACGCTCCGTTCCATCCTGGGCGAGACGGAAAGCGCGGGATTTCCTCAGCCGCCCATGGGGTCGTAGCCGGGCTTCTTGTACAGCGTGCCGGGCTTGCCCAGGATATCGGGCTTATAGACCGTCTCGACCCAGTCCGCCGGCGCGACGTCCTCGATGCCGATCGAAACCGCCGCTTCCTTGCTGCCGACGGCGGTCATCACCGCCCGCGTGATCTCCTCGGCCAGCCGCGCCTTCTGTTCCTCGGACTTGCCGGCGTACAGCTTCACGATGACATGCGGCATGGTTCATCTTCCGTGGCTTATGTCCGGTACTGATCGTCGCTTACCTTTTCCATCCAGTCCACGGGCGAGCCGTCGAATTTCTCCTGGATCGCGATATGGCTCATCGCCGTGGCGGGCGAGGCGCCATGCCAGTGCTTCTCGCCCGGCGCGAACCACACGACGTCGCCCGGACGAATCTCCTCAACCGGGCCGCCCTCGCGCTGCGCCCAGCCGAAACCGGACGTCACGATCAGGGTCTGCCCCAGCGGATGGGTATGCCATGCCGTCCGCGCCCCCGGTTCGAACGTGACCAGGGCGCCGGTCACGCGGGCCGGATCGGGCGGGGAGAAGAGCGGGTCGATCCGCACCGTGCCGGTGAAATACGCCTCGGGCCCTGTCCCGGAGGGCTGCGAACCGCTTCGCCTGATCTCCATGATGCGTCTCCTCCATGGGCGTCGGACGCGCCGCCATCATGGGCCGCGCCGTCGCACCCGGAAAATTAGCACGCGCTCCCGCGGTGATTAGACGCTGTTCTCCGTATGGACCTGTGAGTAGAACTTCATAATGATCCGGGACAATCTTCACGACCTGGCGGCCTTCGTCACCGTGGCGCAGGAACGCAGCTTCACCCGCGCGGCGGCGCTGCGCGGCGTGTCGCCCTCGGCGCTCAGCCAGACGATCCGCGCCCTCGAAACCCGCCTCGGCGTCCGGCTGCTGACGCGCACGACCCGCCGCGTCGCCCCGACCGAGGCCGGGCAGCGCCTGCTCCGGACCCTGGAGCCGCGCCTTGCGGAGATCGACGCCGAACTGGCGGCGCTCGGTGCGCTGCGCGAGCGGCCGGCCGGCACCATCCGCATCACCGCCACCGAAAACGCCGCCGGCGCGGTGCTGTGGCCGGCGCTGCGGCAGTTCCTGCCCCGCTATCCCGACATCAGGGTCGAGATCGCCGTCGAGTACGGCCTGACCGACATCGTGGCGGAGGGATACGATGCCGGGGTCCGCCCCGGCGACACCGTCGCCAGGGGTATGATCGCCGTGCCGATCGGGCCCGCCATGCGCATGGCGGTGGTGGGGGCGCCATCCTATCTCGCCCGCAGGCCGCCGCCGGACAGGCCGCAGGACCTGGCGGCGCATGAGTGCATCAACCTGCGCCTGCCCACCCATGGCGGCCTTTATGCCTGGGAGTTCGAGCGGGACGGCCGCGCATTCCGCGTGCGGGTCGCGGGGCGGCTGGTCTTCAATACCTCGACCCGCATCCTCGATGCCGCGATCGACGGCTTCGGCCTGGCCTACCTGACCGAACAGCAGGTCCGGCCCCATCTCGACAGCGGCCGGCTCGTCCGTCTTCTGGCGGAGTGGTGCCCCCCGTTCGCCGGCTATCACCTCTATTATCCCAGCCGCCGCCAGCCCCCGGCCGCCTTCGCCCTGCTGATCGAGGCCCTGCGCCATCGGCCCCGGCCGGGAAGCGCTTCAGCGCCGTGACCCCAGATGATCGACGAAGAACGCCGTGACGGCCGCGTTGAACGCATGATGAAAGGCGACCCGGTCAAAGTCCGGCGCGCTGGCCGCATCGGCCTCATTGTCGATCCTCCCAGCGTCGACGCATTTGCCCATCAGGACCAAGAGCGTTTCGTTATATCGGGAGTTGATAAATACACGTTCTCTGTTCAAGATCACCGATATGGGCCGTCAGGGCGAAATCCTGGATGACGGCACACTACGCACCACTCACCGCGGTGTTGGGCCCAATCGGCGCCACAACCCTCAAGACGGCACACGCGCTGATCGCGAGCGGCAAGGCCCGGGATAAAATCATATTGGAGGAATTTTGCATGAACACGGCTCTGGACATCGTGCGCCGATGGTATGCAACTGGCGATGTAAGCTTGCTCGCTCCTCACATCGAATGGAAGGTTTTAGAAACTTTCCCGGCGGGTGGCACCTATAACGGGCGTGACGACATAGCGGAGCGCTTCTTTCCTGCCGTCAAAAGTCAGTTCGCGGTCTATGAGACGAGACCCCAGCGCTTCGTCGCAGATGGTGAGACCGTGGTCAGTACCGGCATCTATCATGTGCAGGGAAAGAGCGGGCGGACAGCGGATATCGCCTTTGCCCACATTTGGACTGTGCAAGATGGGCAGATCGCGGCGTTTCAGCAAATAGCCGACACGGCGGCGATGCAGGACGTTCTGGGCCGTTAATTTGATCGTGGTCGCATAGCGCGGCCATTTGGGTCCACCCGCACAGATCCGGGCCGCCGGGCTGCTCGCCCCCGAACGGCCCTGACCCGCTCCGTGCGGACGCCCGTTCAGTTTCCGCCGCGCTCGGCGGCGCTGGCCGCGCGAATTGCCGCGAATTCCGACCCGGCCTTCCAGTGCGGCCAGGCGTGGGAGAAGGCCAGGTCGCGGCCCACCCGATAGACCAGGGCCGCGTCTTCCGCCGCGCCGCGCGTGTCCAGCGCCGGGCTCCACGCGTCGCAGGCCTGGTGGTAGCATTCCATATAGGCCTTCAGCCATGCCGCGCCGGCCGCGGTGCCGCCGGTTTGCAGGTCGGGGAACCCGGCCATGTCCATCACCGCCAGCACCGGCACCCCGGCCCGGGCGAACGGCAGGTGATCGGCCCGGTAGAACGCCCCGCGCTCGGGCTTCGCCTCGGGCTGCGCGACGCGCCCCTGCGCGCGGGCCGCCGTGGCGAAATCGTCCTGCACGCTGTCCTGCCCCGCCCCGATCACGAAGACATTGCGCGACGGCCCGGCCATCTGCAGCACGTCGATGGTGAAATTCACCGCCGTCCTGGCCAGGGGCGCCAGCGGGTGGGCCGCATACCAGCTCGATCCCAGCAGGCCGCGTTCCTCGGCCGTCCAGGCCGCGAACATCACCGTCCGTTCGGGCCGCGGCCCCGCCTTGAAGGCGCGCGCGATTTCCAGGATCGCGGCGATCCCCGACCCGTCGTCGATCGCCCCCCGCCGGATCACGGGACGGCCCTGCGCGTCCACCCCCGTGCCGAACGCATCCCAATGCGCGCCGAACATCACCGTCTCGTCGGGATGGCGCGTGCCCGTCAGCTTGCCGATGACGTTGCGGCTTTGCAGATGCGCGACCGAGACCGGAATATCGGCCGTGAACGCCGCCCCCGGCAGCGTCACCGGCCGGAACGCCGGATCGCGCGCCCGCACCCGCAGCGCCGCCAGGTCCAGCCCCGCGCGGGCGAACAGCCGCGCCGCCGCGTCGCCCTGCAGCCAGCCCTGCAAGGGCACCGGCCGGTCGGCCGCCCCCGTGCGCGCGATGTCGAACGCCTCGCCGCCCGGCGCGATCACCGTCGTCCACGGATAGGACGCGCCCGGCGTGTCATGCACGATCAGCGCCGCGATCGCCCCGCGCCGGGCCGCTTCCTCATATTTATAGGTCCAGCGTCCGTAATAGGTCATCGTCCTGCCGCCGAACCGGCCGGCGACGGGCTCGCCCGGCCGCGCGTCGAAATCCGGGTCATTGACCAGGAAGACCGCGACCTTGCCCTTCAGGTCCACGCCCTTGTAATCGTCCCATCCGCGTTCGGGCGCGTGCACGCCGTACCCGACGAAGACCAGCGGCGCGCCGTCGATCCGGATCCGCGTATCCGGAACCAGGGTCGAAAGATAGATGTCCTTCCCCGGCGCCAGAGGCGTCGCCGCACCGCCGATCGTGACGTCCAGCCGCGCAGGGGTGCCGATGCGGGTGCGCACCAGCGGCACCACCTGCGTCCAGCCGCCATGCTCGCCCCCCGGCTCCAGCCCGATCGCACGATATTGCGCGATCAGCCACGCCACCGTCTTTGCCTCGCCCGCCGTCGCCGGCGCCCGTCCCGCGAAGGAATCCGACGCCAGGGTGCGCATCGCCGCCGACATCCGCGCCGGGTCGACCGGCGCCCAGGGTGTCTGGGCTCGGGGCGTCTGGGCAAGGGCAGGTTGGGCGAGGATCAGGGCGGGCAACAGCGCGGCGGTCATGCGGTGAGAGATCGGCAAAACATCACTCCAGTGGCAAAAAGAACCTTCTTTTTCTGAAGAAAAAGAAGCAAAAAGACTTTTATTCGTTTAGGGACTTTGCGTGTGGCCGGCACATATTCCCTGAACGTCCGGAAGTTTTTTGGTTCTTTTTTTCAAAAAAGAACAGAGCTATCCCCCAACGTTTCGTCCAGCAGGGTAAAGAGGCGCTTGAAATGCAGCGCGTCCGCCGCGGGGCTATAAACCGGGGCGTCGGTCGCGGTGAAGCCGTGCAGCGCACCCTTGTAGAGTTCGGTGGTGAAATGCACGCCGGCCTCGGCCAGGGCGCGGTCCATGGCCGCGATCTGCTCGGGCGGCATCAGCGCGTCACGGTCCGCGTGGCCCAGATAGACCCGTGCCGCGATGCCGCCGACCGCATGGACGACGCTGTCGGGGTCATTCCCATCAGCCAGGCGCGCGGCATGGAACGCGGCGGCGGCCCCGACCCGGTCGGGATGCAGCGCGGCCAGGCGCAGCGCGAAGGCGCCGGTCATGCAATAGCCGACCGTGCCGATCGCCCCGTCGGCGAAGGCCGGATCGGCCGCGATCGCGGCCAGCAGGGCCGCGAAATCGCGCGCCTGCGCCAGCGGCGTCAGATGGGCGGCATAGCCCAGCAGCATATTGCGCATGTCCGGATCGCGGAAGGATCGGCCGGCGGGCACGACCTGGCCGGCGGCGCTGCGGTAATAGATGTTGGGCATCAGCACGGCATAGCCGCCATCGGCGATCCGCTGCGCCTTGTCGTGATAGCTGGAACGCAGCCCGCCGATATCGCTGAACAGCAGCACGGCCGGATGCGGCCCGGCGCCGTCCGGGACGAAGACCAGGGCATCGATCACGCCATCCGGCGCGGGAATGGACAGCGGGCGCATGGACATCTCCTGTTTTCTGTTCCCTGTTTCGTTAGGGGGCAAGCGCGGTTCCGCCGGCCCGGTTTTTCTGCACTATGGCCCATCGCGCGCCGAACCGAAACGCACCACCGGCGCGCGCAAGGACAGGAGAGCCCCGATGCCCCACCCCCCGCCCGACGGCATGCCGCGCTATCGGCTGTTGACCGGCAAGGACGATGCCGCCTTCTGCCGCCGCGTCTCCGAAGCGATCGAGCTGGGCTACAGGCTCTATGGATCGCCCGCCGCCACCTTTAACGGCGAGAATGTCGTGGTGGCCCAGGCGATCCTCTGGCCGGACGACGAATAGCCGGCGCCGCCGGCCCTACGGCGCCATCGTCCAGCCGGCCAGGGCGATTTCCCGCACCGTGCCCTGGTCCGCCGCGTCGGTGGCGAGACGGACCTGGAACCGCCCGGCCGGCACCCGCCAGCGATCCGCCGCGTCGTCGAAACGGGCCAGGACGCGGGGCTCGAGCGTGACCGCCACCTGTTGGGATTCGCCCCTGGCCAGCGTCAGGCGCTGCCAGCCCGCCAGCCGGCGGCCGCCGCCATCGGGCAGCGTGACATAGAGCTGCGGCACGGCGACCCCGTCACGGGGTCCGACATTGCGCACGGTGAACCGGGCGACGACATCGTGGCCCGATGCCGCCAGCGTCAGATCGCCCATGCGGAAATCCGTGTAGGTCAGGCCGAACCCGAACGGAAAGAGCGGCTGCCGGCGGCGCGCGTCGAACCAGCGATAGCCGACCTCGCTGCCTTCGTCGTACATGACTTCCTGGTCGGTGTGGAACTGGACGTCGAACACGGTATTGGCCCGCACCCCCGCGATGTCCGGGCGCGGCAATTGCGCCGCCGCGCGGGGGAAGGTTATCGGCAGGTGGCCCGACGGGGCCGCCGCGCCGTAGAGCAGCCGCGCGATCGCCTGGCCGCCGCCCGAACCGGGATACCAGGCCTGCATCACGGCCTGCACCGACTCCAGCCAGGGCATCAGCACCGGATTGCCGGTTTCCAGCACCACCACGACATGCGGATTGGCCCGCGCCACCGCGGCAATCAGCGCGTCCTGCCCGTCCGGCAGCGACAGGTCGGGGGAATCGATCGATTCCACCGACCATTTCGTGGCGAAGATCACCACCGCGTCGGCCTGCCGCGCCGCCTGTGCCGCGCGGGCCGGATCGGTGCCCGGGTCATAGGCCAGCTTCTCACCGGCCAGCGCCTGCATCGCCCGCAGCGGCGCGGAGGGGAAATAGACCGGCGCCCCGGGCCAGGGCAGCGCCTTGTCGTCGGCCGGCACCGCGTTGCCGCCGATGGGCACGACCTGTGCCGAACCGCCGCCCGAGATGACGCCCGCATCGGCATGGCCGCCGATCACCAGCACATGCGCATCGCGCCGCAGCGGCAGGATGCCCCGGTTGCGCAGCAGGACGGCGCCTTCTTCCTCGTCCTGCTCGGCGATCGCCGTGTCGGCCGCCGCGTCGATCGGGGTGATGACCGGCGGATGTTCGGGCAGCCCGACATCATAGACCGCATACAGCACCCGCCGCGCCATGTCGGCGATCCGCGCGCGCGGCACCGCGCCCGCCTGCACCGCCTGGACCAGCATCGGACCGAAGAACGGGCGCGCATCGATCGTATCGCCCGAGGATTCCTGGTCCAGCCCCGCCAGCGCGGCCCGGACGGTGGTATGGTCCGCGCCCCAGTCCGACATGACGAATCCGGGATAATGCCAGTCCTGCTTGAGGGTTTTCGTCAGCAGATAGGCGTTCTCGCAGGCGAAGAGGTCGTTGACCCGGTTGTAGGAACACATCACCGCGCCCGGATGTCCCGTCTCGATCGCGATCTCGAATCCCAGCAGGTCGCTCTCGCGCATCGCCGCTGGGGCGATGTTCGCGCTGAGCGTCATGCGCGATGTTTCCAGGTCGTTCATCGCGAAATGCTTGAGCGTGGAGATGACGTGCCGGGACTGGATCCCCGCGATGGTCTGGCCCACGATCCGCCCGGTCAGCAGCGGGTCCTCGCCGGCATATTCGAAATTGCGCCCGTTGCGCGGATCGCGCGTCAGGTCCGCGCCGCCGGCCAGCAGCACGTTGAAGCCGTTGCGCCACGCCTCGGCGCCGATCATCGCGCCGCCCGCGCGCGCCATGGCGACATCCCACGTGCCGGCGGTGGCCAGCCCGGACGGCAGCGAGACCGCCGGGCCGTTGGTCCGCACATGGCGCGGATCGCCCACCCCCAGCCCGGCATCGGTTTCCTCCAATGCCGGCAGGCCGAGATGGGCGGGCGGCAGCAGGAAGGCCGCCGACCCCAGCGCGCCCCGCGGGATGGCATGCGCCCCGAACCCGCCGCCGTCGCGGCTGAACACCAGGGCCAACTGGTCCTGCAGCAACATGTGCCGCAGCAGCGCATCGGCCCGCTGCGCCGCCGTTGGCGCCCCGTTCTGCGCGCCATCTTGCGCGCCATCCTGCGCCATCACCGGCTCGACCGGCGCGCCCGCCGCCACCAGGGCGCACAGCCCGCCCCTCACCCAGCCCAACCGCTTCATGAATCCCCTGATTTCAATTTGATGTCGAAACAATTCAACCGCGGCCCGACATGGGTCCGTGCGTATCGGCGTGCGCGGACCCGTGCCGGGCGGTTGCTGATTCCCGTCGAAGGACGCTTACGAACGGACCCCGCCGAAACGGCCGGCAAACGCGATCTGCGACAAGGGCAGCCGGTCCGAGGGATTTTCGCGGGCGCGCAGGCCCTCGGGCAGGGTGTCGGGCGGGGCTTGGCGGCCGATGGCGATCGCGGCGTGAATCGCATGGTCCTGGGGCACGCCCAGCCCGGCGCGGATCGCGTCATGGTCGATGCCGCTCATCGCGTGGGCGGCCCAGCCCGACGCGGTGGCCTGCAGCATGATCTGCGCGGCGGCGGCACCGGCATCGAAGGCATGGGTGGGCGCGGGCACCGGATCGGTCTTGCCCGGCGGCACCATCGTGGTGGCCGACAGCACGAAGACCAGCGCCGAGGCCGAGCCGGCCCAGGACTGGTTGAACGGCACCAGATAGCTGACGAACCGTTCCCACGCGGCGCCCCCGTCCGGTCCTCCACGTAGCGCGTAGACGAAGCGCCAGGTCTGCGAATTATAGGCCGAGGCCGCCCAGCGCCCGGCTTCGAGGAAGGACAGCAGCGTCTCCTCGGTCATCGCCGATCCGTCATAGGCGCGCGGCGACCAGCGATCGACGAAAAACCGGTGAACCGGCAGAGTGGGAACACGGGAAGGCGCAGTCGTCATAAGCTATCCACCTCGGTACGGGACGATTCGTTCCGAGCTTAGTGTTCCGTCCGCGAAATGCGTAGGCCAAATTCGCCTAGGCCGGCGCGGCAATGCCGCGCCACACCATATAGGCCGCCACGACGAAGATGA
This sequence comes from Nguyenibacter sp. L1, assembly GCF_035199985.1. Taxonomy (GTDB): domain Bacteria; phylum Pseudomonadota; class Alphaproteobacteria; order Acetobacterales; family Acetobacteraceae; genus Gluconacetobacter; species Gluconacetobacter vanlangensis. The sequence goes on from NZ_CP127015.1 coordinate 1,583,390, forward strand.
TGCAGGCGAAGATCCGGGTCAGCAGGCCGCGCGACGCCGCCAGGTGGCGGGCCGCCCGCGTGCCGCCCAGGCTGCCTGCCACGCCGCCCGCGACGAACAGCCCGGCCAGCGGCCAGTCCACCATGCCCGACAGCGCATAGCTGACGCTGGTGCTGAAGCCGAAGCAGGCCACCGCGACCAGCGAGGTGCCGACCGCGTTGAGAATCGGCATGCCGGTCGAGGCCATCAGGCCCGGCACGATCAGGAACCCGCCGCCGATCCCGAAGAAACCGGACAGCAGGCCCGTGGCCAGCCCCGTGCCGGCGATCCGCCCCGCATTGTCGCGGGTGCAGGTGGCCATCGGGTCCCCCGCGCCCGCGCGCGCGCGCAGCATCAGCGCGCCCACCCCCACCATCAGCACGGCGAAGGCCAGCAGCAGGCGCTGCCCGCCCATGATCTTGCCCTCATGCGCGCCAAGCAGCGCGCCCATCACCCCGGCCGCCGCGAATACCGTTGCGCAGCGCCACCTGACAGTTCGCGCCCGCGCGTGGCTGGCCAGCCCGGCCAGGGCATTGGCGGCGACCGCCGCCGCGCTGGTGCCGATCGCGACATGCGCGTCGCGCAGCCCGACCAGATAGACCATCAGCGGCACCGCCAGGATCGACCCCCCGCCGCCCACCAGCCCCAGGGTAAAACCGACCAGCACGCCCGACAGCACGCCCAGCCCAGCCTGCACGGGTTCCATCGCGACGGCCGGCCCGCTTACAGCGTGTCCAGCGGGATCTTGATATAGCGCGTGCCGTTCGATTCCGGCGGCGGCAGATGCCCGCCGCGCATATTCACCTGCACCGAGGGCATGATCAGCCGCGGCAGGTCCAACGCCGCGTCGCGCGTCGTGCGCATGGTGACGAAACTGTCCTCGGCCACGCCGTCATGCACGTGGATATTGCCCGCGCGCTCGGCCCCCACCGTGGTTTCCCATGCGAAATCCGGCCGCCCGGGCGCCCCGTAATCATGACAGAGGAACAGCCGCGTCGCATCCGGCAGCGACAGCAGCCGCCGCGTGGACCGATAGAGCATCCGCGCGTCGCCGCCGGGGAAATCGGCCCGTGCGGTCCCGTAATCGGGCATGAACAGCGTGTCGCCGATAAAGGCCGCGTCGCCGATCACGAAAGCCATGTCGGCCGGGGTATGGCCCGGCACATGCAGGGCGATCGCATCGATCGCCCCCAGGCGGAAGGGCTCGCCATCGGTGAACAGCCGGTCGAACTGCGACCCGTCGCGGGCGAATTCGGTGCCCTCGTTGAAGATCTTGCCGAAGACCTGCTGCACGCGGACGATTTCCGCCCCGATCGCCAGCACCCCGCCGGTCTGTTGCTGCAGCCAGGGCGCCGCCGACAGATGGTCGGCATGGACATGGGTTTCCAGATGCCAGGCGACCTGCAGCCCCTCGGCCCGCAGATAGTCCAGGACGGCCAGCGCCGACAGGTGCCCCGTCCGGCCCGAGGCGGGGTCGTAATCCAGCACGCTGTCGACCACCGCCGCCTGCCGGGTCGCCGGATCATACACCACATGGGTGGCGGTAAAGGTCGCCCGGTCGAAGAAGCTGCGCACCACCGGCGCGTCCGGCCGGCCCGACCAGGCGGCGACCTGCCGGGCGGCAGCATCGCGGGCGGGATCGGCGGAGGGGGAAACGGGATCGGCGATCATGGTCCTGCACCCTTTCCTGATGGCGTCAGATTAGCACGCGGGCCCGCTCGCCAGCGATCAATTTCTTACTTTCATAATATCTGTATTTAATGGCTGATATTGCGTCAAGCCACATGGAATGCGACATCCCTGCCATGTCCGACAGCCCGACGCCCGACCGTCCCGCGCAGCCCGCCCTTCCGGTCCCTGCCGCCCCTGGTCCTGCCGCCTCGAATCCCGCAGCATCTTCCGGCATCGCGCCGCTGCGGATCGGCGATCCGGCGCCCGATTTCGCGGCCCGCACCACGCACGGCACGATGCGGCTGAGCGATTATCGCGGGCGCTGGCTGGTCTTCTTCTCCCACCCGGCGGATTTCACCCCGGTCTGCACCAGCGAATTCGTGGCGCTGGCCCGCGCCGCCGAGCGGTTCGCCGCGCTGGACTGCGCGCTGCTGGGCCTGTCGGTGGACAGCCTGCATGCCCACCTGGCGTGGATCGAGGCCATCCGCGCCCAGTTCGGCGCCCCCGTCCCCTTTCCGGTCGTCGAGGACCCGACCATGGCGGTCGGCCGCGCCTTCGGCATGCTGGACGCCACCGCCCGCGACAGCGCCACGGTGCGGGCCAGCTATTTCATCGATCCGGCGGGGATCGTGCAGGCGATCACCTGGTATCCGATGTCGGTCGGGCGTTCGGTGGCCGAGATGCTGCGCCTGGTCGCGGCGCTGCAGCGCGCGGCGCGAGGCGATGCGCTGACGCCCGAGGGCTGGCAGCCCGGGGCAAACATCGTGCTGCCCGCCGTGCGCACGGCGCAGGACGCCGCCGACGCCGGCCCGGGATGGTTCTGCCGGACCCGGCCGGATGCGGCCCCGTGACCGCGCCCACCATGCCGGGCCGCTCCTTGGATCGCCCTGGCGCCGAGCGGCTGGCCGAGCGGCTGCGCCATCTGGCGCAACCCCAGCGGCTGATGATCCTGTCGTTGCTGGCGGGGCACGGCGATCGGGGACAGGACTACGCGGTGGGCGACATCGAGGCGCTGACCGGCATCGGCCAGCCGGCGCTCAGCCAGCAACTGGCCGAGCTGCGCCGTGCCGGCCTGGTCACCACCCGGCGCCAGGGGCGGCTGGTGCGCTATCGGCTGGCCGAGGATGAATGCGGCCGCCAGGCCCGGGCGATCCTCGGCCTTCTCCACACGGATTTCCGTACGGACGGTCCGGCCGGCCCGGCGCCCGTGGCGACGCCCGAGAGAGCGCCCGAGGGCGCCCCGTCTCGGGACGAAGCGCCCGGCGATGCCGCGGGCTTCGTCGCCATCCTGCCGCGTCCGGCGGCCTGAATCCGGCCCGGTCCCGCATCAATCCCGGTAATCGGGCTGTTCCCGATCCAGCTTGCGCCGCAGCGCCTGCCAGGCCAGTTCGCCCTTGTCCGCCTCCTCGGCGAACTGCCGCCGGGTGCGGGCGACCTTCTCCGGCGAGGGCACGTGCAGCGCCGCCCCGGTGGATTGCGCCGCCACCTGGATGCGGCAGGCCTGCTCGAGATAATAGGTGCGATAGAACGTCTCGGCGATGGTGCGCCCGACGGTCAGCAGGCCGTGATTCTGCAGGATCATCGCGTTCCTGTCGCCCAGGTCGCGCACCAGGCGCTCACGCTCGCTCAGATTGTCGTCGGCGGCGATCCCTTCATAGGAATGGAAGGCCACGTCGCCGGAAAATTCGATGCTGATCTGGTTCAGCGGCAGGATGCCCGCGTCCTGCGCCGCCACCACCATGCCCGCCAGCGTATGGGTGTGCATCACGCAGGCCGCGTCGGGGCGGCTGCGATGGATGGCCGAATGGATCACGAATCCCGCCGGATTGACCGGATAGAGGGTGGGCTGAGCCGGCAGCCCGTCCGCATCGACCACCACCAGCGACGACGCGGTGATTTCCTCGAACAGATAGCCGTACGGATTGACCAGGAACCGGTGCGCCGCCCCCGGCAGGCGGACCGACAGGTGGGTATAGACCAGGTCGGTCATGCCGAAGAGCGCCAGCAGGCGATAGGCCGCCGCCAGGTCTCGGCGCAGCGCGCCCTCGTCGGGCTGGGTCCCCTCGGCGGGTTGGGTCCCGGTATTTTGCAGATTCTCCATTATGACCCTCCGACAGGCGAAAACGACACGGACGAATAACCGGGATATTAGCGCACCCCACGCCCGGACGCACGGGCGCGACACGCCGGAAGGTCCGGCGGTGTCGTTCCGGATTAAATATGAAACGATCAAAGTGAAGTTCAGCAATCGCGGCGAAAGACGGAAAAATGTCGGTTTTTCAACCCTTCCCCGTCCACCCGCCATATTGTCCCGGCATGGCCCCGTCGCGTGGGACCGTGATAGGCTGGCGCCGGCGAGCACCGCCCCCGCCATGATGGCGCTTCAGACCCAGCAAGAAGGATGCATGCGTGTCCGGCAGCCGATATGCCACCATTCTCCTGCCGCTCCTGTTCTGGGTGGTGGCCTGCCTGACCGTTCAGGATGCCCGCGCCCAGGCCCCGGCGGGGGCCGAGGGCCGGCCCGGCTTCGTCCGCGACGGCCGGCTGGTCGTCTGCACCAACCCGACCCTGCCGCCCATGACCTTCATCGACGGCACGTCGGACAGCGACCTGGCGGGGGTGGACATCGACGTGGCGCGCTGGCTGGGCCGGTACTGGCATGTTCCGGTCAGCTTCGTGACGATGGATTTCATCGGGCTGTTCCCCAGCCTGGAGGCCGGGCGCTGCGGCATGGTGATCAGCGGCGTGCTGCGCCAGCCCGCGCGCGAGCTGCGCTTCGACGCCGTGCCGTACCAGCAGACCGGCCTGGTGGTGGTGGCGCGTGCCGGCACGCCGCGCGTCGGCGCGATGGAAGCGCTGTCCGGCAAGGTGCTGGCCGTGCAGTCGGGCACCAGCTATGCCGCGCGGATCGCGCAGGACAACGCCGCGCTGGCTGCCTCCCATCTGGCGCCGATCATCATCCAGCAATACCCGACCGAGGACCAGGTGGTGCAGCAGGTGCTGATCGGCCGGGCCTTCGCCTTCGTCAGCCAGGATGTCGAGCTGTATTTCCGCCAGAAGCAACTGCACGGCAAGGTCTCGGTGATCTTCCAGCCCAGCTATCCGGAATACCGCGATTTCGCGATCTATATCCGCAAGGACGCACAGGACCGCGCGGCCCTGGACGGCGCCGTTCGCGCACTGCACGACAGCGGGCAGTTCCAGCCCATCCTGCAACGCTGGCAGATCACGCCCTCGGCCGCGGCCTCGGTCCAGGGCGGCGCGGCCGCCGGCGGCTTCAACTGGCGCACGTTCGGCGCGGCGCTGGTCTCGCCCGCCTATCTGCGTGGTGCCGCGATCACGCTGGCCATGGCGGTGCTGTCGCATTTCAGCGCGATCCTGCTGGCCATTCCGATGGCGCTGAAGCTGAACGGGCGCGACGGGCTGACCAAGACCGCCATCCGCTGTTATGTCGGGCTGTTCCGCGCGGCGCCGACCCTGTTGCAATTGCTGTTCGTCTGGAACGCGCTGCCGCAATTCTTCCCGATCTTCCGCGAGGGCTGGTTCACCCCGTTCCTGGCCGCCTGGATCTCGCTGTCGATCAATGAGGCCGCGTACCAGGTCGAAATCAACCGCGCCGCGCTGCAGGCCATCGATCCGGGCCAGGCCCTGGCCGGTGACGCGCTGGGCATGTCGCGGCTGCAGGTCTATCGCCACGTCATCTTTCCGCAGGCGCTGCGCATCGCCCTGCCGCCGACGATCAACGAATTCATCAGCCTGATCAAGACGACGTCGCTCGCCTCGGTCATCTCGCTGCAGGAATTGCTGGCCACCACCCAGATCAACGTGGCGCGCAGCTTCGAATTCACTGAATATTACGCGGCGGCGCTGATCTATTACCTGCTGATCGTGTTCTTTTTCCTCTGGGTCCAGAAGCGCATCGAACGGCGCTTCGCCTGGGCCGACCGACTGAAGGCCAGCCAGCATGCCGCAGCCTGACACCTTCCGGCCCGAGGCCGGCACGCCGCTGATCAGCGTGCAGAATGTGCAGAAATCCTATGGCGCGTTCCGGGTGCTGCATAATGTGTCGCTGAGCGTGGCGCGGGGCGAGAAGATCGTGGTCCTCGGGCCGTCCGGCTCGGGGAAGTCCACGCTGATCCGCTGTTTCAACCGGATCGAGCCGCATGATGCCGGCACGATCGTGATCGACGGCACCACGATCGACGCCGCGATCGAACTGACCCGGCTGCGCTGCATGGTCGGGCTGGTGTTCCAGAACTACAATCTGTTTCCGCATCTGACGGTGCTGGAAAACTGCACCCTGTCGCCGCGCGTAGTGAAGAAGCTGGGCCGCGCCGAGGCCGAAGCCCTGGCGATGAATTTCCTGCACAAGGTGAACATCGCGGATCAGGCGGGCAAATATCCGATCCAGCTTTCCGGCGGCCAGCAGCAGCGCGCGGCCATCGCCCGCGCCCTGTGCATGCAGCCCTCGGTGATGCTGTTCGACGAGCCGACCGCCGCCCTGGACCCCGAGGCGGTGTCGGGCATCGTCGACATCATCGACAGCCTGGCCGCCGACGGCATCACCACCATCGCCGTCACCCACGACATGGGCTTCGCCCGCCGCATCGCCGACCGGATCCTGTTCATGGACCAGGGCCGCGTACTCGAGGACGCCCCGCCGGAAACCTTCTTCACCACGCCCCAGACCGAGCGCGCCCGCGCGTTCCTGAGCCAGATGCTGCGCTATTGATGGTGCATGCGGTGTGGGGGAGTGATGGTTGCATGGGGTTCGGGTTTTGTTTTACCCAGATTCTGTCGGTAGGGCGTCGGAAGGCTTACTGGTTAATGGACAATACTCGAAGAAAGGAAACCAGCGGCTTTCGCCTCCATGTCGGTCATACGTGCCTATAAATAGCTTTCCGCGTAGCGGAAATAAGCATCAACGCCTCTCTCGTTCGAGTTGGCCGATAGCCGTCAATCCGTTTCAGAGCACACAGCTAGGACAAGCGGATGTAAACTGGCTGAAGGTGTGTTCTTCCGAAGCCGACCCGAGCGGCCCTCCACCATTCAGTGACTTCTACGACCGAAAAGGATATATGAAGAGAATGTTCCGCGCTTGGAGTTCACCTCTACGTCTTCTTCGGCCGCCGCCGCTCGGAAGTTCAACCCAGCACAAGTCAACGAGTATGAGGCCTAGAGCCGGATTGCCTCGGTGGGCCACGACTCTTGTCATGAGTTGGCGGCCCGTTCTGGTCGACACAGGTTTCGAGATTCTACCTGCTTCTCCTCTAGCTTGTTTTGGGAAGCGTGTCTCGCGAAGCGAGCCGGTAACGACCTTGGGCACCAAGAGGCGATCGCAACCGCTTAGGTTCACTCACCACTATCAGCAAGCATTCCGGCGGCATGTCACATGATGTTTGAGGCCGGGCTTTGATGGTGCCTCGTTTTCTCGTAGGCGAAATGAGGCATTATAGGCTAACTAAGGTCCATGATGGACGCGCAACATCCTCACACCAAAACGGCTGACATATCGGCGGCGAACGGAAACGGAAAGATGCATAGGATCGTTAAGACACTGTTTCAAAAGCCCTCTGAATAGTTAAAAACAGCTCATATTTCCATTCAAAATCAACGGTTTAGAATTAATTCGGCTATTTCTGGTCTTAACGGGAAATTGGTTTGCCCCCGTTAGCGTAAGAACACCCACAACAGACAAACGAAAAGCGGCCGTAAGGCCGCTTGAAGGGAATAAAAAACTATGAAAAAGCCTATTTTTTACATAACCACACAGGAGGGAAATAATGGAGACGCTAATATTGTTATCGGATCGATAAAGTCTCCAATTGTTTTTACAGGAAACCCTTCTATAAAAATCATCAGTCCAGAGGACGAGAAAGCAAAATATAATTTTCGACATAATAGTGAGCCCGAGGAAGAGTAACGGTTGTCCCGCAATTTGGACATTTCCCGTTACTGAACGTAATCTCAGCCTCTGCTGTGACTCCTTCGGGCCAATCCACAGTCATGTTATAATCAGATCCACAGGTGCAATGATACTCAAAAGAAGCGTTTACGTAAGTTTCAGATTCCCAATTACCCGTAGCCGAATTAAACTTAATATTTGGCATCGAAGCATTTCCTTCCCAACATAAATCCGTAGGATCATCTTACCATAAACTAGGAACGGGAAATAACCTGCGAAGCATGAGACGAATCATGCCGAGGCGCAACATGCTTTCGCTGTTGCGTATCAACCGTTCATAGTCCACGGACAGTCTTCGGTAATCACCAAACCAAGCGAAGCCCCTTTCCACCAGCCATCTCTTCTGAGCGGGAACGAAACCCGTTTCCGGGCTGGTGTGGTTTTCCCCAATTTCGACATCCGCATCGAAATTGATTTTCACATATTGGGAAAACTCTTTTCCCTGATAGCCTTTATCCGCGACCAGTTTCTTGAGGCGGTTTAACTTCCAACGGCTTTTCAGTTTACGAAGCAGCTTCATGCCGCCCTTGGTGTCATGTTCGTTGGCCTTGGTAACAATCGCATCCACGATATTCCCCAAGGTATCCACAATCACATGACGTTTCCGGCCTTTGATCCTTTTCCCGCCGTCAAAACCTCGCGTGTCTTCGCTGGCACATTTGCCAGTTTTCACGCTCTGGCTATCGAGAGCAACGAAGGACGGTTCTGCTTCCCGCCCTTCTCGGCTGCGCATCAACTCATAAAGAGCGGCTTGGATTTTAGCCCAATGTCCATACTCGCTCATATGGTTGAAATATCTATACACGGTTTCCCATGGTGGAAAATCTTTGGGTAGGTTCCTCCATTTACACCCATTTACCGTGATATAAAATATTCCATTTATGACATGCCGCATATCGACTGTCCGACCCCGTCGCCCTGCTTTTCGCCGGGGAAGAAAGCGTCGGATCATCTGCCATTGATCGTCGGTCAAGTCAGAATCGTAGGAACATACAGAGAACGACGCCACCAGCGACAGCCTTTCCGGAAATGATTGCGATCCTAGCACGTTCTCATGTGGATATCCTCATTAAAATATTAAAAAGTAAAGACAAATTTGTCTCGGGTAGCCACCATATCCAGTCTGTGCTATATTCCAAATTGGCGTGTCGCAGCGCCTTCTACATGAGGCGGCCCCTGTGTCGGGTGGCCTGCCCAATACAACACCCAGCTTCGGCCTAAAGGGTGAACGGCGACGGCTGTTCACTCGGGGAATAAGCAGGGCGTGAATATGCCTCATGTAGACACGCTGCGAACCGCCCGACTCCAGGCGGGGTCGATTGGAAACGTGCGCCCGTCGCAGGGCAAACACATGAGGAAGACTATGGCATTGACTGGGGCCGATATGGCCAAACTGCAAAACAACATAACCTTGAATAGAAACGTGTCTGACATTCCAACAGAACAGCAGGCACTAATGTATGCGAACCTAAAACCCTATAATCGGGCTGATAGAATCGTGCTCGTTATTATAATTCTCGGAGTTCTAGGGTGTTTTGCTTTGTTTGCATCTCAATATAATTGGGATAAAAACCGGCAAGAGATTGTCAAAGTTAGTGCGTGGTGGAAGCTGGGGATGATTTTGCTGGGCGGTGTTATCACCGCCGTCAACGTTGCTAGATTTGTATAGGATTCGCTATGAAAAAGATATCGCTTTTTCTAGCCTTTCTTATACTTCCCAATACTTCATTCTCCCAATCAGTGCAGCAAAGCCAAACACCAGAAGAGTTTGCGGCTTCAACAGGGACAGTCATAGCAGACCATCTGATGGATTCTCCTGCGGATGCCGAGCAAGTTCAAAACAACGGATCAATGACGGTCATTACTAATAAATGTGATGATACTTTCAAAAAAAGAGCGGACCTTCGACCTATTTGCGTGAAGGCAGGCATGGACGAAGACGCAAAATTATTTGCATCAGCTACGTCAAAACAGACCAAAACCTCTCCTGAATCCGATATAAAACCTGTGATCAATAGTGTTCTGGATATTTTTGCTTATGGTAATGACGCTGATGGTAAAGAATTTATATTGAAAGGCTATGTTGGGTGCGATGGAGGGCATGGCAATTGTCTGATTATAGGAGATGATTTGGATATAAATAAAGGCTATGTACTATTTACGTTGAACAGTGGGTTTTCTTTTGAAATAAAAAAGAGGCTCGTTGGCTGTACAACATCTGACATTGATGATAATAAAGTGTCTGGATGCAAAATAATAATTAAAGGAGTCATAAACCTTATACCTGACAAAGATGAGGCGGGAAATATATTGAGAATTATAAATCCATCATATATAGAATTTATTGCCGATAATTCGTGATATGAAGTAAACTAAAAATCACTATATGAAATATGGAGATTCGTTCTTCCAACGATAGAAAACTACAGGCACGATCTCCCTGGTAAAAACTAGGGTAAGGGGCGATATCGCCCCTTACCCTCCTATTCCGAAAAATTCTCCATATATACCAATGAGTTATAGTACATGAGAGTAAGGGAAATCTACCCTCCTTGTAATTCTAACTCGCTGATTTTGAACGGAAATTTGACGAAATTGTAGCTATTTAACCATCTTTTGAAACAGTCTCTAAGGCTCACTTGGACGGGTTTGTCAAAAGTCATGGTCTGGAAGCCGAAGAAGAGGCCATCCAGTTCGAGAAATTTGTTAATTTCTCCGTCATGTCCGCCGAAACGCCATCCTCGTTCGAACTCGACGATGTGACGACGGGGAAAGGTGATGATGGGATAGATGGCGTCGCCATTATAATCGACGAGGAGATTATTGCCTCTCCTGAGGACGCGATGAAATCCTTTTCCTCGGCTCGCCGAAACCACGACGTCAAAGTTGTCTTTACCCAGGCCAAGCGTTCAGAATCTTTCGATCTCGGCGACTTCCTGAAGTTCAAGGAAGCCGTGCTCAGGTTTATTTCCCAAGACACGTACGCTTCAGTCGATGACGTGCTGACGAATGCCAGGCAGATTTTCGATGCAACCTTAGCGGAAGTGCCGAAAATTCGAAATGGCAAACCGTCGCTGGTGGCCCGATTCGTAACCACAGGAAATTACCAGAAGCCAGCTGCACTCGAAACGGCCTTAGCGGATTTCGCAATCCAGATCAAAGAGCTTGGCCTATTCGCGGAGACAGACGTTCAGTTCATTGATCGAGAAGAGCTGACAAAGCTGTGGGTCAGCACTTACTCGGAAGTCCTCGCTAAGCTGGAGTTGTTCAGTAGCGCCGCTCTTCCGACCATTGCCGGGATCGATGAAGCGTATCTAGCTGTCGTGAAAGCCAGAGATTTCGTACAAAATTTACTGGTTACGCCTGACGGCACTTTACGGACGCAAGTATTCGAGGAGAATGTCAGGTCATACTTGGGCGAAGAGAACTCTGTAAATCAGTCCATATCGCAGACTTTAAGTTCTGGGCCATCGGCCAGCCGATTCCCAGTCCTGAACAACGGCATCACCATCGTCAGCCCTGATGTCAAGCTGCAAGGGACTACTCTGCACCTCAAAAACTTTCAGATCGTGAACGGTTGCCAGACCTCCAACGTCCTATTCGAGCACCGTTCGGCACTCAACGACATCATGGTCAATGTGAAGGTGGTCGAAACCAGCAACGAGGATGTTTTTTCTGAGCTGGTCAGGGCGACAAATAGCCAAAGCAAAATCGAGAATACACAATTTCTCTCGCTTCGTCCCATTATCAAGCGGATAGAGCAGTATTTTAACACTTATGAAATGGAGGGAAAGCTCTACCTGGAACGGCGGGAGCGTCAATATGTTGGCCAGGATATACCGGCTACCCGCATCTTCTCCGTTCATGAAGCAGCAAAGTGCGTTACGGCTATGTACTGCAATCGACCTGAACTGTCGTCCCGCTACACCAAGCAAATGTATGAAGAGCTGACGGATGTGCTGTTCGCCGACGACACGAAGGAAATCATCTTCTATGCCGCGTGCCTGACCTTGTATCGGTTCAACTTACTCACGTCCAACAGCACAATCCCGCAGAATATGAAGCGCTTCAAATGGCATATACTGGCTCTGGTGCGAGCAATCATTGGCAGCAAGGCGGACGAGGGCCTAAATTCAAAAGCAGCCGAGAGGTCAGCGCAGCGCATCATCGACGTGATGGCACAACACGGGCCCGCGGCGACGGACGTGTTCAGCCAGATCGTAAAAATTTGCCAAGGCTTGGGCGAAGTGACGACCGATCGCTTGAAACGGCAAGCTATATTAAATGAAATGCTCGCGCATGTTTAGGGCGGTAGCAGTGTTCAGGAATGGGCAGGTCCTGCCGGCCGCCTATCAGCGCAAGTCCTGCGTCCATTTTGGGGAGGCTGCCTCGGCATGTGAATGTCCGGGTTGCAGCACAAAGCGGCCGTCCAGTGCAGTAGAATGAACGGCGAAAACGCCGTCTGGATGCTCCAAAGCGGACCGACCGCTTCCTCTGCACAGGCGACCGTCACCGCGATCCCGCTCGCCTGGCCTTCTCATACCGCGCCAGCAGCCGGCTGCGCTTCAGCGGTGACAGTCGCTGGGTCCAGAAGAGTCCGTTCAACTGGTCGACCTCGTGCTGGTGGCAGGCCGCGCGGAGGCCGTCGGCTTCTTCGGTCTGCTGATTGCCTGCCAGGTCGTGATACCGCACGCGGATCCGTGCCGCGCGTTCGATGGTTTCCACGACGCCCGGCATGGAGATGCTGCCTTCCTCATGCCGGGTGGTCTCGTCCGACGACCAGACGATCTCGGGATTGACATAGGTACGCGGGCCGGATCCGTCCGGCAGGTCCAGCACCACCACGCGCTGAAGCACGCCGATATGCGGCGCGGTTATTCCGATCCCGGGTGCGGCGCGCATCGTATCGCGCAGATCCTCCGCCAGCGCGCACAATGCGGCGTCGAACGACGTGACAGGCCGGGCCGTCTGGCGCAGGCGCTGGTCGGGGACCATGACGATCGGGCGCACGGTCACCGGCCCGGCCCCTCATCCATGTCCGGACCCGCCATCGCGGCCGCATTGTCGCGGCGGGCGTGCTTGAGCCCTTCGGGCAGCGAGACGTTCATCGTGCTCATAATGGCACGATAGGGCCTGTTGGCAAAAGCGGCAGGAATTTCTTCGCCCCTGCGCCCGCCGTTCAGCCGCCCCGTTCAGGCGCCCCGTTCAGCCGCCCAGGATGTAGAACAGCGCCGCCGCGATCGCGATGGTAATCGGCAGGGTGAACAGCCAGGCCAGGGCGATCTTGACCAGCATGCCGCGATTGATGCCCGAGCCCGACCCCAGCATCGTGCCGGCGATGCCGGCGGTGATGATGTGGGTGGTGCTGACCGGCAGCCCGGTATAGCCCGCGGTGGCGATCAGGCCGGCGCCGACCAGTTCGGCCGATGCCCCCTGGGCGGGCGTCAGGTGGGTGTTGCCGATCTTCTCGCCAAGGGTGTGCACGATGCGGCGATAGCCCACCATGGTGCCGATCCCCAGGCACAGCGCGCTGAGCAGGCGCACCCACCAGGGCGCGTATTCCACCGTCGGCCGCATCCTGGCGCTGATGCCCTTGGCGGTGGCCCGCTCCTCGGCCGTCGCCTGCGGGTTGGCGGCAACCGCCTTCAGCCCGGCCACGACCTCGTACAGATCGGCGCGCAGGTGCGGCGGCGCGACATGGGCGGCATCGGTCTGCATCAGCCGCGCGGCCGACGCGAGCGCCTGGTCCCGCAGCCCGTCCTGATCGTATTTTTCCAGCAGCGGCGCCGCGGCGGTGGCGTGCTGGGCGATGTGCCCGAGTTGCGGCAAAGAGGCCGGATTCAGCGCGAAGGTCGTGGGCAGCAGACCGATGATCGTCAGCATGATCAGGCCGATGCTCTTCTGCCCGTCATTGCTGCCATGCGAGAAGCTGACGCCCGTGCAGGTCAGGATCAGCAGGCCGCGCACCCAGCCCCGCGGCGGCGTGTCGCCCTGCGGCGGCTCATACAGCGCCTTGTCGCGCACCAGGTGCTTCAGGATAAAATACAGCAGCCCCGCGCCGATCAGCCCGAGGAGCGGGGAAATCGCCAGTGCGCGCAGGATCTTCCAGATCTGCGACCAGTCGACGCTGTTGCCCAGCGCGCGCGTATGCAGCAGCGCGTCGCCCACCGCGATGCCGATCAGCGCGCCGATCACGCAATGCGAGCTGGAGTTGGGAATGCCGAACCACCAGGTGAACAGGTTCCAGAACAGGGCCGTGCCGAACAGCGCGATCAGCATCGGCACCGCCGGGTCGCCGTTGGGCGGCGACAGCACGTCGGCCGGCAGCAATTCCACCAGGCCATAGGCCACGGAAATGCCGCCCAGCACGACACCGACGAAATTCATCAGCCCCGACCAGATCACCGCCGTCCGGGGCTTGAGCGAATTGGTGTAGATGACCGTCGCCACGGCATTGGCCGTGTCGTGGAATCCGTTGACGAATTCGAACACGCAGACCAGCAGGAAACAGACGATCAGCGCCAGAATGGAAAAAGTCGAAAAGGGCTCAAAATGAAGCATGGCACCGCGACCAATTGAGATGACGTGACCTGACTATAGAAATATTGGGGATTTTTCACGAACGATCGGTCCGTTCATGAAATCTTCACGAATCTTGCGCCCGGCGGCGCATCGGCGCACGCAATGGCACCGATGCGAATTCGAAAAAAAAGGCGTCCCCGGAAAACCGGGGACGCCGCGCCATGCCGGACGGCACGCAACCTGCGTCTTATTGGAAGGGCAGATAGCGCATCGAGAGGAACACCATGTTGTCGTCGGTGTGCGGCACGCCGCCCGTGCCGCGGAAGCCCGCGACATTGGTGTAGGAATACTGGGCGCCGAACGACAGGGTGCCGTAATCGCCCTGCAGGTAGCGCCACCACATGCCGACCGTGCCCTGGATCACGCGCTGGATGTTCGCCGAGCACGCGGTCGAGCCCTCGGTGTCGCACCCGGTGGTCACGAAGTTCGGGTTGCCGTAGCCGTAAGCCTTGCTGCCGACATTGAAGTAGCGGCCGCTGAGGATGTCTTCCATGCCGCCATAGGCGTACAGGTCGACCGACTTCGCCGGATGGCCGATCAGGCCGGCCAGAACCTGGGCTTCCGGCAGGGCGACCGGCGTGCCGAAGCGGTTGGTGGTCGCGTCCGCCAGGTTGGTGGTGCCGTAACGGCCGATGCCGTTGCCGACCAGGCCCGACGCCTGGAAGTCGAGCTTGTGCTTGATCAGCGGGACCAGCATCGCGCCGCCGCCGCCGCCGGCCACCACGACATGGCTGTTGCCATGGCCCAGATAGCTGACGCGGTCATGCAGGAAGCGCATCATGCCCAGGGCTTCGAAATGGCCGAAGCTGGGATCGGCCGTGCCCTTGACGATGATGTCGGGCGCCACGTCATCGGAATAGGTGGTGCTGGGGTTGTCGACCTGTCCGCCGGGATTGTTGATCGTGACCGACGTCGCGCCCGGCGGGATATAGGTGGTGCCGCCCCAGACCGATTGCGGGTTTTCCAGGGCCAGGCCGATATGGTACTCGCCGTGGTTGAAGCCCTTGACGGCACGGATGCCGGTATTGCGCGTCCAGGTGAAGCCCGGAATATATTGCGCGTCGATCACCAGCGGGATGTTCTCGTCACGCAGGCCCATGCCGTGCTTGAACATCGTCGCCATCGACCACATCTGGCCGCCCGCGACATACCAGTCATCCGGCTTGTCCTGCAGTTCGGCATACATCAGGCGCGACCGCAGCACATAGGAATTGGACTGACGCGAGTTCGAGGACGAGCCGGCGCCCTGGAAATCCAGCTCGGTATAGCCCGACACGTTCAGGCGGCTGTTCAGGTCGCCCTGCACCAGCGCCGCGAAGCGGCTCTGCCGTTCGGACTGATGGTACTCGTTCATATGGGCGTTCGGCGAATTCTTCCAGGGAATCGCGCCGAAGTTCGAACTGATGTCCGCCGTCTCGTTACGGGTGCGGAAGATGCCCGCCATTTCGACGAAGCCGCCCAGGGTGATCGTCACGCCGCCGATCGCGAACTGCCCCTTATGGAACGGCGCGGCGGCCGATTTGCGGCCCACCGGCATGCCGGTGATCTGGCCATAGGGCGTGCTGTAGACCGGGGTGGCCAGCGCCGACGGCGTGGCCAGGCCCTGCGCGCCGTTGGCATAGGCGCGGCGCACGGCGTACGGGTTGCTCTCGGCTTCCACACGGGCCTGCTGGGCGGCGGCGCGCGCTTCCTGCACCTCGCGGTCGCGGCGGGCCTGCTGGACCTTCAATTCCTTCAACTGGACCTGAAGCAGGCGGATCTGCTTTTCCATGGTCTCGATCGACGTCTCGGCATGCGCGGACTTGCCGGGAAGGCATTGCGTCCAGACCAGCGCGCTGGTCAGAAAGAGAATGCTCTTCTTGCGTGTAAAGACGGGCACCGTTTTTTTCCCATAAAAGGTGAATGGCCCCAGGTAGAAAATTGCCTCGTGTTAATCCAAAGAAGGTTCTAGGACAGATATGTTAAATTTTTATGACAAAAGTATAAATTTGGCGTATCGATCGATATCGATCACGATATTATTATAATTGCTCGAAGAAAGACAAATTAACAACAGCATAAATTATTTATGTCGGACTATGTCAGGAGATACAGATATTTTTATTCTTATAATATTTGTTCATTTCATGTTTTTTATGACATTAATACGTAAAATATTGACAAAAGTACATGTTGGCTGGCGAAAATGAACCGCGGAGCCGCATGCACCCCTCAATTTTGTGTCTTTCATGCTACAGTTCTGTTTCGATACCGCTGGTTCCGCAACGTCGCGTCAAAATCGGTCGTTTCCGCGAAGGACATGATTTTTCTGGATTTTCGGTCATATCGACCATGCGATGATCGATTCCGCGACTTCGTCGCCGTGCCGTATAGACATGGATATTCCTGAAGAATATTTGGCCGGATGCAAAAAAAACGGGCGGGGACCAGGGCCCCCGCCCGCGTATCGTCAGTTCGGCCGTGCCGCTTACCAGGCGGCGCGCACCGACGCCTTCACCGAAGCCGGCAGGACGACATAATCCAGGCCGCGCGCGATGCCGTCGCCGTTGTCGAAGGCCCAGCCGAAGAATTTGCGCACCGCGGCGCCCTGCGCCGGGTCCTTCGCCTGCTTCGGCACCAGCACATAGGTCGCCGAGACGATCGGCCATGCGCCCTTGCCGGCGGTGTCCAGCATGTCGACGGCGAAGTTCTTGGCGCCGGCCCAATCGGCGGCAGCGGCGGCGCGGGCGAAGCTGTCCAGGTTGGCGGTGACGAAATCGCCCGCCTTGTCCTTGAGCTGCACCGTCGTCATGTGGTTGCGGCTGGCATAGGCGAATTCGACATAGCCGATGCCGCCCTCGGTGTTGCGGACCGACGCCGCGACGCCGTCATTGCCGCGGGCGCCGACACCGCCCGGCCAGGCGATCGAGCTGCCGGCGCCCGGGCCGTCATGCCACGCCTGCGACGAGCGGGCCAGGTAGGAGGTGAACACGAAGGTCGTGCCCGAGCCGTCGGCGCGATGCACGCTGGCGATCGGCAGGTCCGGCAGCTTCAGGCCCGGGTTCAGGGCCGCGATCTTCGGGTCGTTCCAGTCGGAAATGTCACCCGAATAGATGCCGGCGAGCACCTCGCCCGTCAGGCGCAGCGTGTCCGCCGTGACGCCAGGGACGTTCACGACCGGCACGATGCCGCCCATGACGGTCGGGAACTGGAACAGATTGCCCTTCGCCAGCTTGGCCGGGTCCATCGGCGCGTCCGACGCGCCGAAATCGACCGTGCCGGCCAGGATCTGGTTCTGGCCCGCGCTGGAGCCCACGCTCTGGTAATTGACGGTAACGCCGCTGGCGTCACGGCCGGCCGCGCCCCAGGCCTCATAGATCGGGGCCGCGAAGCTGGATCCGGCGCCGGTGATGTCCGCGGCATGCGCGGCGGCAACGACGACGGAGCCGCTTGCGAGCAAGGCGGCGGCAAACAAAATGGCAGGACGGCGCATCGGGTTCCGTATCCCTGAACGAGCGTGAAAAACGTCCCGGCGGACACCGGCGGCGTCCCCGGGCGCCCCCGTCCTAGCCCGGATCGGCGGGCTGAGGGGGTGATGTGTCTGTGACAGTTTCATGACGTTTCGATGACATCGTATCCCCCAAAGGAAACCAGACTGTAAAGGCGGTCCCCTGCCCGACCACGCTTTCGATCGTCAGGCGGCCGTCATGGCGGTCGATGATATGCTTGACGATGGCCAGGCCCAGCCCGGTACCGGTGCGCCGGGCCACCGTGCCCTCGACGCGATAGAATCGCTCGGTCAGACGCGGAATATGCCGTGCCTCGATCCCCGGTCCGTTATCGGTCACGCTGAAGGCGATGCCGGTCCGCGCGCCCCCGATGGCCGGCGGCCTGACCGCGCCGACCGAGATCGCCGCCCCGCCGGGCCCGGTCTGCCGCGCCCGCAGGCCGATCCGCACCGCGCGGTCGCTTTCGCCCGAGCCGTATTTGATCGCGTTTTCGACCAGGTTCAGCAATACCTGCACGACCTGATCCGAATCGCCCGGAAAATCCGGCAGCGCGGGCGGCAGGTCGACATGCAGCGTCGCGGGTCCCCCATCCAGCAGGGGCGCGGCCTCGTCGCGCACCCGGGCGATCGTCGCCGCCGGGTCGACCAGGCCGCGCGGCTTGCGATGCTCGGTCATCTGCACGCGCGACAGCATCAGCAGGCGGTCCAGCAAGCGCTGCATGCGGGCCGCCTGCCCGGCCATCACGCCCAGGAAACGCTGCTGCGCCGGCGGGTCCTCGGCAGCCGGACCGCGCAGCGTCTCGATGAAGCCGATCAGCGCGGCCAGCGGCGTGCGCAGTTCGTGGCTGGCATAGGCCACGAAATCGGTGCGCATGCGCTCGACCGCGTCCTGCTCGCTCCAGTCCAGCAGGGTGGCCAGCACCACCGATTCCCCCTGCGCGATCCGCACGCGGCGGAACTGGCCGCGCACCGCGCGCCGCACCGGGACGTCCAGCACCAGATCGACCTCGCCGCGATCGCCGTCGCGCAGCCGCAGCAGCGCCGATTGCGACGCCGGATGGCGGATGATGGCGCCCAGGCTGTCGCCGAACAATTCCCACGCCCCGGGGCCGGCATGCAGGATGCGCCCGCCGGCATCCAGCACCAGGATCGCCGCCGGCACCAGGTCCAGCGTCTCGATCATCCGCGCCAGCGTGTCGGCCGAGGGCGGGATGGCGCGGGCCGGATCGGCGCCGGCCGGCGCCGCGCCGTCGCCCGGCCGGCGGCGCGCCAGGCGCCAGGCCATGCAGGCCGCCGACAGCACCGCGCCCGCCGCCACGAGGTCCTCGACCCTCATGCCGGCCGTACCCCGGCCGCGCCCCGACCCCAGCCCCCGCCGCGCGGCGGTTCAGGCGCGCGGATCATCCAGCGCATAGCCGGCGGCACGCACGGTGCGGATGATGTCGGCCTCGCCCGGCCCGTTGAGGATCAGCCGCAGGCGGCGGATATGCACGTCCACCGTCCGCAGTTCGACATGCACCCCGCGTTCCCACACGCGCTGCAGCAGGTCTTCGCGCGAGAAGACCTGGCGCGGATGGCGCAGGAAGAATTCCAGGATGCGATATTCGGTGGGGCCCAGGGTCAGGGTGCGGCCATTGCGCTCGGCGCGGTGGGCCACCGTATCCAGCGTCACGTCGGCGAAGCGCAGCAGGTTGTCGGCCGGCGGCGCGCGGCGCAGCAAGGCGCGAATGCGTGCCTGCAGCGCCTCGATGCTGCAGGGCTTGGTCACGTAATCGTCGGCGCCGGTGTCCAGGCCGCGAATATTGTCGGCCTCTCCCGCGCGGGCGGTCAGCATGATGATCGGCAGGGTGCGCGTCGCCTCCTGGTCGCGCAGGCGGCGGCAGACATCCAGCCCCGACAGGCCGGGCAGCATCCAGTCCAGCACCATCAGGTCCGGCCGGCGGGCCGCGACGCGGGCCAGCGCCTCGGGCCCGTCCTCGGCCGCGCCGACCTCGTAGCCCAGCTTTTCGAGGTTGTAGCGCAGCATCATCAGCAGCGCCTCGTCATCCTCGACGACCAGGATATAAGGCGTGCGCGCGTTCTCCCGTCCGTCGCCCCTGTCCGTCATTGCCCCCGACACGTCTCCTCCTTCGTCAGATCGTCCGTCAGATCGTCAAACCGCGGGACCGCCGCGCGGGCGCACGACGGGCAACTGGTCGCCGGTGGTGGCGTAATAGACGCGCTCGGCGATATTGGTGGCGTGGTCGCCGATCCGTTCCAAATTCTTGGCGATGAACAGCAGGTGCGTGCAGGACCGGATGGTACGCGGATCTTCCATCATATAGGTCACCAGCTCGCGGAACATGGCGGTATACAGCTCATCGACCGCGGTATCGGACTGCCAGACCTCGATCGCCCCCTCGCTGTCCTGCTGGGCCATCGCGTCGATCGCCCGGCGCAGATTCTCCTGCACCATCCGCCCCATGGTGCGCAACCCGCCCACCGACATGCGCCCGTCGCCCGGATCCAGCTTCAGCGTACGCCGGGCGATGCTGGCGGCGCAATCGCCGATCCGCTCCAGGTCGCCGGTGATCTTCATCGCCGACACGATCTCGCGCAGGTCGCCGGCCATCGGCGCGCGCAGCGCCAGCAGCCGGATCGCCAGCGCCTCGACGTCGCGTTCCAGCGCGTCGACCTGCGGGTCGCATTCGGACGCGGCCATGGCCGCTTCCTCGTCCCGGTCGACGATGGCCGCCATGGCCTGCGCCATCTGGCTTTCCACGATGCCGCCCATCCGCGCCATCATCGCCCGGATCTGCCCCAGCTCCTGCTCATAGGAGCTGACGGTATGCGCCTGTTCCTTGACCACGCTGCCCCTCCTTCCCGTATCAGCCGAAGCGGCCGGTGATGTAGTCCTGGGTGCGGCGCTCACGCGGGGCGGTGAACATGCGGTCGGCATTGTCCACCTCGACCAGTTCCCCCAGGTAGAAGAACGCCACACGGTCCGCGCAGCGCGCCGCCTGCTGCATGTTGTGCGTCACGATCGCGATCGTGAACTCCGCCTTCAGCTCGTCCAGCAATTCCTCGATCCGCGCCGTCGAGATCGGGTCCAGCGCGCTGGTCGGCTCGTCCAGCAGGATCACCTCGGGCCGCGTCGCGATCGTCCGCGCAATGCACAGCCGCTGCTGCTGCCCCCCCGACAGCGCCGTCGCCGACGTCCCCAGCCGGTCCTTCACCTCGCCCCACAGCGCCACCCGCCGCAGCACGTCCTCGACCCGCGCATCCATCTCCGGCCGCGTCAGCGTCTCGTGCAGCCGCACCCCGAACGCGATGTTCTCGTAGATCGACATCGGAAACGGCGTCGGCTTCTGGAACACCATCCCGATCCGCGACCGCAGCACGTTCAGGTCCATCTCCGGCGACAGGATGTTCCGCCCGTCGAACGTCACCTCCCCCGTCGCCCGCTGTCCGGGATACAGATCATACATCCGGTTCAGCACCCGCAGCAGCGTCGACTTGCCGCACCCCGACGGGCCGATCATCCCCGTCACCCGCCGCGCGGGAAAATCCAGCGTGATGTCCCGCAGCGCCCGGTTCGCCCCATACCAGAAATCCAGCCCACGCACCGAAAGCGCCGGCGCCGCGGCATCCGCCGCCGGCACGTCCTGCATCACCCCGTCCCTCATTTCTTGATTTCCTATCGGGTCCTGATGTCCCATCGGCGCACCGTCCATGGCCCTACTGCCCCGCGCCCAGCCGCCGGTGCCACATCCGCACCACCACGTTCAGCACCAGCACCCCCGCCGTGATCAGCAGCGCGCCCGTCCAGGCCAGTTGCACCCAGTCGTCATACGCCGACCCCGCATATTGATAGATCGCCACCGGCAGGCTGGCCATCGGCGCGGCCAGCGACAGCGACCAGTTCATGTTCCCCAGCGAGGTGAACAGCAGCGGCGCCGTCTCCCCCGATACCCGCGCCACCGCCAGCAGGATCCCCGTCAGCACTCCGGCCCGCGCCGCCCGCAGGCACACCTGCAGCACGACCCGCCATTTCGGCGCCCCCAGCGCATAGGCCGCCTCGCGCATCGTCAGCGGCACCAGCCGCAGCATGTCCTCGGTCGTCCGCACCACCACCGGCACGAACAGCACCGCCAGCGCAACCGCCCCCGACAGGCCAGAAAAATGCCCCACCGGCGCCACCAGCGCCAGATACACGAACAGACCCACCAGGATCGACGGCGCCGACAGCATCATGTCCGACACGAACCGCACCACCGCCACCACACGCCCGTCGGTCGCGTATTCCGACAGGTAGATCCCTGTCAGCAGCCCCACCGGCGTGCCGATCGCCGCCGCCAACCCGGTCTGCACCAGGCTGCCCGCGATCGCGTTCGCCAGCCCCCCGCCGCCGCCCGGCGGCGTCATCACCCGCACCAGCGTCCCCGCCGACAGGCCGGGCAGCCCCCGCGCCAGCAAGGTCAGCAGGATCGAGCCCAGCGCCAGCAGCACGATCCCCGTCGCCCCCAGGCTCAGCCCCGTCGCCAGACGGTCCGCCAGCCGCCGCCGCGCCGCCAGCCGGCCGCCGCGCCCCCAGCCCGCCCCGGACGGCGCCGCAGGCACCCCGGCCAGTTCTCCCGACATCGCGTCACCCGGCGCCGCGTCACCGGACGTCGCGTCACCCGGCGCCGCGCCGCCGCTCATCGTCCCGTTCTCCCGGTCCGCCATCTCACGCCCCCCGCCGCAGCAGCACCCGCGAGCAGGCCAGCGTGACGAACGAGATCACCATCAGGATGAAGCCCAGCGCCAGCAGCGACGACAATTTCAGGCTGCCCGCCGCGCTCTCGGGAAATTCCAGCGCGATCAGCGACGCGATCGTGTTCCCCGGCGCGAACAGCGACCAGCCGATCCGGTTGGCGTTGCCGATCACGAAGGTCACCGCCATCGTCTCGCCCAGCGCCCGCCCCATCCCCAGCATCACCCCGCCCACCAGCGCCGGACGCGACCAGGGCAGGATCACGCTGCGCATCACCTCCCACCGCGTCGCACCCAGCCCATAGGCGCTCTCGCGGATCTGCGCCGGCATCGCCGTGAACACGTCGCGCATCACCGCGCACACGAACGGCGTCACCATCACCGCCAGCACCAGCCCGCCGGTCAGCAGCCCCGTCCCGTAGGGCGCCCCGTGAAACAGCACCCCCAGCACCGGCACATGCCCAAGATGCCGGTTCGCCCACGGCTGCACCACCCGCGCCATCACCGGCACGATCACGAAGAAGCCCCACATCCCGAATATGATCGACGGCACCGCCGCCAGAAGCTGCACCGCCATGCCGATCGGCCCCGCGACCGACCCCGGCGCCATCTCCACCAGCCAGAACGCGATCCCGAACGCCAGCGGCACCGCGATCAGCAGCGCCAGCACCGTCGTCATCACCGATCCGAACACCGGCGCAAGCGCCCCGAAATGCTCCGACACCGGGTTCCATGCCGTGCTCCACGCAAAGCCGGGGCCGAACGCACCCCATGCCTGCGCCCCGCCCCACGCCAGAACCCCGATCAGACCCCCAAGAAGCGCCAGAAGCGACCACCCGCTCAGCCGCACCGCAGCCGCGAAAACCACGTCTCCGCCGGTTCCGAATCCGCGTCGCCCCGCCGGAACATCGTTCCGCGCGGCCTGGGTCGGCATCCGTTGCATACGTCACTATCCCGATGCCGTGTCCATAACCGAACCACCCATAGCGTTCGGCCCACGCCGCTTCAATCAGCCAGCCCGGCGCGGCCGATTAAGTTTTTATGACAACAATCCGCGGTTTTCCGCCCCGTCCGTGGCGGAAAACCGCGCGTCAGGGGCCGGCCTGACATTGCCAGGCCGCCAGCCAGTGCGGCACCCGCCCCGCGCGCAGCGGCCGCGACATCAGGTATCCCTGCACCACGGGGCACTCCAGGTCGTCGAGCAATTCCAATTGCCGCCGCGTCTCCACCCCCTCGGCCACCACGGTCACGCCCAGGCTCTGGCCGATGCGGATCACCGCGTTCACGATGGAATGGGCCGTGCCGGCCTGCTCCAGCCCGCCCATGAAGCCGCGATCGATCTTGACCTCGCTGAGCGGCAGGTTGACCAGGTTCGCCAGGCTGGAAAAACCAGTGCCGAAATCATCCATCGACAGGCCGACGCCCAGCGCGCGGATGGCATGGGCGGCGGCGATCGTCCGCGCCTCGTCGGCGATCATGCAGCTCTCGGTCATTTCGACCATCAGCCGGCTGGGCGGAATGCCGGTTTCCGCCAGGATGGCGGCGATCACCCCCGGCAGGCGCGGGTCCCGGAAATGGCGGGCCGACAGATTGACCGCCACCGCCGGGACCTCGATCCCCGCGGCGATCCATTCGGCCATCTGCCGGCAGGCCGTGCGCAGCGCCCATTCTCCCAGCGCCTCGACCATCCCGCTTTCCTCGGCCAGCGGAACGAAGCGGGCGGGCGGAATATCCCCCTGCGCCGGGTCGTGCCAGCGGGCCAGCGCCTCGACGCCGTACAGCGCGCCGTCGCGGGGACGGATCTGCGGCTGGTAGACCAGGCTCAATCGCCCGTCCGACAGCGCCTCGCCCAGCGCCCCGGCCAGGATGATCCGGTCCTGCGCACGGCGATTCATTTCCGGGCTGAAGAAGCGATACGTATCACCCCCGGCATCGCGCGCCCGCGATACCGCGATCTGGACATGGCGCAGCACGGTTTCGACCGGCTGCGCCGCGCCGACGGCGACACAGATCCCGATGCTGGCGGTCGAACCGACCGACACGCCGTCGACCGCGAAAGGCCGCGCCACCGCGCGCAGGATCGACCCGGCCAGCGACGCGGCATGGTCGACCGCCAGCACCCCGTCGCGATCCGCGGCCGGCGCGCGTCCAGGCCGCGCCGTCGGCCGGGGCGGCCCGGTCACGACGGTGAACTCGTCCTCGCCGCTGCGGATCAGCAGGTCGTCCCCCCCGATGACCGTCTTCAGCCGCTCGGCCACGCCGATGGCGATCGCGTCCGCGCCGCCTGCCCCCAGCGCATCGCCGATCTCGCGGAAGCGGTCGATATCGACCGCGATCAGGGTCGGCGCGTCCCAGCCATCGCCATCGTGCCCGGCCTGCAGGTGCTCGCGCAGCCAGGTGCGGTTCGGCAGGCCGGTCACCGCGTCGTAATGCGCCAGCCGCGCGATGCGCGTCCGCGCGTTTTCCTGTTCCATCGCCAGGGTACACAGAAGCAGGCAGGCATCGACCACCCGCCGGTGCCACAGCGCGGGTTCGCGCCGGGTGCGGAAATACAGGGCCAGGCTGCCGGCCACCGTGCCGTCGCGCATGCGGATCGGCGAGGACCAGCACGCCGCCAGCCCCAGCGGCAGGACCAGGTCGCGCAGCGGATTCGCCCAGCGCGGGTCGCTGCCGATGTCGGCGGCGAGGATCTCGTCACCCATATGGACCGCCGCCCCGCAACAGCCGGTCATCGGGCCCATCGCCATGCCGGCCCAGGCCATGGCCACCGATGCCGGCATGGCATGGCGGCCGGCCATCCAGGCCGACCCGTCCTCGGACCGGACCGTGATCGTGGCGACGACGTCGGGGGTGATGTCCTCGATCAGCCGGCAGATCAGTCCCATCACGCCGGGAAAATCCATCGCCCCGGTCAGGGCGGCCATGACCTCCATCCGCAGGTCGCGCAGGGCCACGTACTGCGTCTCGTCCGTCATCACCACGACGGTCTCGCCCTCGGTCCCCGCGCCGCCCCCGACCGGGCTGGCGGCGGAGCAGAACCAGAGGTCGCGCCCGTCACGCGCCCGCGCATGCAGGTCGATCTCGAAACTGCGGCGGGCGCCCAGATTGGCGCGGAACTCGCGCAGGGCCGGCATGTCGGCCTCGTGCGCCGACAGCATCACCGACACGTCCCGCGACAGCACCTCGTGCGGTGCATAGCCCAGCACCCGGGTGAAGGCCGGATTGACGAAGACGATCCGGTCCAGCGAATCCAGGATCATCATCGGGCGGTCGCTCTGGGTCACGATGGTGGCGTACCGCCCCGCGGCATCCACCCCGTCCGCCAGGCCGGGCATGTCGCGCGGAGTCACGTCCCTCGGCGGGCGTCGGGACCGGAAGACGGCACGGACGGTCTGTCGAACATCGCCACCTCCTCATGCGCGCACCGTTGTCCCGCATGCATGAAAAATCGCCTCATTTCAATGGCCCGGACCGCCCGTGGCCGGGAAAATTTATTTCTTATCCAAAACAACGAGCGCAATCCTCCCCCGATCGGCCGGCGGGACCTCGTCGCGCGCCGTTCCGCCGGGCCGGGATGCCGAAACATGAGATCAGAAATGATAGAGTGGAATCGTCGGCATGAACGCGCAGGCCAGAATGATGGTCGCGACGAAGCCGACGACGATGGCGGCGGCGACCAGCGCGGTGCGGCGCTCATGCGCGGTGGCGAACGGCGTCTCGGCGGTGTGGCCATTATCGTGGTTATTATGCAGAATCCACGTCATGACGTCCTCCTTTGCCCGATATGGGGGCCGATAGGGGCCCGATCCGGGAAACGGCATGAAAACGCCCCGGCCTGCCTGTCGTTCATGCCTGGCCCGGCAGGTTCGGCCCGGTCTCACCGAAATGTTCCCGCCGCGCCGCGCGATGCGATAGGCTGCCGGCTCTTCTTTCCCCTTCTCCATGCACAGGACCCGGCATGCGCACGACGATCGACGGCACGATCCTTCCGGTGCTGCGCGTGATGCTGGAGGCCGGCGAGCGGCTGATCGCCGAGACGGGCGAGCTGTCGTGGAAGACCCCGAACGTCGCCCTGTCCACCACCCTGTCGGGCGCGGGGACGGGCGGCGTGTTCGGCGCGGTCCGCCGGTCGCTTGCCGGCGGCGGCCTGTTCATGACCGAATTCACCGCCCAGGGCGGCCCGGGCCTGGTCGCGTTCGCGGCCAAGGTACCGGGGCGGATCCTGGAACACCAGGTGGGCGGCGGCAGGGCCATGCTGGTGCATCGCCATGGTTTTCTGTGCGCCACGCCGGGCGTGACCCTGGACCTGGCCCTTCAGCGGTCGCTGGGGGCCGGCATTTTCGGCGGCGACGGATTCCGCCTGCAGCGCGTCGCCGGCCAGGGCACGTTCTGGAGCATGCTGGGCGGCGAGATCGTGCCCCACGACCTGGCGCCGGGCGAAGCGGTGGACGTGCATCCCGGCCTGGTCGGCATGTTCGAAGAGACGGTGTCGTTCGACATCACGATGCTGCCGGGCATCCGCAACAAGCTCTTCGGCGGCGACGGATTCTTCCTGGCCAGGCTGACCGGCCCGGGGCGCGTCTGGCTGCAGACCCTGACCATGCCGGGACTCGCCCATACGCTGGCGCCCTATCTGAGGGCATAGGCGCGGCGCGAACCGGCCGGTCCCCCGGCCGTTATGGCGGAGCGGGCGCCGGTTTTCCGGCGCCGAACGGACATGCCATGATGAGCCTGATTTTGCTGATCGTCATCGTCCTGCTGCTGCTCGGGGCGCTGCCTGCCTGGCCCTACAGCCGCCGGTGGGGCTATTTCCCGGCGGGCGGCGTGGGATTGATCCTGCTGATCGTCCTGCTGCTGTACCTGCTGGGCGCCTAGGATGGGGCGGGTGCCGCCATTGCCGCGCGGTTGCAGAGGCCGCCATCATGCATTAGCCACAGGGCTGCATGATGGCCGCATGAGACGGGACATGCCCGGGATGGAAACTGGAGACGGAACGGTGGACGGTCGATGCGTATACTTGTGACCGGCGGATGTGGGTTCATCGGCTCTGCGGTGGTGCGCCATATCATTGGCGCGACGGGACATTCGGTGGTGAATGTCGACAAGCTGACCTATGCGGCGACCGGGGAGTCGACGGCGGCGGCGGCGACGGACCCGCGCTATGTGCATGTGCGCGCGGATATCACCGACGGCGCGGCGATGCGCGCGATCTTCGCCGCGCACCGGCCCGACGCGGTGATGCACCTGGCGGCGGAAAGCCACGTGGACCGGTCGATCGACGGGCCCGGGGTGTTCATGCACACCAATATCCTGGGCACCTACACGCTGCTGGAAGCGGCGCGGGAGTATTGGTCCGGGCTGGATGCAGACGGCCGCGCGGCCTTCCGCTTCCATCATGTCTCGACCGACGAGGTGTTCGGCGCGCTGCAGCCCGACGATGCGCCGTTCTGCGAGACCACGCCCTATGACCCGCGCAGCCCCTATTCGGCGTCCAAGGCGGCGTCGGACCATCTGGTGCGGGCCTGGCAGCATACCTATGGCCTGCCGGCCTTCGTCACCAACACCACCAACAATTACGGGTTCTGGCATTTCCCGGAAAAGCTGATCCCGCTGGTGACGATCAACGCCATCGCCGGGCGCGGCCTGCCGGTCTATGGCGATGGCGGCAACATGCGCGACTGGCTGTTCGTCGACGACCATGCCGAGGCGCTGGTGCTGGCCGTGGAACGCGGCCGGCCGGGCGAGACCTATGCCATCGGCGCGCGCCAGCCGCGCAGCAACCTGCAGGTGGTCGGCGCGATCTGCGCCGTGCTGGACGAGCTGCGCCCCGATCCGGCCGGGCCGCATGCGCGGCTGATCCACCACGTGCATGACCGGCCCGGCCATGATTTCCGCTATGAGATCGACCCCGCGCACGCCGAATCCGCCCTCGGCTGGCGGGCCCGCCACGATTTCGAGACGGGGATCCGCCGCACGGTGCAATGGTATCTGGACAATCGCGACTGGTGGACGGCGCTGCAGGCCCGCCACGACAGCACGAAACGGCTGGGCGTCGCCCCGGCGGGAGCCGCGGCATGAGCACACCGAAGATCGAAACGCCCCCGGTCGAAACACCCCCGGTCGAAACACCGATGAAGGGCATCCTGCTGGCCGGCGGCTCGGGCACGCGCCTGCATCCGATGACGCTGGCGGCCAGCAAGCAGTTGCTGCCGGTCTACGACAAGCCGATGATCTATTACCCGCTGTCGACCCTGATGCTGGCGGGCATCCGCGACATCATGATCATCTCGACCCCCGACGACCTGCCGCAGTTCCGCCGCCTGCTGGGCGACGGCTCGGAATTCGGCGTCCGCTTCACCTATCGCGAGCAGCCGTCGCCGGACGGCATCGCCCAGGCGTTCCTGATCGCCGGCGACTGGCTGGCGGGCGCGCCCTGCGCGCTGGTGCTGGGCGACAACCTGATCTTCGCCGATCACCTCGGCCAGTTGCTGCAGGCGGCGGCGCGGCGCCGCCAGGGCGCGACCGTGTTCGCCTATCAGGTGCGCGATCCCGAGCGCTATGGCGTGGTGACGTTCGACGAGAGCGGCCGGGCCGTCGACCTGGTGGAAAAACCCGCCAACCCGACCTCGCACTGGGCGGTGACGGGGCTGTATTTCTACGATTCCCGCGTTCTGGACCTGGCGCGCGAAATCCGGCCCTCGGCGCGGGGCGAGCTGGAGATCACCGACCTGAACAGGCTTTATCTCCAGGAGGGCTCGCTGCAGGTCGAACGGCTGGGCCGCGGCTGCGCCTGGCTGGATGCCGGGGTGCCCGACGCGCTGATGCAGGCCGGCCTGTTCGTGCAGACGATCCAGTCCCGGCAGGGCATGCTGGTCGGATCGCCTTCGGAAGTCGCCTTCCGCATGGGCTTCATCGATGCCGCGCAATTGCGCGCGACGGCGGCACGCATGCACAAGACCGAGCTCGGCCGCATGCTGCACGAACTGGCGGAAGGACAGCACGAGTCGCCCCATGCAGGTTGAACAGCTTTCGATCCCCGGCATTCTTTTGCTGACGCCGCCGCGTTTCGCCGACGAGCGCGGGTTCTTTTCCGAGACCTATAACAGCCGAAGCATGGCGGAAGCCGGCATCGACGCCGTCTTCGTCCAGGACAATCACAGCCTGTCGCGCCAGCGCGGCGTCGTGCGCGGCCTGCATTGCCAGTTGGCACCCCACGCGCAGGGCAAGCTGGTGCGCTGCACGCGCGGCGCGATCTGGGACGTCGCGGTGGATGCGCGGCAGGATTCGCCCAGTTTCGGCCGCTGGGTGGCGGCCGAACTGAACGCCGAAAACGGATCGCAGCTTTGGATTCCCCCGGGCTTCCTGCACGGTTTCTGCACGCTGACCGAGAATGCCGAGGTGCAGTACAAATGCACCGCGCTGTGGAACCGCGACTGCGAGCGGTCGGTGCTGTGGAATACGCCGGAACTGGACATCCCCTGGCCGGTCGCGCCGGGCGAGGCCATCCTGTCGGACAAGGACGCCGAGGCGCCGGGTTTTTCGGCCGTGCGGAACTGGTTCTGACGGTGTCCCCGATCCTGGTGATCGGCCGGTCCGGCCAGCTTGCCACCGCGCTGGCCATGGCCGGGCGTCCCGGCCTGCACCGTCTCGGGCGGCCCGCCATCGATTTCGACCGGCCCGAGACGCTGGACGCCGCGCTGGAGGCGGCCCTGGATACGGCCGCGCCCGGCCTGGTGGTCCCCGGCCTGGTGGTCCCCGGCCTGGTGGTCCCCGGCCTGGTGGTCCCCGGCCTGGTGGTCCCCGGCCTGGTGGTCAACGCCGCCGCCTGGACGGCGGTCGATGCCGCCGAACAGGAGGTCGCCGCCGCCGAGCGCGCCAATCGCGACGGCCCGGCCCGCCTGGCCGAACTCTGCGCGGCCCGGGCCGTTCCGCTGATCCATGTCTCCACCGACTATGTGTTCGACGGCACCAAGGGCACGCCCTATGCCGAGACGGACCCGACATCGCCGCGCACGGTCTATGGCCGCACCAAGCTGGACGGCGAACGGGCGATCCTGCAGGCGCATGACCGCGCGATCATCCTGCGCACGGCCTGGGTCTATTCGCCCTATGGCCGCAATTTCGTGCGCACCATGCTGGATGCCGCGACCAAGCGCCCGGTCCTGCGCGTGGTCGGCGACCAGCGGGGCAATCCGACCAGCGCCGACGACCTGGCCGCCGCCATCCTCGCCATCGCCGAACGGATCGGCCGCACCGGCTGGCAGGCCGGGTATGCCGGCCTCTTCCACGCCGCCGGCACGGGCGATACCACATGGCACGGCCTGGCCACCGCGGCGCTGGAGGACGCGGCCCGGGCCGGACACAAGATGCCCGAGATCCAGGCCATCGCCACCGCCGACTGGCCGACCCCGGCGGCCCGCCCCGCCGATTCACGCCTCGACTGCACCCGCCTGCACGACGTCTTCGGCGTCCGCCTGCCCCATTGGCGCAACAGCGTCGCCAAGGTCGTCGCCACACTGACGGCGCCGGCGACGTAGCGCCGGCCGGAGTCCGGTCCCGCCCTACGCCCTACGGCTCCAGTGCGGCGATGACCGACCTGCGCACCGCCTCGTCCGAAAAACGGGCCTGGGCAAAGCGGGTCTGCGCATGCGATCGCGCCAGCCAGGCGGCATCGTCATTCAGCATCCGCAGCAGGTCGTCCGCGATGTCCCGCGCCGTGCGGGAGATCGGCAGGATGTCGGGCAATCCGTCGATCCCCTCGGCGCCGATCGGCGTGACCGTCAACGGCACGCCCTGGCGCAGGGCCTCGACCACCTTGCCCTTGACGCCCGCGCCGAAGCGAAGGGGGACGACCGTGGCACGGCTGGCGCCGTAATATTCATCCAGTTGCGCGTCGCTGACCCAGCCGGTGACCGTGACGACCGCGCTGGCGAGCGCCCTGACGGCCGGCGAGGGCTGGGACCCGACGAGCAGGAGCCTGGCATCGGGACGCTGCGCCAGCACGAGCGGCATGACGTCATTGACCAGGAAGAGCGCCGCGTCCTCGTTCGGCGGATGGGCGAAACCCGCCACGAACAGGATCGTGCTGCCCGGCGTCACGCGGTCACGATGGGTGAAATCGGCGAAACCATAGGGGACGACGGCCCGGAAATCCCGTTCGGGCTCCAGTTTCCGCGCCGTGTCCACTTCCTCCTGCGACAGATAGATGCTGGTGTCGAACGCTCGCCACATGCGGCGCTCGATCTGCTTCATCTCCTCGGCCGCGCGCATCTGGCCGGCATCGCCCGTCAGCATCGCCTCGCGATGCATCCGCTCGAAATGCAGGTCATGGCCGTAGAAGCACAGACGGGCCCGCCGATGCGCCAGCAGAGGGGGCAGCAGCTCCATCGCCACCGAGGGCCGGCTGACCAGCACGCAGTCCAGCGCGTCGCCGCGCTGCGCCAGCCACGCCCCCAGGTCGTCCGGCCGGCGATGGTCCAGGACCTCGATCCCCATATCCTGCAAAACCGGCGTATAGACCGGCGAATAGGCGCGGTTCTGCGGCCAGAATTTCACGACCCAGCCCGACTCGACCAGACTGCGCAGGACGCCCATGATGGTGCGCGATCCGGCGTCCCGGTCGGGTTCGGGAACATAGTGGTCGATCACCAGGATGATTTTCCGGTCCCGCGCCTGGTCATAGGCGCGCACCAGGTCGGCCGCCCCTGCGAAATGGCTCCGGTCCAGCACCTCTGCCCAGCGGGTGCGCATCAGCTTCGCATTGACCAGTTGATGGGCCTTGACCCCCGACGCCAGGTCCGTCCCGTGCGACATGCCCTCGTAATGGACGACGACCGACCGCGGTTCGTAGACCACGCCGAAGCCGCCCGCGCGCACGCGGAACGCCAGGTCGGTGTCTTCGTAATAGGCCGGCGAGAAATCGGTGTCGAACCCGCCCAGCGTCTCGAACAGGTCGCGGCGGATCATGATCGCGGCGCCCGAGATGTAATCGACCGGGCGCCGGTAATTATATTCCGGGCGGCCCGGATCCTGGTTCCGTCCGAAGTTCCAGCCGGTCGCATCCTGCCAGATGATGCCGCCGGCCTCCTGCAACAGGCCGTTGGGGTAGACCAGCTTGGATCCGGTCATGCCGATATCCGGGCGCGCCAGCAACAGGTCGGCCAGCGCGTCGATCGCGCCGGGGCGCAACTGGGTATCGTTGTTCAGAAAGAACAGATATTCCCCGCGCGCCAGTTCCGCCGCTGCGTTGCAGGTTCGCAGGAAACCCAGATTGCCGGCGTTGCGGACGATGCGCGCGCCCGCGACGCGCGCCTGCAGGAAAGACGGGTCCTGCCGTTTCGGATACGCGTCGTCCATCACGATGACTTCGATGGCGGCGATCGGCGGATAGGCCGCGATCGACGCCAGGCAGCGCAACGTGAAATCGTCCTGTCCGTAGGTCGGGATGATGACCGACACGCGGGGCGCGTCGCTGGTCCGCAGGCGAATCGGCCCGTCCGGCGTGTCGAGCAAGGGCGGGTCGAAATCCGCCGGGGCCGGCGGCATGAAGGCGGCGCTGCGCGCGCGGTGAAGGCGCCGCAGCCGCAGACGCTCGGGCAATTGCCCGGTCAGGGTCCACCATGCCGCCTTCACGCCCAGCGTCACCACGCGTCCGGTTCGCGGATGGCGTTCGACCAGGCGACGCACCGGCGCGGTCAGCCGCCAGCTCGTGCTGGTCTCCATCGCCAGCAATCGCGCCTCGGACGCCGCCAGTTGCCGGGACAGGCCGGTTGCGGCGTTCTGTTTGGCGATCGCGTCCGCCGCGCTGAGCCGCGCGGCATTCTCCGCGCTGTCCGCCCGGGCGGACAGCGCGGCCAGGCGCGCCTGCAGGTCGGACAGATCGGCCGCCGCCCGCTCGCGATCCGCCTGGGCCTTCTCCTGTGCCTTTTCCAGCGCGCCCCGCATCCCGATCATCGCCAGTTCGGCATCGGCCCGCACGCGCGGATCGGTATCGAGGTCGCTGCGTTCGATATAGAGCGAAGCGGACAGTTCCGGCAGCGCCGCCGCCGAGGCGAAGGCGATCAGATAAGGGGCCCGCGGCATGTAGTCCGTCGCCTCGAAATACCCCTCCCCCTGCCGGTCGAAGACCAGCGGCGGCCCCCCTTGGCCGGACGGCAGGATGGCCGAACCGATCATCGGCCGCTGGGCCATCAGGGTGACGTTCGGAAAAACCGAACGAAGCGCCGATTCGAACTCGCGCGCGGTCAGTTCGTGGACATGGAACGGGTTGGGCGGCGCGCCGGCGGGGGAGTAGACGATCCGGTCGGGCGTACTGATGACCAGCAGCCCGTCAGGGCGCAGGACGCGCCGGATTTCGGCGAGGAAGCGGTTCTGATCGTCCAGATGCTCCAGCGTCTCGAACGAGACCGCGACGTCGATGCTGTCGTCGGGCAAGGGCAGCGCGCGGGCATCCCCCTGAAGGTAACGCAGATTCGGCCGCCCGAAGGATTCGACGGCATGCGCCACCGACGCCGCGTCGATCTCCACCCCCGTCACCGATGCCGCCACCTGGGCCAGCAGCGCGGCCCCGTACCCCTCGCCCGACGCGACATCCAGGACCGACCGGCCCCGACAGAAGGCCCGCGCCAGCAGGTAACGGTGATAATGCTCGATCGCGATCTGGCCGGATACGTCGGAAGTGAACCGCTCTCCGTTGAATTCGAACGTTTTTTTGGCGGTCTCCCGGCGGATCACTTCACCCATTCTGTCCTCTTACGCGATCCTCGACGGAGCATCGGGGATCCAAGATCAATCCGATCCAGGCCACGGGCGCGCAACCCCCGTGACCGAATCGCCAGCCATGTGCTTATAGAGTGAGCACACAATAAGACAATCATATGACATCCCAAGACGCAGCCAACGCGAATGCCAAGGACCGGTTCCGTGACCCTGCCCGCCACGGGATAAAGCCAAATCATACATGGCGCGCCAGCAACAGACGGGCACGATTTTCAGTAGATCCGAACCGAGCCTATGATATACGGCGACGAATATAAATTGTAAAAAAGTTTTTACCGATATTTTTCTCGAGAAGCCAGAACATGATCCGAATTCCTACCCCCTCGACGCGGCAAACAATTCATGAAAATTGAAAGCGAACTTGTCGTCAAAGACGCCACGACGGACATCCCACGGCTTATTGCATTCACGTTATTTTGCCACGTGTCCATATTATTGTATTATGTCGCCGTCGCCAAAGTCTTCAGCGGCTTTTCCTATTCGGCATGCGAATGGGATTGCGGCTGGTATATCGGCATCGCGTCCGCCGGGTACGATCTGCACCCTCACCTCGGCGGCAATACCAACGGGCAGGCAAACTGGGCGTTCTTCCCGCTGTTCCCCTTGCTGCTGCGTGCCATCCATGCCGCTACGGGCTTCAGCTATCAGCTTTGCGGCGTCGTTCTGAACAATGCGCTCTTTCCGTTGATGGCGGTGGCAAGCGCCCTGTACCTCAAGACGAAACGACGCGAGACGAACGCCTATATGACCGTTCTCGTCTTTCTTGCCTCACCGTTCAGCCTGTATTTCAGGGTCCCATTTACCGAGACGCTCTATGGAATTCTCCTGATCGCCCTTCTGTTCCTGCTCCGTGGCGAAAGGACGTGGCTGGCGTCCGCCGTGGCGGCCTTCTTCACCGCCAGCCGTCCGACGGCGGCGCCATTGCTGGCCGTCCTGGGCGGCGCCCGCATGGTCGCGCATTGTCTGCATGCCCGCATCCAAGGGACGGACATCGCGCGATCGGTGGCCCGGGCCGTTGCGCAATGCCTCCTTCTGGGTTCGGTCGGGGGAATCGGGCTGCTGGGCTATATGCTCTATCTCCACGTCCATGTGGGGGACGCGCTGGCCTTCAAGCATATCGAAACGGCGTGGGGGCGCCATCCCGGCAATCCGGTGGCGCATATCTGGCACGGGCTCCGCGCCCGCGACCTGACCGCCGCGGCGTTCCTGCCCGGGCATGAGGAAAGCCTGACCTATTTCGCGCTCGCCTGCCTCGTCGCAGCCTGCCTCGTCCTGTGGGCATTCCTGTCGGGATTCGTCTTGGAATCCGTTCTCGTCGCGCTGACGCTCCTGCTCTCGACAGCTACCGGCCTGTGGTCCAGCACGCGATATATCTACGCCAATCCGGTGACGCTGATGCTCGTGTCGGCGTTCCTGCAGAAACTGCCTCGCCCCGTCTTCTCGCTGATCCTGTGCGTCTTTTCCATGGTTCAGGCCCTGTTCGTCATCCTCTGGTACCAGGGCTCCCGGTTCCTGATGTGACGCGCGCCTTTATTTCCCGACCATTCTTCATCTCGCCAGCCGGACCGTCCGAATGACCCCCTACAGCCTAGACGTCGTCATCCCGTGCTATAATGAGGAAGACGCGCTGCCCGTTACGTTGCCGCGGATTCTTTCCTACCTGGACGGCCTGCAATCCGACCCGCGCTTCGCGCTGCGCCATTGGCGCGTCATCCTGGTCGATGACGGCAGTGCGGACCGCACCTGGACCATCATCGCGGCGCACGCCGAGCCGGCCCAGGTCGTCGGACTGAAACTGTCCCGCAATTTCGGCCATCAGAATGCGATGCTCGCCGGGTTGAGCCATGCGGACGCTGATGCCATCATCACGATGGATTGCGACCTGCAGGACGACATCAACGCGATCGAGGCGATGCTGCTTGCGTACCAGGGCGGATTCGACCTGGCCCTGGGCGTACGATCCTCGCGCACGAGCGACACGATTTTCAAGAAGGGAACCGCACGCGCGTATTACAGGCTCCTGACCCTTTTCGGGGTCAATGTCATCGAGGATCATGCCGATTACCGGCTGATGTCGCAGCGGGCGCTTCGCGTGCTTCTGGCGCATAACGAAGTCAATCTCTTTCTGCGTGGCATCATCCCCACAATCGGCTTCAAAACGTCGATCATCCCGTATGAGCGACAAGCCCGCGAATTCGGAAACAGCAAATATACGCTGGCGAAGATGCTGGCGCTGGCGATCGACGGCATCACGTCCTTTTCGGTGCTCCCGCTCCGAATGATCGCCGCGTTCGGCGTCGTGGTCTTCCTTGCATCGTCCGTTACGGGCCTGTGGGTTCTTCTGGAACGCCTCGTCTTCAGCGCGACCGTCGTCAGCGGCTGGGCCTCGGTGATGCTGCCCCTGCTGGCCCTGGGCGGGCTTCAGATCCTGTCCATCGGCGTGCTGGGCGAGTATATCGGCAAGATCTATCTGGAAACGAAGCGCCGCCCCCGATTCATCGTCGAAACCGTCACGGATTCGCCGCGCTGACGGCCCGCCGGCCCGTCACCGTCACACCGGTCATCTGCGCCAATCATCTGCGTCATCTGCGCCACTCGGGAAGGGCGCCCAGGACCGAACGCGCCAGCGTGCCCGGCCGGAGCAAGGCACGGATTTCGGTTACGCTCCAGCGGTTCCGCGCCTCGACCGGCTCGGCCAGGCTGTCCTCCAGCCGGTTGTAATAGGTCAATAACGGCCGCCATGTCTCGATCGACCGCGCGACATCGAGGCAGGCCAGGTACAGGTCGCGGGATTCGAGGTCGGCGCGATCGTCGGCGCAATCGGACAGAATGTGAAACAGCTCGGACACCGCGTGGGGGGCGCGGGAATCCCTGGCCAGGTCGCGCAACGAGCCGCGCGAATGCCGGAGCGTTTCATCGAGGAAGGAATTGGAAAATTCCCTGCAGGCCACGGGATCGACCGCCATGCCCAACCGGTCGGCCATGCGGTGCAGTTGCCGCGACGGATCTTCCATCATGCGGTCGTAATCCACGATGACCCGGTTCTTCACGTCCCCGGTGGACAGAACCGAACAGACGACATGTTCCAGCCACAGCATGTAGCCCCGCTCGGCCGGCATCCGCTCCCGCCGTTCGAGCGAACGCACGACGCTGAGCGGATTGCGCAGCGGCAGCACGACGCCGACCCTGCAACCCGTTGCCTCCAGCACCGGACGCCAGAAATCCATGAGCCGGCAGGTACGCGGATCCTTGAAACCCCACAGCCCCCCGCAGGATGCCAGCCGCGCCTTCAGCAGCGCGGCAGCCTCGGCCCGCAATTCGGCCAGGACCGGATGCGGCCAGGACAGCGAACCGACCAGGCCGAGATGGTCATAGGCCGCCTCGATATGCCGCAGCAATGCCTCGTTGATGCGGCACACATCGTTGTCTTCCCAGAATCCCGTCGGGTTGTCGGCCGCCGGCGACATCAGGTTCTCGCCCAGCGAGACACCCAGCACCTGCAGCGCCTTGGTGATCGCGCTGGTGCCGCTGCGGTGCATGCCCAGCACGACGATCACATGACCAGAATTCATATGCATCTGTCGGATCTCTCGCGGCCGGACGCCCTCCGTCATCGGGAAGAGTTCTCGGGCGCTCCAATATTTCCATAAGCCCGCATGGGGATACCCACGGGTAGCCGGCAGAGGTCATGCCCCCTAGAGCATCATCCGACCGAATGGACTCATCCGGTTGGATAAAGATGCTCGTTAAAACAATGAGCTAGAGCCATATCCGTGAACCAGTGTGAATGGATATGGCTCTAGAGCACAGAAAAGCATGATTTTTAGTAAAAGGCGGCTCCCTTCTTCCGAAGACGGGGGAGCGGAATTGATGGTTTATCTTTACGCGCCCGATGTGCCCTTGCCTAATTTCCAATTGTTACATCGCCGCCGATCGGCCGCGTCTTCGCGTCCGTGAATTATCTTTTAATGGATCAAGGATAATTGATCGTCGGACGCGGCGCACGACGAGTCGGCCGTCATGCGCGCCATATTTCGGTCGGAATCGGATGGCGAGATCAGGGTCGTGGCGCCGGCCGCGAACACTGGACCCCTTGGCCGGCGCCACGCCCCCACCGCCCCGCCTGGGCTTGCG
This sequence comes from Nguyenibacter sp. L1, assembly GCF_035199985.1. Taxonomy (GTDB): domain Bacteria; phylum Pseudomonadota; class Alphaproteobacteria; order Acetobacterales; family Acetobacteraceae; genus Gluconacetobacter; species Gluconacetobacter vanlangensis. The sequence goes on from NZ_CP127015.1 coordinate 1,621,756, forward strand.
GACGAACGGGTCAGCGCGCCCGGTTCAACGTGTCCGGTTCAACGCGCCATATCGCCGATGCCGTCCAGCAGATCCGCCAGGTCGGCGACAAGCCGCCGGGTCTCCTCGCTCGCCTCTTCCCCGCGCAGGCGTGCGGCCAGCGACTGCACGCGATCCCTGGCCTCGTCGATCAGCCGCGACAGGGCTTCATTCCCGCCGTAATGCGTGGACATGTCCGTGACCTCCCGATCCGCCCGGGCCGAGGATATGGCGCATCGGCCGCGATCGACAAACCGACCCTGCCGGCCGTCAGGCACACGATGCAATGCACGAATGGAAGAAGAAAAGGGAAATCATGGTGCTGCTGGACAGGATTGAACTGTCGACCTCTCCCTTACCAAGGGAGTGCTCTACCACTGAGCTACAGCAGCAGCGTGGATGGGCGCTTCCTACCGTCTCCGTTCGCAGGTTGCAACCCCTGCCGAACAGAAAGCGGCGGCCCCCGTCCGGGATCAGTCGTCGCGGTGAATTTTTTCCATCCGCTCATGCCGTTCCTGCGCTTCGATCGACAGGGTGGCGATGGGACGGGCTTCCAGACGCTTCAGGCCGATCGGCTCGCCGGTTTCCTCGCAATAGCCATAGGAGCCGTTTTCGACTCGCAGCAGGGCCTGGTTGATCTTGGAAATCAACTTGCGCGCCCGGTCGCGGGTGCGCAGTTCCAGGGCGCGGTCGGTTTCCACGCTGGCGCGGTCGGTGATATCGGCCTCATGAATGCCGCCCTCGGACAGGCTGGCCAGTGTCTCGTCCGCTTCCTTCAGCAGATCGGCCCGCCATTTCAGCAGCTTCTGGCGGAAATACTCCACCTGCAGCGGGTTCATGAAGTCCTCGTCTTCCGAGGGGCGGTAATCGGGGGGAAGTGTTATCATGATGCGCGTCCTTGAATTTCGCCCCCGGACGAGTCCTCGCCGGACAGGGGCCCGCCGCGAAACGGGCGGCTTATACGCTGCCGGCCGCCATCCGCCAACCCCGAAAGGCCGGAGAACCCGCCTTTCCAGCCGATTCCCGGCCGACCGGATCAGGCCGGCGCATGCGCGGGGGTCGCGGCCGGACCGCGCGCGGCCATCGGGACGCGGGCGGGCATCCGTTCGGGGAACGCACTTTCCCACCCGCCGCCCAGCGCGTCGTAAAGCTGCACCAGGTCGCGCGACAGCGCGCCGGTGCTGCCCGTCAGGTCGGTCTGCGCCCCCAGGACCTGCCGTTCGGCATCCAGCACCGTCAGGAACGTTACCATGCCGTGGCGATATTGGTCGCGCGCCAGGTCCAGCGCGCGCTGGTCGGACGCGACCTGCCGCTGCAGACTGTCGCGGCGCATCTGTTCGTCGCGATAGGCCGTCAGCGCGTCATCGACCTCATGCCACGCCCCCAGCACCGTCCGGCGATAGGTGATCGCGGCCTCCTGCTGGGCCGCGCGGCGCAGTTCCAACTGGCCGCGCAGCCGCCCGCCCTGGAAGATCGGCAGGCTGATCGAGGGGCCGACATTCCACGTCTTTGCGTTCCAGAACCCCAGGTCGCGGAAGGACAGCGACTGGAACCCGAACCCGGCATTGATGGTCACGCGCGGATAGAACTCGGCCACGGCCTCGCCCACCTGGGCGGTGGCCGAGTGCAACTGCGCCTCGGCCTGGCGGATGTCGGGGCGGCGGCGCGCCAGTTCGGACGGCACGCCGACCGGCACGCGCGGGGGAACCGGCGGGATGGCGGTATCCGTCAGCAGCTCGCCCGCCAGGGCCGCGGGCGGGGCGCCCAGCAGCAGGCTCAACGCGTTCACCTGCTGGGCGATCTGCTGTTCGGTCTGGGGAATCCGCGCCGTCACGGCGTCGAGCTGGGCCTGCGCGCTCTGCACGTCCAGTTCACTGACCAGGCCGGCCGCGTTGCGCTGGCGGCTCAGCGCGACCGTCTGCGCCGCGGTGTCGCGATTATCCAGCAGGATGCGCAGCTCGGCCTGGGCCTCGCGCAGCATCATGTAGTCGCGCGCCAGTTCGGCCATCTGCGCGATCAGCACCCCGCGCCGCGCCTCGATCGACGCGTCGAGGTCGGCGGACGCGGCCTCATATTGTCGGCGGACGCGCCCCCACAGATCGACCTCCCACGTCGCGTCGATGCTGTCGCTCCACATATCCAGCACGGGGATGGTGAACTTGCCGGATTCGGCGGCCAGGTTGGTGGTATTGGCCAGCGGCAGCTCGCCCGACTGCCCGATGCTGCTGACGATGCGCTGCAGCACCTTGGTGCTGTATTGCACCCGGCTGTACGATCCGGCGGCGCTCAGCCCCGGATAGCGCTCGGCCCCCGCGATGCGCAGTTGCGAGCGGCTTTGCGCCAGGCGGGCGGTGGCGACGGCGACCGTCAGGTTCTGCGACGCCACGCGGCGTTCCAGCGCCGACAATTCGGGATCGTGGAACACGTTCCACCAGGCCGGATCGGGGGCCGCGTCCGAAATGTCGCTGACCACCCGTCCGGTCGCGGGCCCGGTCGGCGGCACGGCGCCCGACCCGGCCCAATGCGGCGGGGCCCACGGCGCGGGCTTGTGGTAATCGGGCCCGACGGCGCATCCGCTGGCCACGGCCGATACAGCCAGCACCGCGGCCCGCCAAGAATATCCCCTACGCACCAGCCGGCCCCCTTGTCATCCTATGGTTCCCATGCTGCGGCCCCATCCGTGCCGCCCGCCGGCCGCGATCGCGGGCACTATCGACATGGCGGAACACATTGTGACATCATCCAACGCAACTGACCGACCCGTTCGGTCATCGTTCCACACCCTATCGGCTTTCCCCGGCGGGTCAATCCGTCTCCGACGGGGAAAGCACCGGCCGCAGGAGAGCCCCGCGCAATGTCCCCGCTACCGCCCCCCGATGCCCCGGACCTGCCGGGGGCATCCGCCGCCAAGCGGCTGCAGATCATCGAGGGCGCGGCACGAATCTTCGCCGCCCACGGCTATGAGGGCGCCAGCATGTCGCAGATCGCGCGTGAGGCCGGGGTGTCCAAAGGCACGCTGTACAATTACTTCGACAGCAAGGCCGCCCTGTTCACCGCCTTCGTCCGCCGCAGCGCCTGCGAGAAGCTGCCCCTGCTGTTCGAGACCATCGGCGAGAAGCGCACGCCCGAGGAGACCCTGATCGGCATCGCCTCGGCGATGATCCGGCTGACCACGTCGCCCCTGTCGCTGATGCTGAACCGCATCGTGGTGTCCGAGGCCGCCACCTTTCCCGTCCTGGCCGAGACCTTCTGGCAGGTCGGGCCGCAGAGGGCGATCGCGGTCTTCGCCGACTGGCTGGCCGCCCGCACGAACGAAGGCGTGCTGAATGTGCCGGACCCGGTGCTGGCCGCCGAATTGTTCTATGCCCTGTGCCAGACCCGCATCACGGCGCGAAAGCGCCTGCAACTGCCCGTCGCGGCCGAGGCCGAGGACATCGCCCGGATCGCCCGCGCCATCACGCGCGTCTTCCTCAACACGTTCGACGCCGGCAAGGGGCCCCCCGTCCCCGAACCGGCGGCCACGCCCTGAAGGCCCCCTCGTCGACGATCCTGCCATCCGGCCGCCACGGCGCGTCCGTCGCTGGCGTCTCGGCCGGCAACGGTGTACAGCCGCCGCCATGACCGACGCCATCGTCATTCGTCCGGCCCGGCGGGAGGACGCCGCCGCCCTTCCGCTGCTGGAACAGCATGCCGGCGCGCTGTTCCGCACCCTGCCCGACCTGGCCTGGATCGCCGACGACGCGGTGATGACCGCCGAATCGCACGGCGCCGCCATTGCCGAGGAGACATGCTGGGTGGCGGCCCCCCGGGAATCCCACCGGGAATCCCCCGTCGGTTTCCTGACCGCCCGCGTCGCCATCGAGGATGGCGGCGGCCCCGATGCCGGGCGGAAGGTGCTGCATGTCTGGCAGATGGCCGTGGCCCCCGACCGGCAGGGAAAAGGGCTGGGACGGCGCCTGCTGGATTGCGCCGCCCGGCAGGCCGCCGCGCGCGGCATCGCGTCGCTGACCCTGACCACCTTCCGCGACGTCGCCTGGAATGCCCCGTTCTATGCCAGGGCGGGGTTCGACCTGCTGGACCCGGCCGCCCTGACGCCCCGGCTGCGCGCCATACTGGCCGCCGAGGCCGCGCACGGCCTGCCCGCCCCTCGGCGCTGCGCCATGCGCCGCGTGCTGCCCCAGATACTGCCCGGGGCGCTGCCCCGGACGGGCGTGGGCGACGGCCGCGCGCTTTCGTAAACACGCGTCACCATATCCATGCGGCAGCCCCCGATGCAGCCCGGGCCGCCCATGACGGAGCCCACCATGCGTATCACCCTGTTCGACATCCAGGCCATGAAGCGGGACGACAAGCGGATCGCGATGCTGACCGCCTATGACACCCCTTCGGCGGCATTGGCCGAGCGCGCCGGCATACCGATCCTGCTGGTGGGCGATTCCCTGGGCATGACCGTCCAGGGGCACGACACGACCCTGCCGGTCACGCTGGACGACATGATCCGCCATGCCGGCGCGGTGGTGCGCGGCACCGGCCGCGCCATGATCGTGGCCGACCTGCCGTTCCTGACCTATGCCACCGAATCGGACGCCATCCATTCCGCCCGCCGCATGATGCAGGAGGCCGGCGTCCAGGCGCTGAAGCTGGAAGGCGGCGCCTCCCTCGCGCCGATCGTCCGCCGCCTGACCGAACTGGGCGTGCCCGTCATGGGCCATCTGGGCCTGACGCCCCAGGCCCAGCACACGCTGGGGCTGCGCGTGCAGGCCAGGCAGGCCGCCGCCGCCCGGCGCCTGATGGACGACGCGCTGGCCCTGCAGGATGCGGGGGCCTTCGCCATCGTGCTGGAACTGGTGCCCGCCCCGCTGGCGGCGACCTTGGCGCAGCGCCTGCAGATCCCCGTCATCGGCATCGGCGCCGGGGCCGGCTGCGACGGACAGGTGCAGGTCTGGCACGACATACTGGGCTTGCTGCCCGGAAAATCCCCGCGCCATGCCAAGCGTTTCGCCGAAATCGGCACGGCGATCGAAGCCGCGCTGCGCGACTATGCAGCCGAAGTGGAATCCGGCGCGTTCCCGACCGCGGCACAGAGCGCCGGCATGGACCCGGCGGAACTGGCGCATGCCCTGAACACGGAGTGACGCGGCGTGAGCATCCTCACCCGTTCAAACGAGTCCGTTTGAACGGGATCTGCTTGAACGGGACCTGCTTGAACGGGATCTGCTCTGGCGGCATGTCCGCGCGGCCAGGCCGTTGACCAGCAGCAACCCGCCCAGCCAGGCGGCATCCAGCGCGAACGGCACGTAAAGCCGGCCGCCCCAGACGATGTCCACGCCGATCGCCAGCAGGAAGGCGATGGCCACCAGGTTGCTGAACGGCGCCCCGGGCAGGGACGCGACCGGCGCGCCCCCGTCGCGCGCGGCATCTTCCGTAAGGCGATAGCGCAGATGCGCCACCATGATCGTGCCCCAGACGAAGATGAGCAGGAATGAAATGCCCTGCAGGGCATATCCGAACACCCGGTCCGACAGGAAATAGTTCAGCACGACGCCGGCCAGCACCGTGCCGAACGACGCCGCGAACGCCATTGCCGGCACGCCGTTAGCCGTGCGCGCGCCGAACCGGCGCGCCGCCATGCCGCTTTCGGCCAGCGACGCCAATGTCCGGCTGGTCGCATACAGCCCGGCATTGCAGGCCGACAGCGCCGCCAGCACCATGACAGCATTGATCGCCGCCCCGGCCGCGGGCAGGCCCATCCGGTCGAAGGCCAGGACGAAGGGACTGTGCCCCGCATCGGCCTGCGCCCAGGGGACGATCGCCATGATGACCGCCAGGCTGCCGATATAGAAGATGATGATCCGTCCGACGATACCGTTGATCGCGCGCGGCAGCACGCGCGCCGCGTCGTCGGTCTCGGCGGCAGTCAGAGCCACGATTTCGGTCCCGCCGAAGGCGAACAGCGCCACGGGCAGGATGGCGGCGAACCCGGCCGCCCCATGCGGCAGGATCACCCCCGGCGCCAGAAGATTGGCGAAGGACGCGCTGCCCCCGGCCGGACCGACATGGCCCAGGATCACCGCCAGTCCGCACAGGATCAGCGCGACGATGGCCCAGATCTTCAGCAGCGCCAGCCAGAATTCCAGCTCGCCGAACAGGGCCACGGCGCGCGACCCGACCCCCAGCAGCACGGCCCCCAACAATGCGGCGACCACCCATTGCGGCATCCCGGGCAGCCAGTAGCGCACGAACACGCCGGCCGCGGTGATTTCCGAGATGCAGACCAGCGTCCAGATCAGCCAGTAGCTCCAGCCCACCAGGAATTCCATGCGCGCGCCCAGATAGCGCCCCACGAACGCGTTGAGGGTGCGGCCGCCCGGGTCGCTCAGCGCCAGTTCGGCCGCCGCCCGGCCGATCAGAAAGACGACCAGGCCGCACATGACATAGGCCAGCAGGACCGACGTACCCGCCTGCTGGATGGCGCTGCCCGACCCCAGGAACAATCCCGCGCCCACCGACCCGCCCAGGGCCATGAACAGGATATGGCGCTGCTTCAGACCCAAGAACCGACTCCTTCCCCAAGCGCGGCGCGTCCCGGTGGCCGCCGCTTCCATTCAGCATAGACGCCGGCGCGTGCCACGCAAAACAAAACACCGGCCGGCAATGGTAATGAGAACGGAAACCGGCCCGTCTCTTCATACTCCCTTAAACACGACCTGTATCAATACATCCGCTCCAGCGCGAGGACGTTCCTTTCCAACAACAAGCGAGGAATTGCGACATGCCGAGGCGCCTCTTTCATACTCTGGACGGATTGCGCGGCCTGGCCGCGGCCGCGGTCGTCCTGTGCCACACTCCCCTCATCTTCGCGGCCTCCTGGTCTCCGGTCGGCGGGTATCTGGCGGTCGATCTCTTCTTCGGACTCAGCGGCTTCGTCCTCGCCGACGCCTATTCGGCGCGGCTGGACGCGGGCATGGCGCTGTCCAGCTTCATGTGGAAACGGGTCCTGCGCCTCTGGCCGCTCTATGCGCTGGGGCTGACCATCTCGGCGATGGCGACCGCGCTCGCCATCGCCATGTATCATACGCCGGCTTCCAAGCTGGCACCCTTCCTGCCGGCCCTTTTCTACATTCCCTGGTTCGGGTCCGGCCAGTTGCTCTATCCCCTCAACTATCCTTCCTGGTCGCTGTTCTACGAACTGGTCGTCAATCTCGTCATGGCGGCCACGTGGCGAAAACTGAGCAACCGGGTCCTGATCGGCATCGTCGGCCTCTCCGCGCTCGGCCTGATCGCGACCGCCTATTTCTATCAGAGCCTCAATGCCGGATTCTTCTGGAGCCAGATTCCCGGCGCGCTGGCGCGGGTCGGCTTCTCGTTCTTCCTGGGCATCCTGCTGTGGCGCGTCCACCCCCGCACCGTATCGTCCAGGCTCAGTGCCTGGGTACCGATGGTGCTGCTGGGGATCGGCCTGGCCCTCCATCCGTCTTTCGTCCCGCGCGGCGTACAAGACGTGATCGAGGTCTTCTTTCTCATGCCCGCCATCGTCTGGATGGGCGCCGCCACGCAACCGACGGGCAAGAGCCTGGCGATCTTCAAGGCGCTCGGGGCCGCATCCTATCCGCTCTATACCGTGCATGTCCCGATGCTCGCGCTGCTGGGCGCCTTTGCCGTCCACGCCCTGCATATCTCCACCGCCAGCGTTACCTCGCTGCAATGCCTGCTGATTCTGGGCGGTCTGATGGGCTTCGCGTGGCTGCTGAGCGAACTGGACGCGGCATTTCGCGCGCAACTGGACCGCGCCCTGGCGTCGCTCCGCCAACGGCCCGCCGGGATCGCTCCGCCGATCGAAAGCACGCCCTGATCCGTCTCGGGACGGTATTCCGAGCCGGCGGCACAAACGCGGCCGCGCGGGATGTGCGGCGCCCGAAGGCACCGCACATCCCGCGCATTCGGCTTTGTGATTAACGATTCGTATCCGAAACGGGGAACTTACGGGCGATTCGGCAGTTCACCCCGCCGCGAGCGGCACAGCGGACGATCCGCTGTTCCGCATGAGGCGACGAGGAGTGACAGACGTGCCCATATCCGTCGATCCCGCCGTTCCGAACCGCGCCCCGTTGCCGGACGACGATCCCGGAGGTCCCGGCGATCCCGTCGTCACCATGCTCAGGCGCGTCTGCGTCTTCATTCCGTCGGTCATGGTCGCGATCAGCGCATGCATCCTGGCGCTGCGCCACCTGCATCCCGCCGGGCTGGCCTGGGCGCTCGACAATTCATATTTCAGCAATAATATCAGTATTCTACGTGATATTCGCCATCTGGCCGGCGATGATTCCTGGACCCCCATGCTGGCGGTACGCGACTGGCTGCAACGCCATCCGGGGGGCGACGCGTACGACTATTTCTTTTTCGACATGGGCACCAAGTTTCAGTACCCGCTCTCGTCGCTGCTGGCGATCCAGTGGCTTCCGCTCCAGGGCCGGGACGCGGTGCATGCACTGAACCTGCTCGGCCTGGCGGCCTGGTTCTCGATCTTTCCCGGCATGGTCCTGCTGAATCTGCGACTGGCGCGAATGTTCGCGGTCCGGACGGCGGCGCCCGGTCCGTCGGCGCGAACTGTCTGGATCGGCGCAGCGTCGTTGCTGACCACGCTGTGTTTCTATCCGCTGATCCGGGGAGTCTATCTCGGCCAGATCCAGGTTCTGCTGGACGCGCTGTTCGTCTTCGCCTGCTATTTCTACGCCAGCCGGCGGTCCGGACTGGCCGGCGTGCTGCTCGGCCTGTCCGCCCTGGTCAAACCGCAGATGGCGCTGTTCCTGCTTTGGGGGCTGCTGCGCAGGGACCGCGCCTTCGTCACCGGCCTGGCGGCCTGCGCCGGCGCGGGCTATGTCGCCTCGGGCTTGCTCTATGGCTGGTCGTGGCCGCAATCCTATCTGCGCGTGCTATCCTTCATCGGGCGGCACGGCGAAAGCTTCTATGCCAATCAGTCGATGAACGGGCTGGTCAATCGCCTGCTCGGCAACGGCACCAACCTGATCTGGGAATATCACCGCTTCGCCCCCTATGACGGCGTCACCTATGCGCTGACTCTGCTCTCGACCGGCCTTCTGCTCGCCGGCGGTCTCTGGAGCACGCGGGCCGCCGTCACCCCGCGTGCCGCGACCGCCTCCCTCATGGTGGCCGGGCTCTGCTTCACCGCGGCGTCGCCCGTGGCATGGGAACATCATTACGGAATCCTGCTGCCGGTCTTTTCCCTGCTCTTCTTCTCGCTGCTGGAAATACCCGATGCCTCCGACCGCCGCCGGCGCTGGCTGCTGCTGGGCGTCGCCTTCGTGACCGTGGCCAATGTCCTGTCGCCGCTGAACCTCCTGGCGACGACCCGTTTCAACATCCTGCAATCCTATGAATTTTTCGCGGTGCTCGGGGTGCTCCTCCTGGTCTTTCTGTCCAGGCGCGATCTCGGCTGGAGCGTCGGCCATCGGCGCGCACCCCATCCGCAGGCCTTTCCCGGCCTGACCGACGTCAGTTGGCGCTGACCCCGCCCGAACGGATATCGGCGTCCCCCCGTCCCGTCTCCGACATCCTTCAGGGACGGGGCCCGATATAGAACGATATTATAAAACGATATTTCAGAACCCCGCATATCCGGGCCATCGGGCCGGCCGCGCGGGACGGATCGCAGGACATGCGCCTGCCGATCGAGCATTTCACAGCTTGTCCCGCGTCCCGGCGCGCAGATGGCCGGGATCCGGCCCCGAGGAGGGTACGATGCGCGCATACCGCCTGACCACCAGCGTCGCCGCCTATGGCGCCCTGGCGATCGCATTCCTCATGCTCATGACCTGGCTGCAGGTGCACCCGCCTTTTCCCGAACCCCATCCGCTGCCCCTGGGCGATTTCCGCAAGGGCTATTACGCAGCAGGCGAGGCCATTCTGCACCATGGTCCCTCGGCGCTCCTGCCGCTGATCCTCAAGCTCTACTTCGTCAACTGGCCGATCGTCTCCTTCCTGTTCGTGCCGTTCGCGGTCCTGCATCATCGCCTGGGCGAACTCTCGTTCTATCTGCTCAGCTTCGCGGCGATCGGCTATACCTACGTCCTGCTGACCAGAGGATGCACGACCCGCCAGAAATTCCTGGTCCTCTTCCTGTTCCTTCTCAACGGCCCTTTGTGGTACTGCGTCTTTTCCTGCGGCAACACCACGCATTTCGTCCTGCTTGCACTGACCTGCGCATTGCGGTGTCTGCAGACCAGACGGTTTTATGCCGCGGGCGCGCTGATCGGCCTGGCCGCGATCATCAAGCCGATGATCATGCTCTTCGTCGTCTATTTCATATCCCGGCGCCTCGGACGGGCCGCCCTGGCCGGCGCGGGCATCGTCGCCGCGACTGCGCTGTCCTCGGTGGCCGTATTCGGCATGGACTTCACCCGCCATTGGTACATGCGGTGTATCGTCGAATTGTCGCGCAATCCGATCGGCGCCTTCAATAACCAATCGTTCGAGGCCTTCCTGCTGCGCCTGTGGTCGGGGCCGACCTATATGTACGACTACGATTACGGTCATGCCCTGCCTCATCCGCTCATGCTTCTGGCGAAATTGCTGCCGCCGCTGCTGCTTGCGCTGAGCGCCTGGACCGCATGGCAGTGGCGACGCACCATGCCGTGGACCGACATCCGGGGTTTCGGTTCGGCCGACGCCGTCGATTTCAGCCTGCTGATCGCGTTCTGCGTGGTGACCAGTCCGGTATCCTGGACCCATTATTTCCTGCTGCTGCTGCTGCCCTGGAGCCTGTATCTGACGGGCCGGCTGCCGCTTCCGGGCGGCCCGGCCACGAAGATCCTGTTCTGGACCAGCGTCATTCTGTGTTCGCTGCCCGTCTTCTATCCCGGTGCCCTGATGACGGGCCGCCTGGCCCCCATCTGGACACGCACGATCGTATCCCCATGGCTGTGCGGCGGGCTGCTCTTTCTGCTGACTCTCTGCCGCAGTTACCTGCGGGCGACACAGACCGACAGGCCGGAGGATATGGTCGGCACGATCGACGAGACGGCGGAAACCGGCCTCGCGCCATAAACGCGGCGGGACGTGCGTGGAGCGCGCCACGTCGCGCGCCCCATCGAACGGTCCGCCCGAAGCCGGAATCCCGGTTTACGCCCGCCATGGCGGGCAGAGACCAAACCCGGTCCGGAACGGTTCTCCATATTTTCTTAAGCGACATCTGAACCAATACATCTTGCCCGGCACGGAGATTCTTCATTTCGAAAAAACAAAGGAAAATCGTGACATGCCAAGGCGTCTCTTTCACACTCTGGACGGATTGCGCGGCCTGGCCGCGGCCGCCGTCGTCCTGTGTCATACCCCCGTCATTTTCGCGTCCACCTGGTCTCCGGCCGGCGGATATCTGGCGGTCGATCTCTTCTTCGGGCTCAGCGGCTTCGTCCTCGCCGACGCCTATTCGGCGCGGCTGGACGCGGGCATGGCACTGTCCAGCTTCATGTGGAAACGGGTCCTGCGCCTCTGGCCGCTCTATGCGCTGGGGCTGACCATCTCGGCGGCGGCGACCGCGCTCGCCATCGCCATGCACTATGCCCCGGTTTCCAAGCTGGCGCCCTTCCTGCCGTCCCTTTTCTACATTCCCTGGTTCGGATCAAGCCAGGAACTCTATCCCCTCAATTACCCCGCCTGGTCGCTGTTCTATGAACTGGCGGTCAATCTCGTCATGGCGGCCACGTGGCGAAAACTGAGCAACCGGGTCCTGATCGGCATCGTCGGCCTCTCCGCGCTCGGCCTGATCGCGACCGCACATTTCTATCAGAGCCTCAATACCGGATTCATCTGGCCGGAGGCCCCCGGCGCCCTGGCGCGGCTGGGTTTCTCGTTCTTCCTGGGCATTTTGCTGTGGCGCGCCCGCCCCCGCCTTGTCGCGTTCAAGCTCGGCGCCTGGGTACCGATGGTGCTGCTGGGGCTTGGCCTGGTCATCCATCCGTCTTTCGTCCCGCGCGGCGTACAGGACCTGATCGAGGTCTTCTTTCTCATGCCCGCCATCATCTGGATGGGCGCCGCCACGCAACCGACCGGCAGGAGCCTGACGATCTTCAAGGCGCTCGGGGCGGCATCCTATCCGCTCTATACCGTGCATGTCCCGATGCTCGCCCTGCTGGGCGCCTTCGCCTTCCACGCCCTGCATATCCTTCCCGCCAGCGTCACCTCGCCGCAATGCCTGCTGATCCTGGGCGGCCTGCTGGGCTTTGCCTGGCTGCTGAGCGAACTGGACACTGCATTTCGTGGCTGGCTGGACCGGTCCCTGGCCGTGTTCCGGCAGCCGACTGCCGGAACAACGGCGCCGCCGATCCAGAGCAGCCCGTGACGCACATCGATTGGACCCGCGTGACGAAGCGCCATGTCCTGCCTGCGGAATTCGTACAGGGATTCCACAGGCAGGACGCCGGCGTGCAACGATGATGACTCCGCCTTAACTATGCGGAACAACCATCTTCGCGATATCGGCCAAGGCCGAGCGGTAATCGTTGAACAACGTCGCTATGCCGAAGCATAGATAGAAGGCCAGCGCATAGAAAAGGGCGCGATGGGAAAATTCCCATGCCAGGATCCCGCGTACGATGCGGGAATCCTGAAACGGCCGGGTCGTGACGACCAGGGCGATCCCCAGCATGCCCCCGGCAAGGACATCCGAGGGATAATGCAGGCCCAGATAGATCCGCACCAGGTTCAAAAGCGCCACCAGCGCAAAGGCCACGCGCCCCACGCGGATATTCGCCAGGTACAGGGTGCAGGCCAGTCCGAACGTCACCGCGGCATGGTCACTCGGAAACGACGCCCAGTGATTGAGCGTGTCCGCCTGGACACCGAACGGAATCCTGAAATGAAGCGCCGCGTCATGAAGCGGCCTGTGATGTGTCGGCAGCAGAAGCTGCAGGACACGGCTGATGATTCCTGAAGCAAAGGACATGAAAACGCCGACCAGGATGCCCGCGCGTTTCGCGGCGTCCAGCGTGCCGTACCAGGCATAGACGACGAGTGACAGCAGAATCACGCTGGAAAACATATCCTTCGTCAGGCCGAAAATGGCGTGGTCGAGAATGGCCGACCGGCCGGACAGCCTGTTCAAGCCATGCATGATCATATAATCGACCCCCCGCACACCGCCGAGGGACAGCGATGCGACGACGGCAAAGATCAGGATCGGAATCAGCGCGGATTTCGAACCCCTCTGAAAGGACGGTGCAACCGTTTCTCCGGACACGAAGACCTCCTTTTATTATTATTCGTTTCCAAAAATATAATTTTCAATACCGAGACGTCCTGCCACCGGTTCCGGCCGCACACGGGCAGGGCCGGCAGCCCACGTCAAAAATTTGAAAAGCAGGCAACACCGCTCCGAAACGCCTGAAAAACATCATTAACATATATTTCAAGAAAAATTCATATTTTGAATCCAAACAGCGTCTTCCCAGGAACGGGACTCATTGTGCTGTTCTCGACATTTTTTCGATCCGGGCAAAAAAAAGCACGCGTCGATCCGACGCGTGCGTCTTTATCAGAACGGGCGGATGATGCCGTGACGCGCGCCGGCGAGACGGATCGGGGCCGTGTTTCAGGCCGCGCGCGCCATCAGGATCACGCCCGATACGATCACAATCAGCCCCATCAGCCGCGCGGGATGAATCGGTTCGCCCAGGAAGACGATTCCGGCCAGCACCGTCAGGACGATGCCCAGCGCCACGCACGGATAGGCCTGCGAGACGTCCAGACGGGCCAGGACCAGCAGCCAGACGACGGCGCTCAGCCCGAAGGCGAACAATCCGAACAGCACCGACGGGTTCAACGCGATCGCCGTTACCATGTCCCGCAACGCGGCGCCTTTCGTCATCGCCGCCTGCACGGTCCGGCCGGACATGCCGGTCTTCAGCAGGATCTGGGCCGACGACGAGAGAAGGACACTGATCAGAACAAGGGCAAGCGTCACGGATTTCATGAACTGGAACTCCCTTCCAAAAAAACGGAATGACATCAACATTATTTCGGCTACGTTCCGGGCACGTCATAAACACACAGGCGGCCGAAACGGGCCCTGGGCGCCGGACCGGCATCGCGAACGCAGCCATCGACCACATAGGACAGGCCGTGCCGTGCGGCATAGCGCAGCCGGTCCGTCAGATCAGCCAGGCCCTGGACCTCGGCCAGCCGGGTGTGCCATGTCCAGTAATAGGCGGGCGCCCACATCACGGCCGCCCCCGCCGGGCGCGACACCCAGTCCTGCCGGTGCGAAAAATACGCAAAGACGGAAAACCCCTCGAAAAGCCGGTCCTGTTCGGCCGATCGCGCGGACGCGACGCTGCCGAGCCCGCGCGACGCGCCCGGCGGGACCAGAAATTTGGCGCGTTCGGGCGTGTTCGCCCGCGCCCACTCGCCCAGCGCCTGCCAATCGTCGCGCCGCGCCACAACCGTGCGTTCCCAGGTGACCGCATGATAGATGCGCGCCAGGCCGACCAGCGCGACCCCGGCCAGCAGGACCGGCGCCAGGACAGGCCCCCGGGCCACGGACGGCGCCGGCCACCACCACCGCGCCAGCAGCAGCAGCGGGATCGCCGGCAGCAGGCTTTCCGACGAGCAGGACAAGGCCGCCAGCGACGGCGCCCACAGGCGCCGGTCGGCGGCGCGCGTCGACGATACCCATCGGACCGCCAGCCCCGCGACCGCGATCGCCGCCAGCAGGTGCACGCTGCTGCCGGCCCGCAGCAGATGCTGGTTCAGCAGCATGCGCGCATGCGTGACGAAAGGCAGGACGACCCCGACGCCCCAGACGGCGGCCGCCCCCATTATTGCCTGGGGCAGCAGCGCGCCGGGCACGCGCAGCATGGCGGCCGCGGCCACGCCGCAGCAGCAGACGACCAGGAACTTCCCGATCTCCCCGGCCGGGATCGTCCAGATCAGGAAATGGTAGGGGAAGAATTCCTCGAGGAAGGAGACGTAATCGAACCCGGGTACGGGATGGCCGTAGGGGTCGGCCAATACCGTATGCACCACCGGCGCCGCCGCCACAGCGAACAGCGCCAGCCCCGCCGCCGCCTGTGCCGCCAGCGCCCGCGCGGCCCACATCCCCCGGCGCCACTGGACCCAGAGGATGACGGCCAGCGGCGCCGCCGTCCAGACCGCCACGAACGCATTGATGAAGAACGTCACGCCGTTCATGGCGAACGCGGCGGCGACGCGGCGGCGCGCGGCCCAGGCCAGCGACAGCAGCATCGTGCCGTTCGCCAGTTCGGAATGCGTGAAATAATCGATCAGCAGCCCGCCGTCGCCCGCCTTGGAGTAGCCGCGCAGAATCGTGGACAGGGCGATCAGCGTCACGAACAGGAGCTGCCTGCCCCGGGATTCGATCCCCAGCAACGCCGCCCAGGCCAGCATGCCGGCGAACAGCACCAGCCGCGAGAAGATCTGCAGGACGAAGAGCAGCGCATAGACGTCCTCACCCCGTACCCGTCCGGCCAGCATCTGCCAGAATCCCGACGCGTAGAAGCGCAGGGTCTGCACGAATGGATCGTCGGCGAATTGCGGCTCGTCATACAGGCGGGCCAGAATCGGAAAATGATAGAGGTTGTTTTCCTGTCCGCCGGCATATCCGGATATCGCCAGCGACAGGAGCGCGCCAAACGAAACGATCGCGAACGATGCATAATGCCGCAAGGCATATCGTTCATGCGGGATCGCCGTGATCGTGTCGATGCTCGCTTCCATTTTCACCTCGATCCGATTCGTGCGCTCGCAAAAACCAAAGACGCGGGGCCGCCTTCGCGGTCATCCCGCGACAATCCACAGCGCCAACCCGTTCCCGCACGGAAAGTTTCATCCGCCCCGGCATCGGCCTGGTCGCGCGGGAGCCGCTGCCGTGCAACCCGGCCGCCGCCCGCGCCTTGTTTACGCGGGCATCGGCCGAACGGCCCCACGCGCCGCGCACACGCCAGGAATCCGATCATGAAGAAAAAGAACCTTGCCGCCGTTTCCATCGTTCTTTGCGGCACGGCACTGGCATCCGCTGCATTATGGACCCGTCCCGACCGGGCGCTGCGCATCCTGACGGGCGGCATGGCACATGACATTTGCAGCGAGACATTCGTCAGCCTTGTCGATCCACGGGAGACCATTGCCGAGCGCCGCACGTCCGGCGGATTGATGGGACGGATCGACAAGGCGATGCGCTACGATGTCGACCGCACTCATCAGACCGTCGGTGCAAGTATTCTCGGGGCCTTTTCCAGCCGTGCGATCTATCGCCCCGGAATCGGCTGCACCCTGGTCTATCCGGGGGAGTCCCTGACGCCGGTCCGCCTCCCCGGCGTCCTGACCGACCATCCCGAAGAGAGCGCGCCGGTCGAGACGGCCAGTCCGGCCCTGCACGCGGCGCTGGATGCCAGCTTCGCCGCCTCCGCGCAGCCGGCCCGTCACCCGGTCAAGGCGGTCGTCATCATGCATGATGGGCGGATCATCGCGGAACGCTACGCACCGGGATATGGCGTCGACACCCCGGTCTTCAGTTTCTCGGTCGCCAAGTCCGTCATGAATGCGCTGGTCGGCATCCTGGTTCGCGACGGGGCGATCTCGGTCGCGGATGCGGCGCCCATCCCTGCCTGGCATGGCGCCGACGATCCGCGCCATGCCATCACGATCGAGAATCTGATGCGCATGGATAGTGGCCTGAACCTGGACGAAGCCGCCGGATGGACGGATCTGCTGCGACCGCGCATCCAGACCATGTTCGCCATTCCCGACCCCTTCCCCGGCGAGATTCAGGCCGGGCTGGTCTCGGCCCCGGGCACGCGCTGGGCCTATAGCAGTGCTACGACGCATATCCTGGCCCGCATCGTGCGCGATGCCGCAGGGGGCACCGGCGCGTCCGTCCAGGATTTCGCGTTTCGGGAATTGTTCCTGCCGGTGGGAATGCGCCACGCGACCCTGGAAATGGATGCGACCGGCACGCCGGTCGGCGCCAGCGGCGTCCTGGCCTCGGCACGGGACTGGGCGCGGTTCGGTACGCTGTACCTGAATGACGGCATCGTGGACGGCAAGCGCATCCTGCCCGCCGGATGGGCGCGATTTTCCGCCACGCCGACCCTGAATGCCAACTATGGCGCCGGGTGGTGGACCAACCGCCACGCCCCGGCAGCCGCGCCGCCCGTCGGCATGCCCATCATGGCCGGCGTGCCCGACGACACCTATTATGCCATGGGCAAGATGGGCCAGTTCATCGCCATCGTGCCGTCGCGGCGGCTGGTCGTCGTCTGGCTCAGCCGGTCCGACGCGCCGTTCTTCGGCATCGGGAATTTCGGCCGCCTGGTCGCCTCGGCCGTCGCCACCGTACGGGGCGACGGGCATGATGTCGCGGACGATCACGGATAGTTCCACGGTTTCAGCGGATCATACGGCAGCCAGGACGATCAGCCCGGCAAAGACCATGGCGATCCGGCTGGTGCGGTCGCGCAGCGCCCAGATGACCGGGTCGTCATGCATGTGGCGCCGGTGCGCGACCATCAGCGCCCGCGCCAGCAGAAACAGCAGGATCGGCGGCAGCAGCCACAAAACATCGGGGTGACGATACATCGCCCTTACGGAATCCGATGCGATATACAGCGAAAACACCGTGACCGCATTGCAGCCGCATGCCGCCGCCAGCGACGCCAGGACCCCCAGATCGTCCTTGCGATATGCCCGGCTGCTGGATTCCGGCAGGTTCTTGTCCAGCCGCACCAGCAATTCGGTATAACGCTTGACGATCGCAAGAGACGTGAAGACGAACAGCGAGAATGCCAGGATCCATTCGGACAGGACGATGCCGGTCGCCGCCGCGCCGCCGACCAGCCGGGCGGTGTAGAGCAATCCCAGCCCCACGACATCGCCCAACTGCTTGCGTTTCAGCCAGAAGGAATAACAGGTGGTCAGGACGACATAGCCAAGCAGCGTGGCCGAAAAGAGCGCCGGCAGCATCATGCACAGGGCGACCGCGCACAGCGCGAGCACGGGAATGGCCGCAAGTGCCGCATGAATCGACAGGCGGCCGCTCGCCAGCGGGCGATGTCTTTTCGACGGGTGATGTCGGTCGTCGTCCAGATCGACCAGGTCATTGACCAGATAGATCGCCGAGGCCGTCACGCAGAAGGCCAGGAACGCGGCGATGCTTTGCAGCAGGCCCGACACGCCGAACGCATGGGCCGCCAGGACGGGCAGAAAGACCAGCACGTTCTTGGCATATTGGTGCACCCGCAGGGCACGCATCCATGTTTTCAGCGATTGTCCCGGTTTTTCCAGAACCGTGACGTTATCGGACGATTTCAGCCTGCGCAGCGAGGCGCCGTCCAGCCCGATCGCCAGCCTGCGGCGCGCATGGCGCCAGATTTCAAGATCTTGCCGGTGATTTCCGACATAATCGAAACCCTGCTCGCCGAATGCCTCGATCAGCGCCCGCGCCTTGTTGGCGCCGCTGAGATTGGTTCGGGTGTCGCTGGCAAAAACGCCCGAGAAACCGCCAAGATGGCCGGATACCGCGTCGGCATAGCGCGCGTTGCTCGCGGTCGCCAGATAGACCGGACGCCCGGCGGCGCGGGCTTCGTCGATCACCGCCAGCACCGCGTCCTGATATGGCAGGGTCGCGGGGTCGATCTCGACACGTCCCGCCAGGTCCTGTTTCAACTGCGCCTTGCCGCGCCACAGCGATGAGAACAGCGCGGGCAGGGAGCTGATCTCTCGCCCGACGCAACTGAAAAAGGATTCGATCAACAGATCCGAGGCAATCAACGTGCCGTCGAGATCAACAACCAACGGATATCGCGTTTCATGAATCAGCGCCGCCGACGTATCCATTTCTCGCCTCAATATATATTATGAAATATCTTTTTAATTTTTGAAATAATCCGGAAATTCTTCAATTTATATTGTTCTTTATATTTTCTTGCGTCTTCAGGGATTCGACGCGATAAAAAACGTCCTTCGCCGCCCGCGACGTACGATGTCCGGCAAATCCGAACAGCACATCGTCGGCAAGGCCGTCGCCGGCACTGCAGGCCAGAGCGTCATCCGACCGGGCAGGATCAGCGGTCGGATAAGGATGTCCATGACAATAGAAAGTTAAAGTTTTTTGGCGTAATTCTGTGTCCGGCCGGCCGCCCGCGCCCGATGACCGATTTTCCGACATCCGGCACACCGGATGTTAATTCTTCGCTCACCGATCGTTAACGTCCGACCGCAAGAGCAACATTCCGCGGCGGCCAAAGTTGCGGACCGCCGGCGAAATTTTACCTCGATTTTCTTTCCGCGTTTTTCTTTATAGTACGTTTGGGCGCAGGTGACCCACCCCCGTCACCCCAGATCGCGCCACAGATCGATCCCGCCCTCGTGCGCATAGCGATCGATCAGGGTCAGTTCCGCATCGCTGAATGCCAGCCCGTTCAGCGCGTCCAGCGAGTCATCCAGTTGCGCGACGTTGCGCGCGCCGATCAGCGCCGACGTCACGCGCGGATCGCGCAGCACCCAGGCGATGGCCATCTGCGCCAGGCTCTGCCCCCGCGCGCGCGCAATGTCGTTCAGCGCGCGGACATGAGCCAGATTGCCCTCGGTCAGCATCGCGGCGGTAAAGGAATCGCCCGCCGCCGCGCGGGAATCGGCCGGCACGCCGTTCAGATATTTGTTCGTCAGCAACCCTTGCGCCAGCGGCGAGAAGGCGATGCAGCCCACCCCCAGCTCGGCCAGCGTGTCCAGCAATGCGGTCTCGACCCAACGGTTCAGCATCGAGTACGACGGCTGGTGGATCAGCAGCGGGACGCCTTCGGCCCGCAGGATCTCGGCCGCCTGGCGGGTCCGTTCGGGTCCATAGGAGGAAATGCCGACATAGAGCGCCTTGCCCTGGCGATGCATCTGCACCAGCGCGCCCATCGTCTCTTCCAGCGGCACGTCGGGCGTGGGACGGTGGGAATAGAAGATGTCGACATAATCCAGGCCCATGCGGCGCAGGCTCTGGTCGAGCGAGGCCAGCAGGTATTTGCGCGACCCGCCGGCACCGTAGGGACCGGGCCACATGTCCCAGCCGGCCTTGGACGAAATGATCATCTCGTCGCGATGCGCCGTGAAATCCTTCCTGATGATCGTACCGAAATTCTCCTCGGCCGAGCCGTAGGGCGGGCCGTAATTATTGGCCAGGTCGAAATGCGTCACGCCCCGGTCGAAGGCCCGGCGAATCACCGCGCGTCCGGTCTCGAAGACGTCGATGCCGCCGAAATTATGCCAAAGCCCCAGCGAGATCGGCGGCAGATCCAGCCCCGACCGGCCGCAGCGGCGGAAGGTCGCGGATCGATAGCGTTCGGGATTGGGTGTCCAGGTCATGACAGGGTCTCCTTCCATGGCGGACGGACAGCATCATGCGCCCGTCGGCCACACTATGCGCAGACATCCGCCTCGCTGTTGCTTTCGGCGTCGAACATCACGACCTTGTTCCGGCCGCCGGCCTTTGCCAGGTACAACGCGGCGTCGGCCGCGGCAAGCAGCGGACGCAGGCCCGTCAGCCCGTGGCCGGATGCGTGCACCATGCCGATGCTGATGGTGACGAAGATCGCAGCACCGCCATCGGTCGTGATCTCCAGCGTTTCGACCCGATGGCGCAGCCGCTCGGCCAGGCTGCGCGCGTCCTGCGGAGCGATATCGAACAGGGTGACGGCGAATTCCTCGCCGCCCATCCGCCCGAACAGGTCGGTATGGCGCAATTCGCCGGCGATCGCGCGGGTGACCTCGACCAGCACCACGTCGCCGGCGAAATGTCCCATCCCGTCATTGATCTGCTTGAACAGGTCGAGATCGAGCATCATCACCGCGACCCCCTTGAATGACGCGGATGTCGGGCGCAGCAGCGCCTCCTCGCTCAGTTCCAGGTAGGTCCGCCGGGCCAGCGCGCTGGTCAGGCTGTCCCACGCGACGGCGCGATGCAGTTGCGCGATCAATTGCCGCTGCCGCTCCATGATCGTCGATACCGTCAGCGGCCCCAGCACCATCAGCGTCAGCCCCAGGCGGAACGACGTCGTGACCAGGGTATGGCTGTAGACGTGCGGGATGACGATCAGTCCCTCGACCTGCAGGGTGGTGATCGCCGTGTTGAACGCCACCACGACCAGGCTCATGGGAAAGATCGGATAGGCCAGCGCACACCACAGCAGGGCCGGCACCGGAAAGGCGATGGCGCCCGGACCGCCCAGCAGGACCATCAGCCCGACCGACAGCGCCAATGTCAGCAGCGGCCCCACATGCCGGACATGGCGCCACCCGAGCGTCCAGGACAGCCGCCTGCGCTCGCCCAGCCATCTCTGCCCGGCCAGGCAGACCGTCAGCAGGATGACGTAGCGGTTGCATTCCGTGCTGAACCAGACGGCGAAACCGGCCCAGGCCGGCCGGTTGAACATCATGGTGGACAGGCCCGACCCGACCAGCGCCGCGGCGCCCGCTGCGCAGGCGCAGACCACGAACAGGTACAGCATGGCCGATGCCTGGTCCATGCGCCGGCGTTCCGCCCCCATGGCGCGGTACAGGACGTACCCGGTGGCGACCCCCGCCATATTGGCGGCCGTCAGCCAGACATTAACCAGCAGCGTGTCCCCGGCCAGGCCGTCCGCCAGCAGATAGGCCGCCCCCGCCGCCAGCCAGCTTCCGGGACGGGCAAGGGTGGGAAAGGCGATGAACAACCCCAGCAGCAGCGCATTGGCCGGCCAGCTTTCCGCCAGCAATCCGAACGGGCGCGTCAGGACACCGAACATGGCAGCGGCGAACACCGCAAGTCCGACCACGCCGGCTGCCAGCAGGGGGCCAATCGTCCGTTCACGCATCATCTTCCAGCCGCAGCGATTATCGACAGCCCTTATACAGGCATTTGCGTCAAAAAGCTTCAGCGATGCGGCGCGCCGGTCACCCGCCAGACGACGTTGCCCACGTCGTCGGCCACCAGCAGCGCCCCCTGGCCGTCCAGCGCCAGCCCCACCGGCCGGCCATGGACATGGTCGGTGTCGGGCGTCAGGAAGCCGGTCAGCGCGTCGCGCGGCGGCCCGGCGGGATGGCCATCGGCGAAGGGCACGTACAGCACCTTGTACCCGCTCTTGGGCGCGCGGTTCCACGATCCGTGCTGCGCGACGAACAGGCCGCTGCGCCAGGATTCGGGCAGCGAACTGGCCTGCGAGAACACGATGCCCAGCGACGCCGTGTGCGGCCCCAGCGCATAATCGGGCGCGATCGCCCTGGCGACCAGGTCGGGCCGCTGCGGCCGGACGCGCACATCGACATGCTGCCCGTAATAGCTGTAGGGCCAGCCATAGAACGCCCCCTCCTTCACCGAGGTGACATAGTCGGGGACCAGGTCGCTGCCGATCTCGTCCCGTTCGTTCACCGCCGTCCACAGGGCGCCGGTCTGCGGCTCCCACGCCAGGCCGTTGGGGTTGCGCAGCCCGGTGGCGAAGGGGCGCAGCGCACCGGTGGCGATGTCGAACCGGTCGATGCGCGCGCGCCCCTCTTCCATCGCCATGCCGTTGTCGGCGACATTGCTGTTGGAGCCGACCGTGACATACAGCGTACGGCCATCCGGGCTGGCCAGCAGGTTCTTGGTCCAGTGATGGTTATAGCCCGCCGGCAGGTCCGCCACCTTCGTTCCCGGACCGTCGATATGCATCGCCCCCGGATGATAGGTGAAGCGCATCAGCGCGTCGGCATCGGCGACATAGAGCGCATCGCCGACCAGGGCCATGCCGAACGGCGAATAGAGATGGTCCAGGAACACGCTGCGCTGGTCCGCGACGCCGTCGCCGTCGGTGTCGCGCAGCAGGACGATGCGGTTCGGGCTTTTCTCGCCCGCGCCGACCGCCCCCATGACGAACCGTGCGATGCGGTTCTTCAGCGTGCGGATATCGGTACCGGGCGAGTTGGTTTCCGCGACCAGGATATCGCCGTTCGGCATCTTGTACAACCACCGCGGATGGTCCAGCCCGGTGGCGAAGGGCCGCACCACCAGGCCGGGCGCCGCGACGGGCGCCTCGGCGCCGTGCCAGCCGACCGGGGTCGCGATATTGACGGTCGGCAGGAAGGTGGGATCGGGCGCGGGCAGCACCGGATGCGGGCCGGTACCGGCCGCGACCGTCTGCGTCGCCTGTTCGGGATGCAGCGCCAGCCGATAACAGCCGGCAGTCAGCAGCGCGAGCAGGACGGCACCGCCCAGCAGCAGCCGGGTAGGAGGGCGTTTCATGGCGAAACCTCGACGGGCGGGAAGGCCCCGTGGGCTGGCCCGGACCGTCCGGCCCGGCCAAGGGGCCGAATGGAGAGAATCAACGAAACAAGGCGTGCCCCGAATGTCAGCCCAATCCCCGCCGCCACGCAACCGCGCGCGCCCGTCATTCAAACCGGCCAATGTCCCGCCTTCGCAATCCGCGGGCGCATCCCGACGATCGGGATCCATCTAAGTCATTGTTTTATCAAACATCTCTGGCGGACGAACCGCCTGTCATTCTATCACAATAATTTGAGACGATTTGCCCAACATCGGGGCACAGGCCGCCCGTGCCCTTGCGGCCGGCCATCCAGCGGGTTGTAATGGCGGGAAATATTTCGGAGACCATGATGCGACATGTCATTGGGGCTGGACGCGCCCTGTCGATCGGGCTGGGCCTGCTGCTGGCGTCCCATGCGGCGGGTGCCGCCGACGCCAGGATGGGGCTGGAGGGCGTGCCGCGCTATGACAACATCATCGTCATCGAAATGGAAAACCGCCAGTTCGGCCAGATCATCGATGCCCGGCCCGCGACCTCGCCGCACATGACCCGCCTGGCGCATGAATACAACGTCGCCACGCGCTATTACGGCATCACCCATGTCAGCCAGCCCAATTACGTCGCGCTGATGTCCGGCGACCAGCAGGGCCTGGTCGATGACGATCCCTGGTACTGCCAGACGGACGGCACGCCCCTGCCGCGCGAGACGGCTATCGTCGCCGGCGAACCCGACCCGATGCCGATGGAAGATCGTTGCGGCGGCCATGCCGCGAAGGGGCCCTATCCCGACCATCATTTTCGGGTCCCCAATTTCTTCGCCCAGCTCGACCGCGCCGGGATCTCGTGGGCGATGTTCAGCCAGTCGATGTATGTCGACCCGAAGACCGGCCGGCCCGCGCCGGAAATGCCCCAATATCCGACCAGGGCCCAGAATCCGGACCTGTATTCGCTCTATGTGTCCAAGCATAATCCGTCGGTCAATTTCGACGATATCCGCGAATCCGCCGATTTCTATCGCCACAACCGCACCGACGCCGCCTTCTTCCGGCAGGCCGCCGCCGGCACGCTGCCTCGTTTTTCGTATGTCATTCCCGATCTGTGCCATGACGACCATGGGCCCAGGGGCACGCTGCAGCACGCGCCGCAATGCCGGGGAAAAGGATCGGGCCCGTCCCCGCTGCTGACGAGCGGAGACGACTATGTGCAGACGCTGGTCGATGCGGTGCGCGCCTCGCCGCTGTGGCATTCACGGCGCAACGTGGCGATCGTCATCACGTTCGACGAGGACGATTACGGCAGCGCCGGCATCCAGGGCTGCTGCGGCTATCACCCCGCTGATCCCAACCAGGGCCGGGTCGGCCCCATCAATCAGGGCGGCGGCCTGATCCCGACCATCGTCATCACCAATCACGGCGTCCGCGGGGTGCGCGACGACACCCCCTACAACCATTATGCGCTGCTGCGCACGATGGAAGACAGTTTCGGGATCGGCACCTATCTCGGCCACGCCGCCGACCATGTCGCGATCCAGCCGGCGGACGGCGCCTTCCGGCAGACGCCGGTCCTGCCGATGGTCCCGATGTTCCGCATCGCCCCCAGCCGCTGACTTCCTGCCCCTTCTACCCGGGCCTGTTTTATTGCTGGAAGGCGCGGGCGAGGGCGTGCTGTGTTTCGAGCGAGACGGGCAGAGCGGAGGCTGTCAGGGGGACGCCCTGCCATCCGGCGCCGATGGCGGTATAGAGGGCGACGGCGTCCTGCAGCCGCTCCAGCCGGGCGACGGCCTCGGCGTTCTCGGCGGCCAGCGCGGTGCGCTCGGTGGTCAGCACATCCAGGAAGCCCACCAGCCCGGCGCCATACAGCCGGCGCGCCCGGTCGCTGGCCAGCGCGCTGTCCTGCGCCGCGCGGTGCAGCCATTCGGTGTGTTCCACGTCGTCATGCCAGGCCGCCATCGCGTCCTCGACCTCGCGGAACGCCTGCAGCACCGTCCGGCGATAGGCCAGGCGGCTGGCCTCCGCCGCCGCCTGCGCCGCGCGCACCTGCGCCGTCAGCTTGCCGCCATGCATCAGCGGCAGCGACGCCATCATGAAGAACTGCCAGCTCAGCGCCCCGGTCTCGAACAGCTGATACATCGCCGACGCGTTCGGGTTGAAGCTCAGCGGGATGCTGAAATTCGGATAGAGCTGCGCCACCGCAACCCCGATCCGCGCCGTCGCCTCGGCATAGGCCCGTTCGGCCCGGCGGATGTCCGGCCGGTTGGCCAGCACGACCGACGGCACCGTCGCCGGAAAATCCGGCACGCGCGGCAGCGGCCCCGGCTGTTCCAGCGCCGCCGCGCTGGTGCCGGGCATCTGTCCCATCAGCACGTCCAGCGCATGGGTGATCTGCGCGATATGGGTGCGCAGCGGCTCGCGCGCCGCGATCTGCGTCTCCAGTTCGGACTGCGCCTGCGCGACCTGCAGCGTGGTGCCCACCCCCTGCTGATACAGCCGCTGCGCCAGGTCGCGGGCGTCCTGCGCCACCCGGATGTTGCGCTCGGCGATCTGCAGCCGCAATTGCGTGTCGCGCAGCACCATGTAGTCGCCGGCCAGTTCCGACAGCATGGTCATCAGCACCGCGCGCCGGTCCTCGACCGTCTCCTCCACCGCGCGCTCCTGCGCCTCGACGCTGCGGCGGATCCGCCCGAACACGTCGAGCTGCCAACTGGCGCTGACCCCATAGGACAGGTACGACGCCTCGGGCCGGTTCGCCGGATTGCCCGGCCGGATCGGCCAGTTGTCGATATTGATCGAATAGCGGCTGTCCCCCGCCACGGTGCTGGCGTCGATCTGCGGATACCAGGCCGAGGCCTGGGCATCGCGCAGCGCCCGCTCGGCCAGGATGCGCTGGCCGGCGATGCGCAGATCGTAATTGCCCGCGATCGCCCGGTCCACCAGCCGGTCCAGTTCAGCATCGCCGAAACGATGCCACCAATCCTTCATCTCGGCCGTGGTGCGGGCGATCTCCGCCGGCGTCGCGGCATGGCCGTCCTCGGCAAAGCGCGCGGGGATCGCCATGCGGTCGGGCTGGTAGCGCGGCCCCACCGTGCAGGCCGCCAGCAGGCCCGCCGCCCCCAGCAGCAGGCCGGCCCTGCCGGTCCCCTGGTTCTTCATTCTCATCGCGCGGCCCGGCTCACAGATGGTCTTGCAGCCAGGTGGTCAGCCGCCCGCGCTGGCCGGGCGTCTCCGGCCCCACCGTCACCGTGCAGGTCATGCCCGCCGCCAACGTGACGCTGTCCGGCACCCGGTCGAGATGGATGCGCACCGGGATGCGCTGCGCCAGCCGCACCCAGGTGAAGATCGGATTGACGTCCTGCAGCCCCAGCCGGTCCGGATTGCCGTTCTGGTCGTTGATGCCGCGCGCGATCGATACGACATGGCCGGGCAGGATCGGCTTGTAGCCCATCAGCTTGACGCGCGCGGCGTCGCCGACATGCACGCCCCACATCTTGGTTTCCTCGAAATACCCGTTCACCCAGAAGGAATCGGCATCGATCACCGCCAGCCGCGGCTGGCCCGCCGTCGCGTAATCCCCCACCCGCAGGTTCAGGTTGGTGACATAGCCGTTGACCGGCGCATACAGCACCGAGCGCTGCAGGTTCAGCTTCGCCAGGTCCAGCGCCGCGCGCGCCGCATCCACCGCGGCGATCTGCGTCGCCACGCCGGAATTGAACCGCTCCTGCTCCTCGGCCGACACGATGCCGCCCAGCCCCATCCGGCGCTTCGCGTCGCTCTGCTTCAGCTTCAGCTCCTCCAGCGCGCCGTCCAGCCGCGCCTGCGCCTCGCGCACCGCCAGGTGGAAGCGCACCGGATCCAGCACGAACAGCGGGTCGCCCCTGTGCACGAACTGGTTGTCCACCACCGGCACCTGCACCACCGTGCCCGGCACCTCCGGCGCCACGTCGACGACATAGACCCGCACCCGCCCGTCGCGGGTCCATGGCGCGATCATATACGTGTCCCACAGATCCATCCCCAGCACGATCGCCAGAACGACGACCGCCAGGGTCAGCACCACCCGGATCAGATTACGCAGCAGGGGCATCGCACTCTCTCGAACATCCGCAAAATACCCGGTCAGACATACAAAATCAGAAAGCACAGCACGCACGCGTACAGCGCCACCTCGAACAGCGCCAGGTGCCAGAACCACCCCATCAGCCCCGTCCACCACAGCACAAGGCGGATCGCCATCGTCACCGGAAACGCCGCAACCGCATACACCACGATCGGCGCCATAAACACGCCAAACAGGTCAAATTCGCTCAGCATCCCTTCACCCCTCAGCTCCCGCGCGGACCGGCATCGCGGACAGCGGCAGCGCCGCGCCCGCCACCCCCGGGTCCAGTTGCAATGGTCCATGGCGATGGAAGAAGCCCGGGACCGCACGCAGGATATACGCCGCCTGCTGCAGGCACGCGGCCGCGCGCCGCGCCTGCAGCGCGTACCCGGCATCCGCGTGCCCGGCCGCGCGCGACAGCATCGCCTGCGCGCCATCGGCCAGCCCGCGCGCGGTGCCCTCGGGGTCGTCGCGCAGGCGCGCGAACCCGTCCAGCGCGGCGCGCAGGCTGGCGCGGTCGGCATCGTCCAGCACCGGCAGCGCCGCGATGCGCCGCGCCCGCACCACCAGCCGCCCCAGCGCGACCGCCCCCAGCGCGGCGTCGGTATAGGCGTTGCGCTCGCGCACCGCCATGCACAGCGACAACCGCATGGCCAGGCGCATGATCTTCTGGATCTGCACCCCTTCCCAGGTCACCCACGCGCCGGGCGTCTCGGGCAGGACAAGCGCCAGCCGGCGCACCCCCCGGCCGATCGAGGCCACCAGCCGCGCGGCGTCCAGCCGGTCATCGGGCGGCAGAACGACGCGAAAGCCCAGCACCAGCAGCACGCACGCCACCGCGAAGGTCAGCCAGTTATTGGTCAGGGACAGGTCATGGTACCGGATCGGATTCGCAACGTCGAGCAGCGCGGTAAAGAACACCGAGTAGCCGAAGGCGCCGATCCCCCAGCGCGGGCTGAACTGCATCCACACCCCGGGCAGCAGGAACAGGCACAACGCGCCCAGCAGAAGCGGAAACCCGTCGATGCGCGGCAGCACCAGCATGTGGCAGGCGATTCCCGCCGGGATCGACAGCAGCGTTCCCCCCGCCATCAGCACGCTGGCGCGCGACGCCGAGGGCGTGGTCGACACCAGGCTGGACGCGGCGACGACATACAGCATCAGCATCGGGCCGGCGCTCCAATGCAGCACGTACCACATCAGCCCGGCCAGCAGCGTGATGACCCCGCCGCGCGCGCCGTTGCGCAGCGCCGTGGGCCAGTCCAGAAACCAGCGCAGCCGCGCATGCCGCGGCGCGTGTTCGGCGGACAGGTACAGCAGCACGCCGTCCAGTTGCGACAGCACATCGTGCAGGTTGTCGATCGCGGCCAGCACGGCGATGTCGGCCTCGTTGCGCTCGGCCTGGGTCAGGTGCGCCCGGGCGGCGGCGATCAGCGCGCGAATCGGGCGGATATCCTCCATCCAGCCGGGACGACCGACAATCGCCAGGATCTGTTCCATCAACCCGGCCAGGTGCGCATGCAGCCGCTCCATGGCGGGCGCCGTCACCTCCATGCTGCTCCACAGCGGATGATAGGTCGCGACGACCCCCGCCAGGCCGCTGAGCCCCACGCGCAGCGCGCCGATCCGCCGGCGGATCTCATAGGTATCGGTCGCCGCGTATTCCACCGCCGAGATCAGCGCGCCGATCCGCGACATCAGCACGCCGCGCCGGTCGTACAGCGGCGTGGGCAGGGACCTGAATTCCCCCGTGACCGACAGCGGCGCCGCCTCGGCCCCCGCCACGCCACGGCGGAAATTGTGATAGGCCATGGCATGGTCGACCGTATCGCGCACGATCTGCGCGATCTGCGCCGCCACGTTTTCCGGCCGGCGCATCGTCGTGACCAGAAAGACGACGGCCGTGGCGACGACGCCCACCGTGACCGCCGACAGGCGCGACAGCGCGCTGACGAAGATGCCGTTCGGATCGGCATAGGCGGGCGCTGCGACGATCACGATCGTATAGCCGGTCAGCACGGCCGCATAGGCCCTGAACAGCCGCAGAAAGGTCGCGACCAGACAGGCGAACGCCACGACCACCGCCAGGACCATCATGTACAGCACCGGCGACTGCGCCAGCACGGCCATCATCGCCACCGCGATCGCCGCCCCCAGCACGGTGCCGATCACGCGCCAGATGCTCTTGGACATCAGCGCGCCCACCGTGGGATTGGCCACGATCATCACCGTGGTGACCGAGCTTAACGGCGATTCCAGTTGGAACAGGAACGAACAGAACAGCGCCAGCGCGATCGCCGCGAAGGTCCGCGCGCAGAAGGCCGCGCGCCCCCTTATGTCCTGCCAGCGCGCATCCTCGGCAAAGAGCGCCCACAGCCGGCGCGGCAGGTCCATCGCCCTATGCCTCCGCCCCGGCGCCGTCATGCGTGCGGCGCTCGGCATTCAGCAGGATACGATCCATCACCCGCACCAGCGCGGGCGCCGCATCGGAGTCCAGGCCCATGGTCAGGTCCCGCTCGAGCCGGGCGGCGATCCGGTGGAACTGGCGGCATTTGCGCTGCCCCGCGGGCGTGATGAACAGCCGGTTGGTCCGCCGGTCGGCCGCGTCGGGGCGGCGTTCCACCAGCCCCGACGCCTCCAGCAGGTCCAGCACCCGCACCAGGGCCGACGTATCGGTATCCATCGCCGCCGCCAGGGCGCGCTGGGACGTACCGTCCGGCATCATCATCAGATAGGCCATCGGCCGAAACCCCGCGACGCTCAGCCCGGTGGATTTCAGCGCGCGCTCCAGCCGCGTGCGCCATACCGCGCCCAGCCGGATCACCCGGAACGTCATCGCCACGTCGCGGAACCGGGCTTCGTCGATCTGCAGGAAGCGGCGCATTCCCTGCGCTTCCGCATCGTCCTCCGCCCGCCTGTCCATTCCCGCCCCCCTGCATGGCCGGGCGGTTGATTGCCATGACCACTAATTCCATGGCAACAGATATTTTCGGCAAGGCTGCCGCGGGTGATCCGCAATGCTCCGGGCCAGGTCCTGCTTCATCCTCCCTTGACAATGGGTTTTTGACAATCGGCCGGAAATGAAGTCTACCTTGGCAGGTTTCCTGCCCATAATCGCACGCCCGATGTCCAAGCCCCCGTCCTCCATGCCGGACCCGACCATGTTAGACCCGACCGCGCCGGAAGCCCTGGCCATGATGCTGCGTGTCGTGACCGGCAAGCTGAAGCGCCGCCTGCGCGAACAGGCCGCGCAGGACGGCTTCAATCTCTCCCAATTGTCGGTCCTGTCGCGCCTCGAGCGCGCCGGCCCCGCCACCATCAGCGCCCTGGCCCGCGCCGAGGGCATGCGCACCCAGTCCATGGGGCCGCACATCGCGGCTCTCGAGGCGGCCGGCCTGGTCCGCGGCAGCCCCGATCCCGCGGACGGGCGCCAGACCATCCTGTCGCTGACGGCGCAATTCCGGACCTGGGTCGCCGGCCGCCGCGCGGCGCGCGAGGACTGGCTGGCCGGCATCCTCGCCGCGCACTTCTCGGCCGCCGAGCGCGCGGACCTGGCGCGTGCCCTGCCTTTGCTGGAACGGCTTGCCGAATCCTGATCCGCCCCTCCTGATCCGCCCCCTCCTGATCCACCCTGCCCCTGGAACAGCCCCGAAAGGCCATCACCGGCGTGACGCACCTCTTCCGCTCGCTCCGTCATCGCAATTACCGGATCTGGGCGGCCGGCGCGCTGGTGTCCAATATCGGCACCTGGATGCAGCGTACCGCCCAAGACTGGCTGGTCCTGACCGAACTGACGCATCGCGACGCCACCGCAGTCGGCATCGTCATGGCGCTGCAATTCGGCCCGCAGCTTCTGCTGCTGCCCTGGACAGGCTATGCGGCCGACCGGCTGGAGCGCCGCACCTTGCTGATGGCGACGCAGGGCACGATGGGCGCGCTTGCGCTGGGGCTGGGCATCCTGACCGTGACCGGCGCCGTCCGGCTGTGGCAGGTGGATCTGTTCGCCCTGATCTTCGGCTGCGTCACCGCCTTCGATTCCCCGGCGCGGCAGATCTTCGTCTCGGACCTGGTGGATGACGGCGACCTGCCGAATGCGGTCGCGCTCAATTCCACCTCGTTCAATGCGGGCCGCATGCTGGGGCCGGCGGCCGCCGGACTGTGCATCGCCGCCCTCGGCTCCGGCTGGGCCTTCGTGCTGAACGGCCTGTCCTTTCTGGCGGTGCTGGCGTCGCTGACGGTCCTGCGCCGCGGCGAACGCCATCCGGCCGTGGGCGATTCCACCCGGCAGGCGCCGCGCGGGCTGACGGCCGGGTTCCGTTACGTCTGGCAGCGCCGCGATCTCAGGACGATCATCCTGATGCTGTTCCTGATCGGTACCTTCGGGCTGAATTTTCCGATCTTCATTTCCACCATGGCGGTCGGCGTGTTCCACCTCGGCGCCGACGGCTACGGTTTGCTGAACACCGTCATGGCCTGCGGCACCCTCGGCGGCTCCCTGCTCGCCGCCGGGCGGGACCGTACCGGCCTGCGCGGCCTCGCCGCCGCCGCCGCGCTGTTCGGCGCCGGCTGCGCCCTGGCCGCGCTGGCCCCCAACGCCGTGTTCTTCGCGGGGGCCCTGGTCCTGGTCGGCATCTCCGCCCTGACCTTCACCACCGCGACCAACAGCCAGATGCAATTATCCAGCACTCCCGAAATGCGCGGCCGGGTCATGGCGATCCGCCTGGCGGTGGCGCTGGGCGGCACGCCGGTCGGCGCCCCCATCGTGGGGTGGATCGCCAATCATTTCGGACCGCGCTGGGCACTCGGCATCGGCGCCGCCGCCGGGCTTGCCGCCGCCCTCGTCGCCATGCGCGCCCTTGCCCCCGCAGGACGGCGCGAAACGCGCTGAACCCGCCGGCCGGGCCCTTACCAGGGAAAGAGCCGCAGGTCCGGCGCCAGCCAGCCCCGCCTGGCCGCGATGCTGAACAGGCGCGGCCGGCTCCAATAGTCCAGCAGCCAGCCCGGCTGCCCCAGCGGCGTCGCCACGAGGTCGTCCGCGATGTGCCAAAGCGGCGTTTCCCCGGGATAGCGCCGCAGGAAACCGGCCGCCGCCCGCATCGAGGCGACGGTGATCGTTTCATGATACCCGCCCTGGTCGTCGTTCACCCCGCCGGTCGCCACGTTATAGGCCCGGATGATCGCGCCGACCTGCCCCTGCGCGACCAGGCCGGAGCGATGACGCAGCAGCCACAGCGCGGCCGCGAAATGCGCGGCATGGGTCCAGTCGGGCTTGGGCAGGGTGCGATCGAGCAGGCCGCGCCCGATCCGCTCGATGTCGTCGTCACTGGAAAAGATCGTCACGACCCGTGCATCCTTCTGTTCTTTTTTAAAAAAGAACCAAAAAACTTTTGAACGTTCGGGGACTATGTGCCGGGCACGCAAAAAGTCCCTGATATCAGCAGGCCGGCGGAACGCGAAAGAATTCGATCAAATGATCCAGCACCAGCCTGGTCTTGGGCGGCATGCGGCGGCCCAGCGGGATCAGGGCATGCACGGGCGGTCCGTCGGCATCGGCCTCGGGCAGCAGATGCACCAGCGTGCCCATGCAGACATGCGGGTG
Source organism: Nguyenibacter sp. L1 (assembly GCF_035199985.1). GTDB lineage: Bacteria > Pseudomonadota > Alphaproteobacteria > Acetobacterales > Acetobacteraceae > Gluconacetobacter > Gluconacetobacter vanlangensis. The sequence goes on from NZ_CP127015.1 coordinate 1,654,762, forward strand.
CGCCATCCAGTCGAAGATCTGCACGATGCCCATTCCGGCGATCGCCGCATCCACCATCGCCCGCCCGTCGGCCAGCACCAGCCCGGCCTTGGGTGCCAGGTCGGACTGATGTCCGCATTCCGTCACCGCCCAGGGGATCGGCCGCCCGGCATGACCGCGATAGATGACCGCCTCCTGCCCGCACAGGTCCTTGATGCTGTCGAGCGGTCCGCTGCGCGCCAGGAAGCCGGGCGAGGCATAGAGCCCGAAGCGCGGCGTGCCCAGCCGGCGCACCAGCATGTCGCCCGTCGCCGGCAGCGCGCCCACCCGCACCACGATGTCCCAGCCATCGGCCACCGGGTCCGACTGGCGGTCATTCAGCGACAATTCCAGCGTCACCTTGGGGTGGGACGCCCGCAACGACGCCAGCATCGGCATCAGGAACTGCCCGAATCCGACCGGCAGATCCATCCGCACCCGGCCGGCCGGCTCCGCCCGGCGGGCGGCCAGCGCGACATGCGCCTCGCTCAACCCGTCCAGCGCGGCCCGCGCGGCCTCGAAATAGGTTTCGCCATCCTCGGTCAGCCGCACGGCCCGCGTCGTGCGCTGGAACAGCCGGGTGCCCAACTGCGCCTCCAGCCGCTGCACCGCCTTGCCGACATTCGACTTGCTGGTGCCCAGCCTCTGGGCGGCGCGGGTGAAATTGGCATGCTCCGCCACCGCGACGAACATCCCGATGTCGGACAGGCCCATGCCTTCGCGACTCATGCTCCGCCCCCCTGCCTGCAACGCCCCGCATGAGGCATGATCCCGATTCTCCTCACTCGCGGGCCCCGATATTGTATCCAATACGGATACAGAGTGTCGCCTGACAACCTATTTATCTCCGCCTTTCTTCCGTCGATATTACGGTCAGGCAAGATAAAGAAGCGGCAGCCCCTGCAGGCCCAGAATCCTGGAACCTCGGGACATCCTGGAACCTTTGGGGCCCGACCGCCCGGCACAGACCGCCTCGCCCGCGTGCCGCACCCGCGCGCCCCCCGATGTCGTACAGTCATGCCGCACCCCCATCGCGGCATGTTGCAAGGATATGCCCGAGATATGCTGACCGAACCGTCCGGCGCGCCGCCGCCCGAACGCGCCCCCGTGTAATCGCGGCCCACCGGCCGCCACCGTCTTCCGACAGACATGCGGGCAAGACCCGCCGTCCCGTCCCCGCGCCTGCGGGCGACGCACGGCGCCCCTTGCCCGCCCGATCCGAAAAGAACATCCCCATGGGCATAGTGGGCCTGGCGCTTCGGCGCCCCTATACGTTCCTGGTCGCCGGCGTGCTGATCCTGCTGCTGGGCGTCTCGGCCATCTTCCGCACGCCGACCGACGTCTTTCCCGCGATCGACATCCCCGTCGTCACGGTGGTCTGGTACTATGACGGGCTGAACGCGCCCGAGACCGAAAAACGCATCAGCACCTATACCGAATTTTCCGAAAGCTTCTTCGTCAACAACCTCCGCACGATCGAAAGCCAGACGACGCCCGGGCTGGTGGTGCAGAAACTCTATTTCCAGCCCAACGTGAATATCGACCTGGCGGTGGCGCAGACCGTATCGGCCACCAATTCGATCCGCGCGTTCCTGCCCGAAGGCACGCAGCCGCCGATCATCATGCAATACAGCGCCTCCAGCGTGCCGGTGCTGCAACTGGCGCTGTCCTCGGACAAGCTGACGGAAAGCGACCTGTACGATTACGGCATCTATCGCATCCGCCAGCAATTGGCGCCGATTCCCGGCACGCTGCTGCCCCCGCCCTATGGCGGCAAGATCCGCCAGGTGATGGTCGATATCGACCCGGCCAAGCTGGCCGGCACGGGCCTGACGCCGCTGGACGTCTCGAACGCGGTGAACGCGCAGAACCTGACCCTGCCGGCCGGCACGGTCAAGTTCGGCGCCACGCAATATGACGTGCGGATGAACGGCATGCCCGACATCGCCGCCCGGCTGAACGACGTGCCGCTGAAACGCGACCCGGCCACCGGCGCGATCCTGCGCATCCGCGACGTGGCGCAGGTGCGCGACGGCACGGCGGTGCAGCAGAACATCGTGCGCACCGAAGGCCGGCGTTCGGTCCTGCTGTCGATCCTCAAGGCCGGCGACGCCTCGACGCTGGACGTGGTGAACGCCATCCGCAACCGCGTGCTGCCCGTCACCCGTGCCGCCGCCCCGCCGGGGATGAAGATCGACGAGCTGTTCGACCAGTCCCTGTTCGTCAAGGCCGCGATCAACGGCGTGGTGTCCGAGGCCGTGATCGCCGGGCTGCTGACCGCGGCGATGATCCTGGCCTTCCTGTCGAGCTGGCGCTCGACCCTGATCGTGGCGATCTCGATCCCGCTGTCGATCCTGTCGTCGATCGCCATCCTGTCCGCCACCGGCCAGACCCTGAACCTGATGACCCTGGGCGGGCTGGCGCTGGCCGTCGGCATCCTGGTCGACGACGCCACCGTCACGATCGAGAACATCCACCGCATCCGCCATGACGGCGCCGAACTGCGCCGCGCGGTGCTGGAGGGCGCGGCCGGCATCGCCCTGCCGACCCTGGTCTCGACGCTGGCGATCTCCAGCGTGTTCGTCTCGGTCGAATTCCTGATCGGCCCGGCGCGCTATCTGTTCACGCCGATGGCGCTGGCGGTGGTGTACGCCATGCTGGCCTCGTACGGCATCAGCCGCACCCTGGTGCCGATCTTCGCCGCCATGCTGCTGAAGGCCGAGGAAAGCCAGGCGGCATCGCGCGCGGCCCGCGGCCTGCCCCCCACGATGCTGCAGCGGTTCGGCGCGCGCTTCGACGCGGGCTTCGCCCGGCTGCGCGACGGATATGCCCATATCCTGCAAGGGCTGATCGAAAGCAACTGGCGGGTGCCGGTCCTGGCTGTGGTGGTGCTGACCCTGGGCGGCGTGCTGTCGACCCAGGTGGGGTCGGACTTCTTCCCCAGCATCGATGCCGGCGAATTCCGGCTGCATGTCCGCGCCCCCGCCGGCACCCGGATCGAAAGCACCGAGCACCTGTTCGACCAGGTCGAGGACACGATCCGCGCCACGATCCCCGCGAACGAGCGCCAGTTGATCCTGGACAATATCGGCATCGCCTTCCGCTATACGATGCCGTTCGACGACGGCACCACGATCGGCCCCAATGACGGGCAGATCATGGTGGCGCTGAAGCCCGACCATCACCCCACGGCGGGGTACATCCGCCGGCTGCGTACCGTCCTGGCGCAGAAATTCCCCGAGGCCGTCTTCTATTTCCAGCCGGCCGACATCGTGACCCAGATCATCGATTTCGGCCTGCCCGCCCAGATCGACGTCCGGGTCATGGGCTATGACGCGCCGACCGACCGCACGATCGCCCGGTCGATCCTGCGCGAGATCGCGCAGGTGCCGGGCGTCACCGACGTGCATATGCACCAGGAAATCGCCGCCCCCGAGCTGCGGCTGGACGTCGATCGCGTGCGCGCCAACGATCTGGGCCTGACGCTGAACGACGTGGCGCGCAACGTCATGATCTCGCTGGCCTCGTCCAACACCGTCACGCCCAATTTCTGGGTCGATCCCAACACGGGCATCCAGTATCCCCTGGCGGTGCAGACGCCGCAATACCGGCTGACCGGCCTGCGCGAACTGGGCAATACGGTGGTCGCGAGCCCCGCCGGCGCGGGCGGCGCGCCGACGCTGCTGGACAATGTCGCGGGCATCCGCCGCGACCTGGCGCAGAGCGTGATCTCGCACAGCAACATCCAGCCGGTGCTGGACATCTATGCCAGCGCCGAAGGCCGCGACCTGGGCGCGATCGCCGCCGATATCGACCGCATCGTCGCCCGCCACCGCGCGCAGCTCAGCCCGGGCAACGCGATCGAGGTCCGGGGACAGATCGATTCGATGCGCTCGACCTTCGCCCGGATGGGGGTGGGGCTGATCGTGGCGGCGATCGCCGTCTATCTGCTGATGGCGGTCAATTTCCAGTCCTTCACCGACCCGTTCGTGGTCATCATGGGCCTGCCGGGCGCGATGTGCGGCATCGTCTTCATGCTGTTCGTCACCGGCACGACCTTTTCGGTCCCGTCGCTGATGGGCGCGATCATGAGCGTCGGCGTCGCCAGCGCCAATTCGATCCTGCTGGTCACCTTCGCCAAGGAACGGCGCGGCGACGGCCTGACCGCCGCCGAGGCCGCGCTGGAGGCCGGCCGCGCCCGCCTGCGCCCGATCCTGATGACCTCGCTGGCCATGGTGGTGGGCATGCTGCCCATGGCGCTGGGCCTGGGCGACGGGGGCGAGCAGAACGCGCCGCTGGGCCGCGCGGTGATCGGCGGCCTGCTGATGGGCACCTGCGCCACCCTGTTCATCGTCCCCTGGCTCTATAGCCGCCTGCGCAAGCGCGAAAGCCGCATTCTCGAGGAATACAGCCATGTCTGACATGTCCGCTTCACCCGGCGCGCCCGCCGCGCAGCCGTCCCGTCCGAAGCTGCCGCGCCTGGCCGGCCCCGCCATCGGGCTGGGCGTGCTCGCCGCCCTCGGCTATGGCGCGATCGCCCATGCCAGGCGCGACGCGGCCACCCGGGACCTGGCGGCCTATCGCCAGTCCCTGCTGCCCGAAGTCCGCACCATGCGCGTCGCCGCCAGCGCGGCCCCGGTGCCGCTGGACCTGCCCGGCGCCACCGAACCGCTGGAAACCGCGGCGATCGGCGCCCGCGCCTCGGGCTATGTCGCCCAACGCCTGGTCGATATCGGCACGCATGTGCAGGCCGGGCAGGTGCTGGCCGTCATCCACGCGCCCGAGATCGACCAGCAGGTCCAGCATGCCCGGGCCGCGCTGGCCCAGGCCCAGGCCGACCTGGACCTGGCGCGCGCCACCGCCGGGCGCAGCGCCCGGCTGATCGGCGACGGCGCCGTCAGCCGCCAGAACTGGGATACCGACCAACTGACGCAGAAGGCCCGCCTGGCCCAGCAGCAGGCCGCCCTGGCCGCCCTGGCCGAGGCCACGCAGCACCAGGCCTACATGACGCTGACCGCCCCATTTGACGGGGTGGTGACCGCCCGCACGGTCGAGGTCGGCGACCTGGTCGGCGCGGACGGCGCCGGCCAGCGGCCGCTCTTCGTCGTGGCGCGCACCGACCGGCTGCGCGTGCGCGTGCGCGTGCCGCAGGACTGGGCCGCCAGCATCGCCCTCGGCATGGCCGCCAGCGTCGGCATCCCCAACCGGCCGCACCTGGTCCTTACCGGCACCGTCGCGCGCACCGGCCATGCGCTGGAGGCCGGCAGCCGCACCCTACCGGTGGAAATCGAACTGGACAACGCCGACGGGCGCCTGGCCGCCGGGCTGTACGCCACCGTGCGCTTCGCCGTCCCGCGCCCGCTGCCGGTGGTGCTGATCCCGGCCGAGGCCCTGATCTTCGACGCCGACGGCCTGTCGGTGGCGACCGTCGACGCCGATCGCCGCGTGACCCTGCGCCCGGTCTCGGTCGGGCGCGATTACGGCGACCGGGTCGAAATCACCGGCGGCCTGCCCGACGGCAGCCGGCTGGTGGTCAATCCGCCCTCCGCCCTGCGCACCGGCAGCCAGGTCATTCCCCATTCCGACGACATGAAAGGGGCCTGATCCCCATGCCCACATTCCCCCGACCGATCGCCGCCAGGCATGGGGGGGCCATGCTGGCGGCCATGCTGCTGGCCGGCTGCACCATGATCCCGGAATATCACCGCCCGGCCGCCCCCGTCGCGGCCGCGTGGCCCCGCGGCGCGGCCTATGGCCCGCCTGCCCCGGCCACATCTCCCGGCGGCGACGCCCTGCCCGCCGACTGGTCCGCCGATTGGCGGCAATTCTACCGCGACCCGGTCATGCGGGCTCTGATCGCGCTGGCGCTGGACAATAACCGCGACCTGCGCATCGCCCGCCAGCAGGCCGAGGCCGCCAGCGCGCAGTTCGACATCGAGAGCGCGTCCCTGTTCCCCACCCTGGACGGCACCGCCGGCGCCAATGTCCAGAAGCAATATTCGCGGATCTGGAGCCTGTCGCAGACCTCGGGCCCGTTCTACATGCGCCAATATGCCGTGGGTTTCGGCATTTCGGCCTATGAGGTCGATCTGTGGGGACGGGTGCGCAGCGCCTCGCGCGCCGCCTTCGACCGGGCGATGGGCTCGGCCCTCGACCACCAGGCCCTGCAGATCAGCCTGACCGCCGCCGTGGCCTCGGCCATGCTGGCCTGGGTGGCCGACAACCAGACCGTGCGGATGACGCAGCAGATCCTGGAGAACTGGCGCCATACCGACGCGCTGATCCGGCACACCGCGCAGGTCGGCACCGGCACCCAGTTGGACGTGGCCCAGGCGGACTCCGCGGTGCATGAGGCCGAAACCGATCTGCAGCTTTATACCCGCCAGCGCGCCCAGGCGCTGAACCAGTTGGAGCTGCTGGTCGGCGCCCCGCTGCCGGACGGTCTGCGCGGGGCGCTGGAGGCCAAGACCACCCTGGCCGGTGTGGTGCCCTTTCCCGCCATTCCGGCCGGATTGCCGTCCGACCTGATCGGCCGCCGCCCGGACATCCTGGCGGCCGAGGCGGCACTGCGCGCCGCCAATGACGATATCGGCGCCGCCCGCGCGGAGTTCTTCCCCAAAATCCAGATCACCGCGTCGGGCGGCACGGCCAGCAACAACATCACCCGCCTGTTCGAGAGCGGCATGGGGGCCTGGAACGTCGCGCCGCAGATCACCATGCCGCTGTTCGACGCCGGGCGCCTGACCGCGCAACTGCACATGGCCCACGCCCGGAAGACGGAAGACATCGCCCGCTACGAGAAGACGATCCAGACCGCGTTCCGCGAAGTCGCGGACGCCCTGGCCGGCCGCGGCACCTATCTGCAGCAGCTCGCCGCCCAGGACGCGCTGATCGCCTCCAATGGACGGCAATACACGCTGGCGCTCGACCGGTTCGAAGCCGGCTACGATACCTACCTGGCCACCCTGACCGCCCAGCGCACGCTCTATGCCGCGCAACTGGGCGGCATCACGACCCGGCTCCAGGACCTGTCGAACACCGTGACCCTGTACAAAGCCCTCGGCGGCGGCTGGCCCGGCACCGTGCCGGCCCGGCCCTTCAAGCTGGGCGATCATATTCTCTGATCATATTTGTTCTTTTTTGAAAAAAAGAACCAAAAAACTTCTGAACGTTCGGGGACTATTTGCCGGGCACGCAAAAAATCCCCGAACGAATAAAAGTCTTTTTGCTTCTTTTTCGGAAGACAAAAGAAGAAGAGACCCCGCCCCTCCTGGACGGACTCAGATCCGGATCAGGAAGGTTGCTCCCGCATCCTCCTCCTGCGGCGCCAGCACCAGGCTGCCGCCGTGGTCCTGCACGATCTGCCGCGCCAGGCTCAGCCCGATCCCGGTGCCGCCCTCGCGCAGCGAGAAGAACGGCCGGAAGATCAGTGCCGCCTCCGCCGGGGCCACGCCCGCGCCGCTGTCGCGGATGCCGATCGTCACCTGCTCGGCATCGGCCCGGGCCCACAGCGCCACCCAGGCCGGGCGGCGCGGGCCGGCCAAAGCCGCCTGCGCGCCGTTGGTCGTCAGCGCGATCAGCGCCTGCACCAGCAGGTCGCCGTCCAGCCGGGCGACGATGTCGGGCATGGGCGGATGCAGGCGCAGCGCGACGCCCTGCCCCTCCCACATGCTGTGGAACAGCCGTCCGACATCGTGCAGCATCGCCCCGACCGACAGGGCGCGCGGGGCCACGGGCGGCAGGCGCGCCAGATGCCGGTATCCCTGCACGAACCGGTCCAGCCCCTGGATACGGCGCAGGATGGTCGCCACCGCCAGCGCGGCCTCGGGCATCGCCGCCGCGTCCCCGCCGGCCAGCATATCCTGCGCGCTTTCGGCCAGCGAGGACACCGGGGTCAGCGAATTCATGATCTCGTGGCTCAGCACCTGCAGGACCTCGCGCAGGGCGGTGGCCTCGCCCGCATTCAGCTCGGCCTCGATATCCGTCAGCGCCACCAGCCGGGCCAGGGGACCGTGCAGGCTGGCCTGCGCCACCGACAGGGCGTAATGGCGCGCCCCGCCCGGACGGTCCAGCCGCACCACGGCCCGGCCCTGCGCCTCGGCCCGCGCCAAGGAGGATGCCAGGGTAGATGCGAGGGAAGCCGCCAGCGCCGCGGGCGGGTCCGGCACCCGGTCATCGGTACCGAACAGCCGCCGCGCCGCGCGGTTGGCGGCGCGCAGCACGCCGTCATGCGTCACGCCCAGCAGCGGCACCGGCGCATGGTCCAGCATGGCGCGCAGCATCGCGGTCTGGTCCGGGCGCGACGGCGGGGCGCGCAGCCGGGCCGCCCGGTTCCGCACCCGCTGTTCCAGCCGCGCCAGCCGCCCCAGCACCAGCGCCCCCAGCAGCAGCGCACAAGCCGACATGACCAGGGCGGCGGCATAGAACCGGTGCAGCACGCACAGCACCACCAGCCCCCCGCACGACGCGACCCCGGCCAGGCAGCAAGCGACCGGGACCAGCCCCGGCGCGACATGTTCGACATCCCGCGCGCCGCCGGCCGCCATGTCGGCCATCGCGCCCTACAGCCCGTGCCGCGCCATGCGCCGGTACAGCGCCGGGCGGGTCAGCCCCAGTTCGCGCGCGGCGTGGCTGACATTGAAGCCGTGGCGGCGCAGCGCGGCCTCGATCATCGTCTTTTCGGACTGCGCCAATGTCAGGTCCTGAACAGCCGAGTCCTGGGCGGCCGGGTCCTGCTCCGCCGCGTCCCCGGCACCTGGCATCGGTTCCGCCAGATCCTCCGGCCCCAGCACCGGCGCCCGCGCCAGCACGGTGGCCCGCTCCATCGCCTGCCGCAGCCCGCGCACATTGTCGGGCCACGGACGCGCGGCCAGCGCCGCCTCGGCCTCGGGCGACAGGCTGCGCTCGGCCACATTGTGCCGCCGCCCGAACAGGCGCAGGAAGTGCCGCGCCAGCACGCCGATTTCCGCGCCCCGCGCCGCGAGCGGCGGCAGGACCAGCGTCACGACCGACAGGCGATGCAGCAGGTCCGGCAGTACCGCCTCGCGCAGCGCGGCGCCGCCCACGCGCGCCGTGGCCAGCAGCCGCGCCCCGCACCCGGCCTGCAGGCGTGCCAGCAGGCGCTGCTGCCAGGCCGCCGGCCAGGCGCCGATCTCCTCGGCCAGCAGCGTATCGCCCGCCCCCACGGCCGCCAGCCGGATCGACAGCGCCTCCTCGCCCTCGCCCAGCATCGGGTCCAGCACCACCAGCCGTCCCGCCCGCTGCGCCGACAGGCGATGGATCCGCCGGGCCAGCGCCGTCTTGCCCGCCCCGGCCGGCCCGCTCAGCAGCACGCTCGCCTGGGTCGGGGCCACCCGGTCGGCGCGCTCCAGCACGTCGCGCGTCACCGCACAGCCGGCGATCATCATCCCGTCATCCGGCCCGGCCGTCTGCGACGGCGCGCCGTCCCCGCCGCCCGCGCCGGAACCGTCCGGCCGAACCGGCAGCCGCGCGGCCAGGCGCCGGCGATGCGTGGCCAGCGCATCCTCGATGGTCGCGACCAGCCGGTCGTTCTTCCATGGCTTCATCACGAAATCCGCCGCCCCGGCCCGCATCGCCGCCACCGCGATCGCCACCCCGCTATGCCCCGTCACCACCACCACCGGCAGGCCCGGATCATGCGCCAGCACCGCACGCAGGCAGGCCAGCCCCTCCTCGCCATTGGTGGCGCCACGCCGGTAATTCAGGTCCAGCAGCACGGCGGACACCGGCGACGCGGCCAGGGCGCTCAGCGCCTGCTCGGGATTCTCCGCCGCGACCATGTCGAACCCCCGGCGCCGCAGCAGCAGCGACGTCGCCTGGCGGATATCGGCATCGTCATCGACGAACAGGATGCACGGCGCCGCCGAAGACCCGCCCGAAGGCGAAACCGGGGGGTGCGGCACAACGGGGCTTGACGCGGCGTCGGACATGTTCGGATCCGGACAGTGCTGTTCGCTGGCGGACACCAGCCTCGGACATATGCGATAATATCGTTATTATTCAACGATGTAAAAAATGATTCCACAAGAGTTACACTGTTCGGCAGGCAAAGGAAGTCGAATATGCCGGACAGTGTCGCCCCATCATCCGCCAGCCCCTCCGGGGCATCCACGCGCCCCGCACGAGCCGCCGGGGCCGCCGGGGCCGCCGAGCCCGCGTCGTCGCCCGGGCGCGCGCCGGGCGCGGGCATGGACCGCCGCGTCGCGCCCTCGCGCATGCGCCGGCTGCGCCCCTATCTGCGCTATGGCGCCGGCGTGCTGGTGCTGGCCGTCGGACTGGCCGCCTGGCGCCTGGTCCCCGCATCGGGCAGCCTGGCCGTGGCGCAGGACGATCTTGCGATCGATACCGTGCACGTCCAGCCCTTTCTGGACTACCTGCCGGTGCGCGCGACGGTGGCCCCGCTGCACGTCACCTTCCTGGGCGCGGTCCAGGGCGGGCAGGTCGCCTCGGTCGCGGTGCCCGACGGGATTCTAGTCCATCCGGGCGACGTGCTGGCCCGCCTGACCAATCCGCAGCTCGAACTGGATGTCAGCACGCGCGAGGCCGCGATCGCCGGCCAGTTGGGCGACCTCAGCGCCCAGCGCCTGGCCCTGCAGCAATCGCAGACCGGCGAGGACGGCACGATCGCCGAAGCCAGCTACAATCTGCTGAAAGCCGGGCACGAGCTGGCGATCCGCCGGCAGCTTCTGGCCCAGGGGTTCGAATCCGACGCCAACGTCAAGACCTTCGCGGACGAGGACGCCTATTATGCCGGGCGCCTGGCCCTGCTGCGCGCCGCCCGGCAGAAGGACCGCGCCGTCGCCCAGGCCCAGGCCAGGGAACTCGACGGCACGGCGGAACGGCTGCGCCACACGCTGGCGGCGGTCGAGGACAGCCTGTCCTCGCTGACCCTGCGCGCGCCCGTCGCCGGCCGCCTGACCAACTTCACCCTCCAGCCCGGCCAGACGCTGAAGGCCGGCGACCCGATCGGCCAGATCGACAGCGAGGGCGCATGGCGGCTGGATGCCGACATCGACGAATTCTACCTCGCCCGCGTCGCGGTGGGCGAGCACGGCATCGCGCAGATCGACGGCCATGACGTGCCCTTTACGGTGGCGCGCGTCCATCCGCAGATCACCGCCGGCCAGTTCCGCGCCGAACTGACCTTCGACACGACGCCCCCCGCCGCCCTGCGCCGGGGCGAAAGCGTGGAATGCCGCCTGACCCTGGGCCGCACCCGTCAGGCGCTGATCGCTCCCAACGGCGCCTGGCTGGACGGCAGCGGCGGCAATTCGGTCTTCGTCGTCTCGGCGGACGGGCATCATGCGACGCGCCGCGCGATCAGCGTCGGCGGCCGCAACCCCGAACAGGTGGAAATCACCGCGGGCCTGCGCGACGGCGAGCGGATCGTGACGTCCGCCTACACGAATTTTCACGATTTCAACCAGCTTCTCATCCGATAGGACCGCGCCATGCTGATCCAGCTTGCCGACATCAACCGCCTGTACCGGTCGGACGAGGTCGAGACCACCGCCCTGCATGACGTGCACCTGACGATCGAGCGCGGCGAATTCGTCGCCATCATGGGGCCCAGCGGCTGCGGCAAATCGACCCTGCTGAACATCCTGGGCACGATCGACCGGCCCAGCAGCGGCAGCTACCGTTTCGGCGATCACGAGCTCAGCACCATGGCCGAGGCCGAGCTGGCGCAGTTCCGCCGCAGCCATCTGGGCTATATCTTCCAGAGCTTCAACCTGATCGACGAACTGACGATCGAGGAAAATGTCGAACTGGCGCTGATCTATCGCAAGATGCCCCGCGCCGAGCGCCGCGCGCGCGTCGGCGCCGCGATGGACCGCGTCAGCATCGGCCACCGCGCGCGCCATTACCCCAGCCAGCTTTCGGGCGGCCAGCAGCAGCGCGCGGCGATCGCGCGCGCCATCGTGGGCGAGCCCGACCTGATCCTGGCCGACGAACCCACCGGCAATCTCGATACCGAGAACGGCATGCAGGTGATGGATATCCTGCAGACCCTCAATCGCGAGGGCGCGACCATCGTGATGGTCACCCACTCGCCCAGCCATGCCGACATGGCCCGGCGCCGCGTGGACATGCTGGACGGCCAGATCGTGATCTCGGTCCGCAACGCCATCTGATTTTCCATCCGCCCCCGGGAACGGAGCCGCCTGATGCTGCTGCATGGAATGCTGACCTTCTGCCGGATGCTGTCGCGCCACCGGCTCTACGCCGTCCTGAATATCGGCGGTCTGGGGCTGGGAATCGCGGTGTTCCTGCTGCTGTCGCTAGTGGTGCGCTACGAATACGGCTATGACCGGTTCTGGCCGGATCAGGCCGACATCTACCGGCTGGACCAGCTCTGGGCGCATTCGGTCGGGGTGCCCGGCGATCGCACGGATTTTTCGACCTATCGCGCCCGCGACGCGCTGCGCGCCGAATTTCCGCAGATCCGCGCCAGCAGCCGCCTGATCCCCCAGCAGGTCACCCTGATCGCGCCGCCATCCGACCTGCGGAACGGCGGCGCGCGCATCATGGAATCGGAGCAGATCCAGTTCGTCGATCCGGAATTGCCGGATGTCCTGGCGCTGCCGGTCATCGACGGGCAGCGCGCCGAGGCCCTGGCCGCGCCGGACCGGATCGTGCTGTCGGCACGCCTGGCGCGCAAATATTTCGGCACGATCCACGCCGTGGGCCGCACGATGCGGATGGTGGTCGACGGATCGGCGCAAACCTATGTGGTGTCGGCCGTCTTTCGCGACCTGCCCCTCGCCTCGACCTACCGGATCGACGCGGCGGCGCCGATACCCGAACGTATCCGCGGCCGGCGCTCCCTGAATCTCTGGGCAGCCGGCACCGGCGTGACCCTGCTACGCTTTTCCGATCGCATGGGCATGCAAGCCGTCGCGGCGCGTCTGGGCGATTTCATCGCCCGGCACAGCAACGATGCGCCGACCTTGCAATATACTAGGGGTTTTGCGCTGACGCCCCTGGCGGACATGCATTTCCGCGATGCGACGGCCGGCGCCGATCGCGACAGCGTGCTGGCGCTGGGCATCGTCGGAGTCCTCGCGCTGCTGGCCGCGACCATCAATTACGTCAACTTGGCGACCGCGCGCGCCATGCTGCGCGCGCGTGAGGTCGCGATGCGCAAGACGCTGGGCGCGTCGCGCGCCCTGCTGACGATCCAGTTCCTGGGCGAGGCCGTCGCCATGGTCGCGCTGGCCGCCCTGCTGGGCCTGGCGCTGACCGAACTGGCCCTGCCGCCGCTGAACATGCTGTGCGGCTGGCAAGTCGCGATATCCTATGGCTGGCTGCTGCCGCGCCTGACGCTGCTTGTCGTCGTGGCGGGCGTCGGCGCCGGTCTCTATCCCGCCCTGGTCCTGGCCGCCTATGCGCCGGCCCGCATCCTGGCGGCCGCGCGCATGCCGTCCATGGGGCGGATGGGGACGCGGATCCGCGCAATCCTGGTCGGGGCGCAATTCGTCTTCGCCATCGGCTTCGCCATCTGCGCGCTGGTCATCGACCTGCAGGTGGCGCATCTGCGCGATGCCGATCGGGGCTTTCGCCGCGATGGGCTGATCATCGTCAGCAGCATGGCCGACGATGCGCTTCGTCCGCGCCAACAGGCACTGCTGGACAGCTTCGCCAAACTGCCGGGCGTACGCTCCGTCACCCAATCCGATCGCGCGCCCGGCAACGACCTCCTGTCGATGCAGTCCGTCTGGCGGCCGGGTGCCGCGAACCGGCAGCAGGAACTGGTCCAACAGCACGTCGGCCGGGATTATTTCCGTACCTATGCAACGCCGCTGCTCGCCGGCCGCCTGTTCGACGACGCGCACGGCACCGACATCGCCCCGGAAGACCGCGACGACCCGCGCGCCAGCAACATCGTCATCAACCGCAGCGCCGCCGCCGCCCTGGGCTTCGCCTCGCCGGACGCCGCGATCGGCCGGCCCGTCACGGCGCAGATCGGGACCGGGACCGCGCCGCGCACGATCATAGGCGTCGTCGCGGATGCCCGCTTCGGGTCCGGCACCAGGCCGGTGGAACCGCAATTTTATTATTATCAGCCCGGCATCATCGGCGGGTCCAACGCCGCCATCCGCTTCGCCGGCCCCACCGAACGCGCGATGCTGGCGGCCCTGGCGCGTGGCTGGCGCCAGCTTGTGCCCGATATCCAGTTCGATGCCGCGTCGGCCGACGACCGTCTGGCACGTTTCTATCAGCCGGACCAGCGGCGCGGGCAGCTCTTCACCGCCGGCGCCGTCGTCGCCATCGCCATATCCTGCCTGGGCCTGTACGGACTTTCCGCCTTCAACGCCACGCGACGGCTGGGCGAGATCGGCATCCGCAAGACGCTGGGCGCCGGCACCGCCGACGTGCTGCGCCTGCTGCTGGTCCAGTTCATCCGGCCGGTCGCAGTTTCGGCGCTGGTCGCGTGGCCCGTCGCCTGGTTGGCCATGCGGACCTGGCTGGCCGGCTTCGACCAGCGCATCGCGCTCTCCCCGCTCTATTTCCTCGCCGTCACGCTGGGCGCCGTGGCGCTCGCGGCCGCGACCGTGCTGGGCCAGACCATCCGCGTCGCCCGCGCCGAACCCGCCCGCGCCCTGCGCCATGACTGATCCCCGTCTCCACCCGTTCCGCGAAGGTCCCCGATCATGCTGATCGCCAATGCCCTGGTCGCCTTCTACCGCTCCACGCTGCGGCACCGGCTCTATGTCGCCCTGAACATCGCCGGGCTGGGCCTGGGAATTGCGGTGTTCCTGGTACTTTCGCTGGTGGCGCGATACGAGTACGGGTTCGATCGCGCCGTACCGGACGCCGCAGACATCTATCGGCTGGACGAAATCTGGAACCTGCCCGGCCGCACGCTGATACATGCCCCGGAAGTCAGCTTCATGGCCTTCGATCCGCTGCGCACCGATTTTCCGCAGATCCGCGCCGCGACCCGGCTGGCCCCACGCAGAGCGGCCATCGATACCGGCCACGGCGATCCGGTGACGATCCCGGTCGATTTCGTCGATCCCGGCTTCCTCGACGTCTTTTCCCTCGCTCTGCGCGACGGCACGGCGGGGGACGCGCTGGCCGCCCCCGACCGCGTGGCCGTCAGCGAGTCCACCGCGCGCCGCCTGTTCGGCACGGTGCGGGCACGCGGCCGGCGGATCTTCATCACCGTCGACGATCGGCGCACGCTCTATACCGTCTCGGCCGTGTTTCGCGACGTCCCCCGTGACCGCACGCTGCGCCCCGACCTGCTGGCCGCCTTTCCACAGGCCATGAAGGACGTCATGCCCGCCTTCCATATCTGGGAGAGCAGCTCGGGCCAGATCTGGCTGCGGTTCCGCTCCGCCGCCGACGCAAACGCGCTGGCGGCCGGCCTGCCGGACTTCGTCCGGCGGCGCGCCAGCATGCCGCCACAGTTGCAGCCCGGCTGGTACAAGCTGGCGCTGATGCCGCTGCTGGATGCGCATTTCCGCGATCTTCATCTCTATGGCGGCGACGACGACGGCAACAGCACCGACCGGCGGGTGGTCGACGCGCTGCAGATCGTCGGCGTCCTGGCCCTGGTGGCTGCCGCGATCAATTACGTCAATCTGGCGACCGCGCGCGCCGGACTGCGCGCGCGCGAGGTCGCGCTGCGCAAGGTCCTGGGCGCGACGCGTCCGCATCTGCTGGCCCAGTTTCTGGCGGAATCGATCTTGCTGCTGATCCCCTGCGCCGTGCTGGGCCTGGCGCTGACGGAAATCGCCCTGCCGTTCGTCGACAGGCTGGGCGGCTGGTCGGTCAGGATCGATTATCTCTGGCTGGTCCCGCGCCTGGTCGCCATCGTGCTGGTGGTCGGCATCGCCGCCGGCCTGTATCCGGCGCTGGTCCTGTCCGGCTACCGGCCGGCCGCCGTCCTGGCGGCCACGCGCCAGCCGGCGGGCGGGCGAATGGGCCGGCGATTGCGCAATGCCCTGGTGGTGATGCAATTCAGCTTCGCCGTCGCGTTCGCCATCTGCACGCTGGTGGTCAACGCGCAGGCATCGTTCCTGCGCCAGGCCGACCGCGGCTTCCGCCAGGACCGGCTTTTCCTGGTTTCTCTTGAAAGTTCCAGGAAAATCGATGCGCGGCAGCAATCCATCATGGACAATTTCCGCGCACTGCCCGGCGTGCGGTCCGTGACCTTGTCCGACCGGCAGCCGCGCCCGAACAGCCAGTCCAACGACACGTTCAAGCGCGCCGACCGCCCGCAGACCGATCCGCTGCTGACGGTCGAATGGGTCGGACGCGACTATGTCCGCACCTATGGCGCCACCCTGCTGGCCGGCCGCTGGTTCGACGCCGCCCATGGCCAGGATACCGCCCTGAAACCCGGCTACGCCGACGGCACGCCCGCCACCGCCAGTATCGTCATCAACGAACAGGCCAGCCGTACCCTTGGCTTTTCCGATCCATCGCAGGCGCTCGGCCATGTGCTGATCAAGGGCCAGATCCGTTTCGTCATCATCGGCGTAGCGCGCGACGTCCGCTTCAGGTCGCCGCGCGCGCCGGTGGACCCGCAGGTCTATCTGCGCACCGACGACATGGTTCCCTTCGCCGTCATCGCCGTCCGCGCGGACTCGGTGCCGCCGCAGGTCATGCTGGACCGGCTGCAGGCCGCATGGCGCACATTGGCGCCGGACATGCCGTTCATGGGCGAGGCCGCCGCGACACGCCTGGCCCCCTATTTCCAGCCGGATGCGCGGCGCGGGCAATTATTCACCCTGGGCGCCGTCGTCGCCGTCGCCATCGCCTGTATCGGGCTCTACGGCCTGTCCTCCTTCAGCGCCGCGCGCCGCATCCACGAGATCGGCATCCGCAAGACGCTGGGCGCCAACACGCGGCAGGTGCTGGCCCTGCTGATCGGCCAGTTCCTGCGGCCGGTGCTGCTGGCCAATCTGATCGCCTGGCCGGCCGCGTGGGTCGCCATGCGCGGCTGGCTGGCCGGGTTCGACGAACGGGTGGGCCTGTCGCCCCTGCAATTCGCGACGGTCAGCCTGCTGGCCGCCCTGCTCTCCCTGCTCACCATCCTCGGCCAGACCATCCGCGTCGCCCGCGCCGAGCCCGCGAAGGCACTTCGCCATGAATAAGCGCATCCTCCTGCTGGCGACGATCGCAGCATTCCCGTTCGGCCCGGCCGGCGCCCACCCGCGCCCGGCGCCCGAGGCCCCTGCTCTCCAGCAAACCGTGGCCCCGCAAACCGTGGCCCTGCAAACCATGACCCTGGAGCAGGCCATGACCCTGGCCTATCGCGGCAATCCGGCCCTGCTGGGCCAGCAGGCGACGCAGCGCGCGGCGGCCGAGGACGAAGCCGCCGCCCGCGCCGGCTGGCGGCCGACCGTCACCGCCTACGCGGACGCATCCTACCAGCAGGGTCCCTATATCGGCGCCTTCGCCCTGGGCTCGGTCCAGAGCAACTATGCCGACACGTATCTCTCGGTCCGCCAGCCGATCTATACGGGCGGCCAGGTCGCCAACAAGGTGCGCGCCGCCGACGCCCGCGCCCATGCCGCCAACCATGCCCTGCGCCTGACCGAGGCGCAGATGTTCCAGGCCGTGATCGGCGCCTATATGGACGTGCTGCGCGACCGCGACATCCTGGCGGTGCGCCAGGCCGACCTGGGCACGCTGACCCGCCAGGCGGCGCTGACCAGCGCGCGGTACGCCCTGGGCGGCGATGCC